>JBJEUD010000191.1:0-18393 GCA_051883655.1 Candidatus Faecivicinus sp. | reverse complement strand
CATCGTAGGGCTCGTCGCCGTACTGGTCGTCGCCGTAACCGTCATCGTAGGGCTCATCGCCATACTGGTCATCGCCGTAACCGTCATCGTAGGGCTCGTCGCCGTACTGGTCGTCGCCGTAACCGTCATCGTAGGGCTCGTCCGCGTACTGGTCGTCGCCGTAGCCGTCGTCGTAGACCTCGTCGCCATACTGGTCGTCAGAGCCGTCCTCCGCGTAGTCGTCATAGCCGTCGTCCGCATAATCCTGCTCTTCGTCGGCGAAGCGGCCATCGTAATTCACGTCGGCATCCTCGTCGTAGCCAGCATAGCTGTCGGCATATTCCTCCGACTCTTCATCCTGATTTTTTCTGCTGAAGCCCAGATGATATTTCTTTCCCTCTCCCAAGCGAAAATCCATTCCGCCGTCCTTAAATCGAAACTTCAATTTTCCAAGCCGGAGCATTGCCATATGTTCCTCCACCTTTTTCTGCGCGGTTGCACTTGGTTCTCTGCCATATTGTCCGGGCGCGTGACCGCGCCGCACCATACATATATTTGCACTAATACAAGAATACAACATCTATAGTGCGGTGTCAATCGGAAAAAGAGAAAAAAATTCGTCTTTTTCGCATTTTTTGTTATAATTCAGCCAAAATTCCAAAATAATCCGTCATTGAAACTTTATGATTTGTAATAAAATCAAAATCATTCAGAAATGTCTTCAAATATTCATTGCAGCTTTGTAATACTTATGATATAATACGAGCAACAGCCGGACGTTTGCCCCTTCGAAGGAAAACGGCCCGGCAGGTATACTCGTCTGATTCTCTTGAGCATATGGAGGTAAGCAGGATGTCGAACTCGAACAAAAGAGGTCTGCGGATCGGTCATTACAGAATTACCCCGCTGGGCATCGGCGTCATCGTCGCACTACTGATTATTATTGCAGCGGTTGCTGCGCTCGTAATCGTGAACACCGCCGGCGGAACCGACCAGCCGGCCGCAAGCGGAGCAGTCAGCACCCCGGAGCCCTCTCCGTCTGCCAGCGCGGAAGCCACCGCACCTGTGGAGACCCCCGTGCCGACATCCACGCCTGAACCCACCGCCACGCCTGAACCCGAACCCCGCAGCGCGACGATCCGGGTCCTGGGCGAAATCATGATGGAGACGGATCTGCTCAAGTCGGCTTACAATCCCACCGACAAGACCTTTGACTTCACCTCGATGTTCACCGACATTGCCGATGTGGTCGGCAACGCGGATTACACCATCGGCGACGTTGAGGGTACGCTGGGCGACACCCAGGGCTTCTCCGGCGAGAGCGGCAAGATGCTCACGCCCTCTGCACTTCTGGATGCGCTCTCCGACATCGGCGTCGATATGCTCATGCTGGGCAACGATCATGCACTGGACGGCGGTCTGGAAGAACTGGAGGCCACCATCTCCAACGTCTCCGCCGCCGGTCTGGACTATGTGGGCGTCGCCGCCACCGCCGAGGAGAAGGCCGCGCCCGTCATCAAGGACATCAACGGCATCAGCGTCGGCTTTGTCGCCTACTGTGAGGCGCTGAACGTCGGCAATCCCGGCAGCGCAGCCCTTGCCCGCGTCAACCTGGTGGCCAACAGTGACGCCGCCAGCGACGTTCAGAAGGCCCGCGACGCCGGCGCGGAAGTGGTCATCGCCATCGTCAACTGGGGCAAGATGTACTCCAGCAATCCCACCAAGACCCAGCAGCAGATTGCCCAGGTGCTGGTCAACGCCGGTGCGGACGTCATTCTCGGCTATAACCCCCACACCATCCAGCCCGCCTATTGGCTGTCGGGCACCGTCAACGGCGAGGCGCACAACACGCTGTGCCTGTGCGCTCCCGGCAACTTCCTCTCCAATCAGCGCGACACCGGCCACGACTGCGGCCTGATCTTCGAATTCACGCTGGAGGAGCAGGCGGACGGCTCCATCGCGGTGGTGAGCCCCGCCTACATTCCCACCTACGTGCTGCGCTATCAGGATTCCGACGGCCTTTACAGGTATCGCACGCTGGCCATCGGCCAGTGGACCGACGATATGGCCGCCAACCTGCTCGACGGTATGGAATATCAGGATCTGCAGTACATGGGCAAGCTTTGGACCGCCATTCAGAATGTAATGGGCACCAGCGTCGCTTCCATCGCCCGCGAATAATCGTCCACGTCAAACGCCCGTGCGCATTCTTTCGCGCATGGGCGTTGTTCTGTCAGGAGGAAAATCATGTCTCTATCGTCCGACCTGCTTCAATGGTATGATCAGAATCGCCGCGAGCTGCCGTGGCGCGGCTCCCGGGATCCCTATCGCATCTGGCTGTCCGAAATCATGCTGCAGCAGACGCGCACGGAGACGGTGGAGCGCTACTATCAGCGCTTCCTCGAGCGCTTCCCCACCGTCGAAGCCCTCGCCGAAGCCCAGGAGGATGTGGTGCTCAAGCTGTGGGAAGGGTTGGGCTATTACTCCCGCGCCCGCAATCTCCACGCCGCAGCCAAGCGCGTCGTCCATGAATTCGGCGGACAGTTTCCGACCTCCGCCGCCGAGCTGCGCACCCTGCCCGGCGTTGGCCCCTATGCCGCCAACGCCATCGCCTCCATCGCCTACGGGAGATGTGCGCCGGCGCTGGATGGAAATCAGGCGCGCGTTCTCTCCCGCGTGCTGGCCCATGACGCGCCGCTGAAGACGCCCTTCGACCTGGAGAATGCCGCCATGTCGTTGATCGATCCCGATCGTCCCGGCGACTACAACCAGGCGCTGATGGACCTGGGCGCCTCCGTCTGCACGCCGAAGAACCCCCATTGCTGCGAGTGCCCCATCGCCGCGCACTGCCACGCGTTCGACGCCGGCGACCCGGAATCCTTTCCCCGGAAACAGCCGCCCGCCGCCAAGCGCGAGGTGGAATTGACCGTGATCATCGCCCGCTGCGGACGGGGCATCTTCGTCCGCAGGCGTCCCTCCCGCGGACTGTTGGGCGGGCTGTATGAGTTCCCCTCCGCCGAAGGACATCCGCCGCTGTCTGAGCTGCCCGCCCTGCTGGAGGATCAGGGCTTCTCCGGCATCCGCCCGGTTCGCACACTCCCGGAAAGCAAGCACGTATTCACCCACCTCATCTGGCGAATGCAGGGCGCACTGGTCGACGCAGCCGCCGCTCCCGCGGACTATCTTTGCATCGACGACCTCTCCGCGGTCGCCTTCCCCTCCGCGCTGCGGCTGTATCGCGAGATCGCCGCAGACCTGCTGAATGCGTAACCTTTCCTATTTAGATGGATACAGCCGTTGTCAACCGCGCCCGAAACTGGTATAATGTCGACAGAAAACACATGGGAGGAAAACACCATGAACTGGGATCTATCCAAACTCTATTCCGGATTCACCGATGAAAAGCTGCTCTCCGACACCGCCGATGCCTTTGATAAGCTCGCCGCCCTTCGCAAGGCCGTCGCCGCGCTGCCGGGCGACGATCCCGCCGCCGGTCTGACCGAAATCGTCCTTCAGCTGCAGATGACGGCCGAGCTTCAGATCAAAATCGGAAATTTCACCTTTCTGACCCTCTCGGTCGATGCCAACAACGAGGCCGGGCGCGCCTATTATGACCGCGTGATCCAGCTGAACATCGAATCCGCCCAGGTCAGCAGCGCGCTGAGCCGCTATCTCGGCCAGGTGGAGGATCTGGACGCGCTGATTGCCGGCCACCCCCTGCTGGAGGAGCACGCCTTCATGCTGCGCGAGATGAAAAAGAGCGCCGCGCACGTGATCGATCTCGCGCTGGAACCCGTCGTGCTCAAGATGCAGATGACCGGCGGCAGCAGCTGGGAACAGCTGCGCGACCAGCTGGATTCCAACCTGATGATCCCCTTCGAGCAGGATGGCAAGGTGGAGAACCTGCCCCTCTCCGCCATCCGCGGGCTGGCCTACAGCCCCTCCGCCGATGTCCGCCGCCGCGCCTATGAGGCCGAGCTGGCCGCCTATCCCCGCATCGAAATCCCCATGGCCGCCTGTCTGAACGGCATCAAGGGCGAGGCGCTGACGATGGCCGGGCTCAGGCACTACGATTCCGTGCTGGATACCGCGCTGGACGTCAGCCGCATGGACCGCGCCACTCTGGACGCGCTGCTCTCCGCCATGTACGACAGCCTTCCCATGTTCCGCCGCTACTTCCGCCTGAAGGCCAAGCTCCTGGGCTATGAAGGCGGTCTGAAGTTCTACGACCTGTTCGCGCCCGTGGGCGAATATGTGAAGCAGTACTCCCTGGACGAGGCGCGCGCCGCGCTGGTGGACATCATGGGCCGGTTCAGCCCGAAGATGTCCGCGTTCATCGATCACGCCTTTGAAGACCGGTGGATCGACGTCTATCCCCGCGAGGGCAAGCAGGGCGGCGCGTTCTGCGCCGGCGTCCATCCGCTGCGCATGAGCTATGTGATGACCAACTTCGAAGGCAGCTACTCCTCCGTGAGCACGCTGGCCCACGAATTGGGACACGCCTATCACAACGCCTGCCTGGATGACTGCTCCGTGCTCATGAGCGACTATCCCATGCCGCTGGCCGAAACGGCCTCCATCTTCAATGAGACGCTGCTGATGGAAAAGACGCTGGCCACCGCTGACGACCGCACCAAAATCACCCTGCTCGAGCAGCAGATCGGCGACGCGGCACAGGTTGTGGTGGACATTCTCAGCCGCTATCTCTTCGAGACCGAGGTCATCGAGCGCCGAAAGGATCACGCCCTCAGCCCCAGAGAGCTGTGCGAAATCATGCTCGACGCCCAGAAGCAGACCTATGGCGACGGCCTGGACCCCGACTGCCTCCATCCCTATATGTGGGCCTGCAAGAGCCATTACTATTCCACCGAGGTCCACTTCTACAACTTCCCCTATGCCTTCGGCATGCTGTTCGGGCTCGGTGTTTACGCCCGCTACCAGGAGAAGGGCGACGCCTTCGTTCCGGAATACGATCAGCTGCTGAAGGCCACCGGCTCCGGCAGCGCCCGGGATGTCGCCGCCAGCGTAGGCATCGACATCGCCGACAAGGCCTTCTGGGCCAGTTCCATTCGGACCATCGAGGCCAAGCTCGACCTGCTGGAAAAGCTCGTCGGATAACTCGTTGGATAAGAAAGAAAGGCATTCCTGATCTTCACGGAATGCCTTTCTTTCATGTTCCGAGGTTTCCCTCCGCCAGCGCGATCGTCATCTGCAGCCGGTTTGCAATCTCCGCCAGCTCGGGCTGAGCTTCAGAGAGCCTCCGGTATTCCCCGAGCAGGTCCTTGAATTCCTCCAGGGCGTCGGAGAACGCCTCCTGCCAGTCATCGTCCTCCGCAGAGATGGATTCGATCACAAACAGCGCGTCCTCAAAGTCCGCATTCATCTCGTCGATGGCATCTGCCTGATCGCTCTCCGCCTCGTCCCGCAGATCGTCCAGCTGATCCAGGATCTCGCGAAAGCGCTTCTCAAATTCTTGAATCGGAAACATGCGTGCACCCTCCCCTGATATACTGCATTTAAGTATAACCGCTGTGTCCATGCGATTCAACCGCGGGGAATGCTAAATTTTCCGACAGCCGTCCCTTTGAGAAGGGAAGAGCTCCTTCCGGGGCGAATTTTTTATAAATCGACAATGAAAGGAAGCATCATGCCTTGAACAAGCAACGGATTCGCAATGTCATCTGTATCGTGCTGGTGGTCTGCTATGTCAGCGGCCTGCTGTGCATGTTCTTGAACGCGCTGGAGGCAGGTCTCGCGCTGTGGGTGGTTTCTACCGTAGGCGGTATGGTCGCACTATTCCACATCCGCAATGGCGAGGAGAAGGCCGCCGCCAAGGAAGCAGCCCGGAAAGCGGAGAAAGAGGACGATCCCCCATGCGAATGAGGCGAAAGCCTTGGACTGAGCCGGTGATCGACAGCTGCCCCTACTATGTCGACGCGCCCTCCACCCACAAGGGGCATTGGCGCGAGCTGTTCCCCGTTCAGCAGCCGATGTGGCTGGAGATCGGCTGCGGCAAGGGCGTCGCCACCGTCGCCATGGCTCACGCCAACCCGAATGTCAATCTCATCGCCATCGACGAGGTACGCCATGTACTGGCCGTTTCCATCAAGCACACCAATGCCGAATACGGCGACGATCCCGTGGACAACCTGCGCTATTCCGCCGTGGATGCCTGCAATATCCACGACACCTTCGACCTCAGCGACGGCATCGAGCGCATCTACATCAACTTCTGCAATCCCTGGACCGAAAAGGCCAAGCACCACAAGCGCCGCCTGACCCATCCCCGCCAACTGATTCAGTACCGCGCCTTTCTTCAGCCCGGCGGAGAAATCTACTTCAAAACGGACGACGACATGCTGTTTACCGCCTCCAAGCGGTATTTTGCGGAAGCGAATTTCGAACTGACCTACATCACCGACGACCTGCACGCCTCCGGCTTCACTCCGAATTACGTCAGCGAACACGAGCAGCTCTACACCTCTCGCGGCTGCAAGATCCACTTCCTGATCGCCCGAATGTGCCCGCAGCCTGACGAACCTTCCGAAGAGGTCACTCCCGACGAGTGACCTCCTTTCTTTGTACCCGCGCGCCGAATCGCCGTTCATTTTCATCCTGTATCTTCTCTTTTCTTTAATACGAAAGGCATTGACAACCTCCCATTTTTGCCCTTATAATGGACGAGTATGTTTAGAATATACAAAAATCAATGTTAAATGCAGGTGGAATTATGGCTAACAAGGATATGGCGGAATCCAGGCGCAAAAATTCTGCACACAGGAAGTCGAGCCGCGCGGCGCAGAAGCGCCGTCAGCGCCAGAAGACGCGCAGAGCGTTTCTGATGGGCCTGTTGACCGGCGTGGTGTTGACTGTGCTCGCGGTTTTTCTGATCTACACGGCTCTGAAGCGCCCGGATACCGGCGATACTCCGCTCGTCGCCCTCCCCGATCCCTCCATCGCCGCTGAAACCGCGACGCCCCTGCCGGAGATCACCGAAGCGCCGGCGGCCACTGAAACTCCCGTTCCCACGGCCGAACCCGCTCCTGCGGAGGTGACCGCGATGCCGCAGAGCGCCACGGAAGCGCCCACTGACACCGCAGCGTCCTCCGGCGGCTATCAGGTGCTCTCCGGCGTTCCCAACACGGATCGCGCGCTGGGCCT
Organism: Candidatus Faecivicinus sp.; assembly: GCA_051883655.1. GTDB lineage: Bacteria > Bacillota > Clostridia > Christensenellales > Aristaeellaceae > Faecivicinus. The sequence goes on along the minus strand of JBJEUD010000191.1, from coordinate 11,253 downwards.
TCCGGAAACCGCGATGGTCGATGATTCCTACTTCAACAATTCTGTGTTCATCGGCGACTCCGTCACGCTGAAGCTGAACTACTTCGTCCGCGAGACCCGCCAGAGCTATTCCTCCCTGCTCGGCAACGCCCAGTTCCTGACCGCCGGCAGTCTGGGCAGCGGCAATGCGCTCGCACCTGTCAGCAATAAATCGCTCCACCCTTCCTTCCAGGGCAAGAAGATGCTGCTGGAGGACGCCGTCGCTGCGATGGGTGCGCAGAAGGTGTTCATCATGCTGGGCATGAACGACATCGCCGTCTACGGCACAGAGCAGAGCGCGCAGAACATGATCCAGCTGATCAGCCGGATCAAGGCGAAGTCGCCCAATGTGCAAATCTTCGTGCAGTCCGCCACGCCGCGCCTGAAGGGCGACTACAACAAGCTCAACAACAGCGCGCTGTTTGAATACGACCTCAAGCTGTACGAGTACTGCCAGACGATGGCGGATTCCGGCGTCTACTTCCTCGATATCGCCTATATCATGCGCGATGCCGAAGGAAATCTGCCCGCCGACTACTGCAGCGATCCCGATGACCAGGCGCTGCACTTCACGGACATCGCCTGCAAGGCTTGGATCCAGTACCTCTACACCCATGCACTCGTGTGATGCGCCCAATCCATGAAATACAAAGGAGATTCACCATGAAGAAGCTGTGCTCCATTCTGCTGCTCGCCGCGATGCTGCTGACCCTCACCGCCTGCGGCGGCAAGGAAACCAAGGCTGTGAATGTCAATCTGACCGATGTGATGACCAAATTCTCCCTCGGCGAGGAGATGATGACCCTGACGGCCGACGATCTGCGCGACATGTACGGCATTGATGCCGCCGACGTGAAGCAGTTCGCTGCGGCCATCAACTCCACCGGCATCAAGTGCGATGAAATCATCCTGATCGAAGCCGCCGGCAGCGACGCGGCCGCGCGCGTCAAGACCGCGCTGGACAACCGCTATCAGGCCAAGCTGAACGAAACCGAAAACTATCTGCCCGACGAATACGCCATCATCAAGACCTGCTCCGTCACCGCGAATGGCAATTTTGTCGCCATGATCGTGGCCGCAAATGCCGCGGATCTGACCAAGACTTACACCGACAGCCTCCAGTAAGTCCCATCGTCCAGCTGCGCAAGCCCCGTGTCGCTCCGTGCGCGCGGGGCTTGACTTACGGAAGGAGTGAATTCATTGGTCTTTTCCAGCCCGCTGTTTCTGTTCGTATTTCTGCCCATCACGCTGTTTGCCTTCACCGTGCTGCCCCGCGCATGGCGCAATCCCTTTCTGCTGATCGCCAATCTGATCTTCTACGGATGGGGCGAGCCGGTCTACGTGCTCCTGATGCTGTTCACCACCACGGTCAACTTCATCTTCGGCTATTTCATCGGCAAGTATCGCGAGAGCCGACCCGCCGTGGCCAAGGGCTGTGTGCTCGGCGCCGTGCTCATCAGCCTCGGCACGCTGGGCTATTTCAAATACGCCGGCTTCCTGACGGAGATCTACAACGCCATCCCCTTCCTGCCGGATGTGTCCGTTCCGCAGATTCCGCTGCCCATCGGCATCTCCTTCTACACCTTCCAGACGATGTCCTATTCCATCGACGTCTATCGCGGCGATGCGCCCGTTCAGCGCAGCCCGATCGACTTTGGCGTGTACGTCACGCTGTTTCCCCAGCTGATCGCAGGCCCCATCGTCCGCTACAAGGACGTCGCTGCGCAGATCGACGGCAAGCGCGCGCGCCCCTCCCAGTTTGCGATGGGCGTGCGCCAATTCGTCATCGGTCTGAGCAAGAAGGTGCTGCTGGCCAACCAGATGGGCCTGCTGTGGGATACGCTCCGCCCGGGCATGGCGGAAAACGGCGTGCTGGCCGCATGGGTCGGCGTCATCGCCTACACCTTCCAGATCTACTTCGACTTCAGCGGCTATTCCGACATGGCCTGCGGTCTGGGCAATATGCTGGGCTTCAGGTTCATGGAGAACTTCAACTACCCCTATATTTCAAAGAGCATCACGGAATTCTGGCGCCGCTGGCACATCTCGCTGAGCACCTGGTTCCGCGATTATGTCTATATCCCGCTGGGCGGAAACCGCGTGCGCAAGCTGAGGATGTACTTCAACCTCTTCGCCGTATGGTTTCTCACCGGCCTCTGGCACGGCGCGAGCTGGAACTTCATCCTCTGGGGCCTGTACTACTTCGTCATTCTGGTGATTGAGAAGACGTTCCTGCTGAAGGGGCTCGAAAGGACGCCCTCCTTTGTCCAGCACCTCTATGCGCTGCTGCTGATCGTCTTTGGCTGGGTGCTGTTCTACTTCGACACGGGCATGGGCGACTGCGTCCGCTGTCTCGGCGCGATGTTCGGCCAAACGGAAGGGCTGATCTCCGTCGACGCGCTGAACGTCGTCGTGCGCTATCTGCCGCTGCTGGCCGTCGCCTGCCTGGCCAGCACTCCGTTGGGCGCCTCCCTGTGGAAGCGCTTCCGCCGGCCGCATCGCAAGGTCGCTGCTCTGGTGGAAATCGCGCTGTGCATGGCCGCGCTGCTGCTCTGCACCGCCGCTCTTGTCAGCCAGAGCTACAACCCGTTCCTCTATTTCAAATTCTAAGGAGGCGATCTCATGGCGAAAAAGAGAAAACCCTTCGCGAAACTGCAGATCGCCCTCTTCTGCAGCTTTATCGGAATCTTCGCGCTGCTGTACATCCTCCTGCCCCACGACAGCTTCTCCGAAAAGGAAAAGCGCACACTGGCGGAATTTCCCGAGGTCTCCCTGTCCTCCATTCTGGACGGCAGCTTCGAATCCGGATTTGAAACCTGGCTGTCCGACCATGTTCCGGGCCGCGACGCCCTCGTCGGCCTGCACGCGTATTATGAGCTCGCCAGCGGCCGCAACGGTCTGAGCGGAGTGATCCTCGGCAGGGACGGCAGCCTGTTCGCGGCTCCTGAAGAAGCGGACATGGAGCAGGTCGTGAACAAGTGCAGCCGCATCAATGCCCTTGCCGAAGCCACCGGCGTTCCCACCAGCGTCATGCTGATCCCCACCAGCGGCTACATGCATCCGGAAGTCCTTCCCGCGCTGCACGCCAGCTATCCCGACGGCGAGGTTGCCGAGGCCGTGCGGGAGGCGCTCAGCGACGGCATCGCCTTCCTGTGGCCCGAAGATCGCTTCCTCGCGCACGCGGACGAAGAGCTCTACTACCATACCGATCATCACCTGACTTCCCGGGGCGCCTATGAGGCCTGTGCTTGCTTCGTCGAATCCCTGGGGCTTGCACCCGTCGATGCTTCGTCCTATGAAATCGAAACCATCGATGATTTCTACGGCTCCATGTATGCCAAGGCCGGGCTCTGGAATGTCAAGCCGGATCGCGTGGAAATCTGGCGCAGCCAGGCGCTGGGGAACGTCACCGTTTCGTTCGACGACCGGGATTCCTCGGACTCCCTGTTCTTCCCCGAGCATCTGACGGAGATGGACAAGTATCCCGTCTTCCTGGACGGCAACCACGCGCTCGTGACCATCGAGACCGACCGCGCCGACGGAGAAAACCTGCTGATCGTCCGCGATTCCTTCGGACACTGCTTCGCCCCCTTTGCGGCGGACTACTTCAAGTCCATCACCCTCGTGGATCTGCGCTACTACCGCCTCCCGATCAGCGCGCTTGCGAAGGAGCTGGAAATCGACCGGATGCTCGTGCTCTACGGCATGGACACCTTCCTGACGGACACCAACTTCGCCTGGATGAAATAATATCCCGACCCGCCCTGAGAAGCTCAGGGCGGGTTCTCTTTTCTGGGCAACCGCAATCGCCCGAATTTTGCAAAGGCTTTGTCACATTTTCCGCGCGCTTTCTTGACAAAGGTATAACCGCAACTTATAATGATACCATGATTGTCATTGCCTTGCGGCGACATTTATTCAGTCCGGTTCGCCCCAAAAATTCCGCTTTTATCATATCATCCGTCTCTATCCCTCTGCATCGTGAGCGCTAAGGAGGATTTTCATGCATCTGAAAAAGGGCATGCTCTGCCTGCTGCTGGTCCTGACCATTGCATTTGCGCCCGCTCTGGCCTCCACCACGAGCGCGCAGTTCGAAGCTGAATACGGCAAGGCCATGATGTGTCTGACGCCGTTGTCCGACAGCGCAAAGTACCTGCAAAATCTGTATTCTGCACAGGCATTTTTCGCGCGTTTGGGCGCAACCGGCGGCGTTGCCGCATATGCCGAAGGCATGATCAAGCTTTATTCAGGCGATCTGACCGGAGCCAGCGAGGCGTTTTTGCCTCTGATCGGCGACAGCTCTGTTGCTGCCGAGCTCAACCGGTGGGCCTTGCCTGACTGCGAATCGCTGTACTATTACGCTCAGGGCCGCGTCCAGGAGAGTCTGGGAATGGCCTCCGAAGCCGCAGCCCTGTATGAAAAGATGCCCACCGCCGGTCTGTTCGACGCGGTCTCCCGCCTGGCCGCGCTGAAACAGCGCATGGACGCCGCCGGTCCCCCGGAGAGCTTCGCCTTCTCGCAGCTGGAGCAGAGCCTGTCCGTCGGCGACCAGCTTCGCCTCGTGCTGGTTCTCACGCCTTCCGACGCCTCCTCCACCGGCCTTGTCTGGCAGAGCATCAGTCCTCAGGTCGCCCTCGTCGACAGCTTCGGCACCGTTACCGCCGTCAGCGCCGGAACGACGGTCGTCGCGGTCACGGACGGTTCACGGACGGAATTCTGCACCATCACCGTGCTCCCCGAGCCTGCCACCGAGGCGACTGCCGTTCACCTGAGCCAGAATCTGCTCGAACTGGATGCCAACGGCCAGGCACAGCTCACCGCTGCCATTGAGCCCGCCGATGCTTCAGATGCCTCCCTCACCTGGGACAGCACCGATTCCACTGTGGCCATGGTGGTCAACGGCCTCGTCGTCGCCATGAGGGAAGGCCGCGCCATCATCACCGCAACCACCTCCAATGGCATTGCGGATGCCTGTGTGGTCACAATCCGGCCCGCGACCGTTGAAGTGACCTCCATCTCCCTGAACACCACCTCCCTCAGTCTCACCCCCGGAGAGGAAGTCCGCCTCGTCGCCAGCGTCCTGCCGGCAGACGCCACCGACGCCTCCGTTACCTGGTCGAGCACGGACCCCGACGTGGCCTCCGTCTCCAACGGCGTCGTCACCGCGCTCTCGGACGGCAGCGCCGCCATCATTGCCGCCTCTTCCAACGGCATCACTGCGGAGTGCGAGGTAAATGTGGAATTTGTCGCTCCGAGCATCAGCCAATACTACGGCGGCTATGACGTCACGCGCAGCTCCGCCTATGTCAACAAGTCCACATCCATCTCCGTCGAGGCCTCCTGCGCTGTTGACGGCAACTCCAACACCGCCTGGAACACCAACCGAAAGGGCGCCGGCGAATGGATCTGTCTGACCGTGCGCGACGGCGGCAAGTACAGCGTTTCCGCCCTTGGCTTCCTGAACGGCTATGTGAAAAACACCACCGTCTGGCGAAAAAACGCGCGCATTCAGCAGCTCGATGTCTATTGCGACGGCAATTTTGTAACCACGCTGACCCTTGGGGACACTTGGGAATACCAGTCCTTTGAGCTTCCCACGGCAATGATCGGCTCTGAATTCCGCTTTGTAATCCGAAGCATTTACAGCGGAAGCTCTTACCCCGACTGCGCGCTGAGCGAGCTGGAACTCCTCTACTAGATGAAGTGCTCCGCAAAAGGAGGTTTCGGGAGATGAAACGCTGTCTTGCCCTTGCATTTGCGCTGCTGTTTCTGCTGTGCCCGTGCGCCCCAGCCGGCGCCGAAACAGCAGCTGTGGGAGAAGAAGCCTATGTCCGCTGCATCGCCAATACCAGCGTCAATCTGCGCGCCGGCCCCGGCACAAGCTACGCGATTGTCGGAGCGCTGCCGCGGGGCACGACCGCCAGGCTGATCGACAGCGCTTCAGGCTGGCACCTGATTGACACAGGTTTCGTTCAGGCCTGGATCAGCGCCCAATACACCGAGTTCATTTCCGCTGCGAATACACTCTCCTCCGACCTGATCGGCAGGGCGCTGGATGCCGCTGAACAGGCGCCTGAAATGGGCTCCGCCGTCTGCATTTCCGCTGACGGCGCGCCGGCGCTCATCGCCCCCTATGCCGGCTGCGGCTCCGCCGGCAGGCTCGATCCCCAAACCGCCTATCCCCTCTATGAAAAGCGCAATGGCTATCTGCGCGTGCGGATGAATGGCAATGACGTCTGGGTCGATGCGAAGGAAATGAAAATGAACATCGTTGACTCGCTCAGCATTGACAGCAGCTTTTCCTTCTGCCCCATCGAGGAGGACATCAAGCAGCGCATCAATGGCCGTTCCTATGGTGCAGACTGCACGGTTCCCTATTCCGATCTGCGCTACCTTTCCATTCTGCACTATGACTTTGACGGCAGCGTTCAGCATGGCGAAATCATCTGCAACGCCGCTGTCGCCAGGGAAATGCTGATCATTTTCCGCGTGCTCTTCGAGGCGAAATATCCTCTGACGATGGTGCGCCTGGTGGACGATTTTGACGCCGTCGACCGCGCCTCCATGTCTGCAAACAACACCTCCTGCTTCAACTTCCGCCTGATCGCCGGCACGAATCGCCTGTCGAATCATGCGCTCGGGCTGGCCATTGACGTCAACCCGCAGATCAATCCCTACGTGAAGGGCAGCTATGTCTCGCCGCAGAACGGCGCTGCGTATGCAGACCGCACTCAGAATTTCGAAGGCAAAATTGACGAAAGCGACCTCTGCTACCAGCTGTTCCTTCACTATGGTTGGGAATGGGGCGGCGCCTGGACAGGCGCGCAGGACTATCAGCACTTTGAAAAATATCTCGATCAGTGACGCCTGCAGAAAATCCATTTTCCGGTAACTCCACAGGTATGGAACTATCAGACATCGCGCCGCGTCAAAGGTTTGGTTTTCAAAAAACACCTTTGAACGGAGGATGATTCCATGAAAAAACTGTCCATATTCCTCGCCATCGCGCTTCTCTTCGGCTTTGCCGCCCTCAGCGAGCCTGTCTCAGAAGCGCTGGTCTCCATGCAGGGCACAGTTCTAGAAATCGACGAAAATGGCAGCTATCTGATCGACACGGCTGAACTGGGAGAGGTTCTGGTGCAAATCAACGAGGCGACCTTCCTCGAAACCGATCGCGAAATCGCCGCAGGCGACTTTCTCTACATCGACTACGACGGCCGCATGAGCCGCTCTCTGCCCCCGCAGATTACCGCATCCATCGTTCGCATGCACTGTCTGACGGGCGCGATTGCGGAGAGCTACCCCGAGGAGAACGCCGTATTGCTCCAGACGGATGCGCTGGGCGAGGTTTTCGTCCGTCTGCCCGACGACTGGGCCGGACAGGAGATCGCCGCCGAATCCCTGACTGTCTATTATAACGGCGCAATCACCATGTCGCTGCCCGGCCAAATCAGCGCAGGCCTGGCGCTCCCCCTCTACAGCCTGCAGGGCGCTGTGACTGAAATCGGCGAGGATTTCCTGATCCTCGGCGAAGGAACCGATGCCGTTCAGGTCAATCTTGCGGACATTGAAATTCCTGAGGATCTGAACCTCGGCGATATCGTTCGCGTCCTCTACAACGGCCAGATGACCCGGTCACTGCCGCCGCAGGTCACCGCAATGGAAATCGTGCAGATCAGCCGATGAACTTCAACGGGCTGGATGAGTTATTCTCATCCAGCCCGTTTCATTTGTCAGTTCTGCATCCGGATCTGCTGTCCCTTGATCAGCGGATAGGTCACGATTTCGGTCCCGTCCAAATCCTCGTGGTGCATGTCCACGCCGGTGATCTGGCTGTTTTCGTAGGTCGTATAATAGTAAATTCCCCGATCTGTGTTGCAGCAGGAGCTGTACAGCGTAATCTCGTACTTGTCCTCCCCCATGTGCACGCAGCCGCGCTGCTGCGCCACAGAGCCCAGGATGTGGAAGAACTGGCTGATGCTCTCCGATTCCGATTCTCCGGACAGGGAGTTCATCCGGGTGAACGCCGCCTTCACAAACCTGGAAGCCGAGGAGAGGTCGCCCGGCAGGCCCATCGCTCCCATGCCGCGGCTGTAGGGCGCGAGGTTCAGCGCCTGTGAAAAATGATTCACCGGCGGCTCCGTGGAGAGATGCATATAGTTGTTCAGGTTGAACAGGTGCATGTCAAAGGTCGGGTTGTTGGTCAGCACGCCCACCGGATTGTCATAGACCTTCAATCCATCCTTCACGCTCTCCACCGTGATGGAGCCCTCCCGGTCGGAGATAATCCAATGCAGCGGCTGCAATGGCAGCGCCTCGCTGAAGTTGATCTTCACCATGTTCATGCGCTCCAGCATCGCCCGCGTCTCCTTCAGGTCGGCGCATTGGCCCAGAATCCACGGAATGAACTCAAACGGCGTCACGTTGTCCTTGCCCGCCATCTCCGGCTTGTAGTCCGCATTTCCGGGGAAATTCAGCCCCGCCATGCTCAGTCCCTTTTCGTTGGTGCCGTCAAAAAACAGCGGACATCCGTCCATGACGGTGGCCATGCCGATGATGGCATAGTGGCGCTCCAGCGCATCCACCCTGCGGAAATGGAAGGGGAAATTCCGCGGCGCGATGGTCACGCGCTCTCCATAGGAAAATTCATAGTCCAGGTTTCGCCCGAAATAGTGATCCCGGGTTTTGTAAGTTGCAGCAGTGCACATATTCATTCCTCCCATATAATTCTGAGTGATATTTTGTCGCGTTTTCGGCGGAAACATCCTTCCCCGCCGCTTTCTCCGTTTTGAACTGGCCTCCGATACTTCACGGCCGTCAGCGGAACCGACTCTCCACGCTCAGATTATATCACATCCACCCAAAAAGCGCAAAAAAATCCGACTGCCCGCCCAAGGCGCAGCCGGATTTCCTCGATCTCAGTGTTAGGCCGCCGGCATTCCCCTGCCAACGGTCTTCTGCAGTTGCTTCACCAGCTTGAAGCGCCAGCAGATGATCATGCCCGCAACCGCGCCGACGGCCGCCTGCAGAATCTGGAAGGGCAGCTTCAGAATGGCGTACTCGGGCGTGCTGTAGATGAATGCGCGGCCCAGGGAATAGCCCACCACCATGACGATCGCGCCCAGGAACACGCCAATGCCGGAAGCCACAACCGGATGGTCCTTCAGCAGCTTGCGCGCGCACAGCGAGATCACCACCGCCTGCAGTCCATGGGTCACCAGGGATACGAACATCGGCGTGGGATAGAACAGCAGATCGCCCAGAAATGCGCCAATGCCTCCGACACAGAAGGCGGAGAACGGATCCAGCACGATCGCCGCCGTACAGATCACCACATCGTTCAGATACAAATGTCCGCCGGGAACCGGCACGCCGTAGGAACTCATCGCCACATTGAGCGCCATGAACAGCGCCGTGACGCACAGCCAGCGAGTATTTTTAATGGAACTGTTGGTAATCATTTTTACTCCTCCTTGACAAAGATCAAGAATGAGTATACAATACATCTGAACTTATGAAAAGAATCAGTTTTGGAGAATTTAATCATACCAGATGAACTACAGAATTTTAACAGACAGCGAAAAGCCGGCCTACCTTCAGCTCTATGAGCAGCTTCGAAGCAGCATCGTCAACGGCATCTATCCCTATATGAGCAAGCTCCCCTCCAAGCGGCTGATTTCCTCGGAATGCAGCGTCAGCGTGGTGACGGTGGAGCACGCCTACGAGCTGCTGTGCGAGGAGGGATATGTCGAGGCGCGTGAGCGCAGCGGCTTCTACGTGCTCTTTCGGGAAGGCGATGGATTCTCCCTCCCTCAGGAGGACTATGCCGCGCTTCGCAGGCCGCCGACCCATCCGGAAATCTCCCAGGACTTCCCCTTTTCGCTGATTGCAAAATCCATGCGCCGGGTGCTGAGCGAATATGGGGAGGCCATCCTCATTAAATCGCCCAGCTGCGGCTGCGACGAGCTTCGCCTCGCGATTTCCCGATATCTCGCCCGAAGCCGGGGCATCCTTGCCGCGCCGGACCAGATCGTCGTCGGATCAGGCGCGGAATACCTGTACGGCCTGATCGTGGAAATGCTGGGAAATGACCGCATTTATGGCATTGAAGATCCCTCCTATGAGAAGATCGAAAAGGTCTATCAGGCCCGCGGCGTCCATTGCGAGGGACTGCCCCTCGGCCAGGACGGCATCGAGAGCACCGCGCTGGCAGAGTCCCGGGCTTCGGTGCTGCACATCACGCCCTTCCGAAGCTATCCCAGCGGCGTGACCGCCACCGCCTCCAAGCGCCGCGAGTACCTTCGCTGGTCGTCCGCATCGGACCGCTTCATCGTCGAGGACGACTTCGAATCGGAATTCACCGTCTCCCGCAAGCCCGAAGAGACCGTCTTTTCCCTCTCCAACGGGAAAAATGTCATCTATCTGAACACCTTCTCCCGGACGATCTCCCCTTCCATCCGCGTCGGTTACATGGTTTTGCCGAAGCCGCTGATTTCCGCATTTGAGGAAAAAGTCGGCTTCTACTCCTGCACCGTTCCTGCATTCGTCCAGTACCTGCTCGCAGATCTGATCAACCGCGGCGACTTTGAGCGCCACATCAATCGCGTTCGCCGGGCCAAGCGAAAGCTGCTGTGAGAGCGCCGTCCCTGACGACATCAAGAAAAAATGTTAAAAAAAGAATCCCTATTGACAAATTTCGACTTTGGGAGTATACTATCTCTTGTCGTTAGGACATGCACCTTTAGCTCAGTTGGTAGAGCACCTGACTCTTAATCAGGGTGTCCAGGGTTCGAGCCCCTGAAGGTGTACCACAATGGTGCGTAATCGTTGATACAAATGATTGCGCACTTTTATTTTTTCTATTGAAAAACAAAGAGTTCTGACAACAGGGGGCAAATCGAACTTCTTGTTGCCAGAACCCTTTTCTTTTCTGCTGAAATGCGCCGTTCTTCCGTTTCCATTGATTTCCCGGCGCCAGCATCCGCACCTGATTCAGCACTTCCTGGCATCTCCGTCCTGTATCCGAATCGATCTCCGTCTGATCCGGCATTGCCTGGTATCTCTGCCTTGTATCGGGAGCGATCTCCCATCGCTCCCGATAGAGGCCGCGTTCCTGTGTGCTGGCTGTTCGCTCCGCCGATATGAGGGTAACCTCACCGCCGACAATCTCGTCGGCCAGAGGTCTGAGGCTCATCTTCTCCGCGCGGAGTTCATAGGCCATGCCGTCCGTCAGAT
>JBJEUD010000190.1:0-8082 GCA_051883655.1 Candidatus Faecivicinus sp. | reverse complement strand
GCCGCGTCGTTATTCCCAAAGAAATCCGCCGCACACTGCGCATCCGCGAGGGAGATCCGCTGGAGATTTTCACGGATCACGACGGCGAGGTTGTGCTGAAAAAGTATTCTCCGATCGGCGAGATCGCAGCCATTGCAAAGGACTATACGGACTCGCTGCATCGCACGCTGGGCCATGTGGCCCTGATATGCGATCGGGACGCGATTGTCTCTTCCTCGGGAGCGGCGAAGCGCGAGTATGTTGAGAAGGCACTGAGTCCCGATGTGGAACAGATCCTGCAGAGCCGGCAGATCTCGGTGCTGAACATGATGGCCGGCGCGAAGATGATCCCGGTGACCAGCGATGATCATCCGGAGGCCTATACGGCGCAGATTGTGGCGCCGATTCTGGCGGATGGCGAGATCATCGGCGGCCTCATTCTGCTCAGCCGGGAGGCCGGCCTGACGATGAGCGATGTCGACCGGAAGGTGGCGGAAACCACGGCCAACATCGTCGGCAAGCAGATGGAGCAGTAGTTGTCACTTCCCGAGGACTGTGATATAATATTGGACAAAACAGAAATCGGGAGCGTAAGAAGATGGGCAATATCATCGTTGCGGGCGTTGGCTATGAAGCCGGCCAACTGACGCTGGAAATCGCGGATCTGCTGAAGAGCGGTGCAAAGGTAATCCTGCACACCGGCCGCTGCGGCTGTGCGGAATGGCTGAAGGACAATGGGATTCCCTTTGACACTCTTGATGGGCTGTATGAATCCTGCGAAGATTTCGACGAGCATGCCATGGCTGCGGCAAGGGCCGTTTGCGGCGCGGCACAAGGTGAAGATGTGATTTATGGCGTGTTTGACGTGCGCGATCGAAGCGTTGCGGCGATGATGGAAATGGTGAAAAATGTGCGCGTCGTCGCCGGACCTCCGGCGGAGGGCGCGCTTTTCGCGCGCGCGCAGGGCTCGGTGCAGATGCTGGCGGCGTCGGAGTGGGAACACTATTCGCTCTCCTCTGCGCGAAGCGCGCTGATTCGCGAGCTGGACAGCCGGGAGCTGGCCAGCGAGGTCAAGCTCAAGCTGATGGAAATTTATCCCGATGAGACCGCGGTCTATGTTCGGTTTGGCGATGGAACCACGGCTCATACCGAGCTTTACAACCTGGATCGCCTGAAGACCTATGATCACCGCACCTGCGCGCTGGTTACCGCAGAGCCGGAGCTGACGCATCTGGAGCGCTACGATTTTGACCGCCTGAAGGAGATCATCGAAATTCTCCTCGGGCCGGACGGCTGCCCATGGGATCGCGCGCAGACCCACAGATCACTGCGGCAGTACATCATTGAGGAGGCCTATGAGGTGGTGGGCGCCATCGACGAAGAGAATTCCTTCCATCTTTATGATGAACTGGGCGACATGCTGCTGCAGGTGATGCTGCATGCGGAGATTGCCCGCCATCACGGTGAATTCGATCTGAGCGATGTGATCACGGCCATCAGCGAAAAGATGATTCATCGCCATTCCCACATCTTCGGAGGCGATCGGGCGGCAGACGCCGGCGAGGTCTCCGACCTCTGGACGCGCAACAAAATGGCTGAACGCGGTCAGCACTCCTACGCGGAATTCATGCGGGATGTCGCGCGTTCGCTGCCCGCAACGCTGCGCGCCTGCAAGGTGCTCAAACGCCTGGACGAGGCGTGCAGGGCGGAGGAGAGTGTGGAGCATGCAGCTGCCGCTGCGGCAGCTGCGATCGACTCCATCGCAGAGGCAAAGGACGTGGAGCATGCGGTGGGTGAGGCTCTCCTGAAGCTGGCGGCCGTCGCCCGAGCCGCTAAAGTGGATCCCGAGATTGCGCTCAATGCGGCGGTGGACCGGCTGATCGGGCGCTTTGAGAAACTGGAAAAGGATGCGCTGAAGGCGAATCATCCGCTGAACGATATGTCCGCTGAAAGCTTGCGCAAGTATTGGGATTTGGTAAAATTGTCGGATTAAAGCATTTTCTGGCAGGAGATAGAGGGCTCGGGCGCGTATTAAATATCAGTGCTTCGCATTGCGGATGACCATAGTTTATTTGGAGGTGTTTTCTACCATGAATAAAGCCACTTTGATCAGCAAGATCGCCGAGAAGTCCGATCTGCCGAAGAAGCAGGTTGAGACTGTTCTGAATACGTTCATCGATACCGTTCTTGAGACCCTGAAGGAGGGCGACAAGGTTCAGCTGATGGGCTTTGGCACGTTTGAAGTCAAGGAGCGCGCTGCCCGCATCGGCCGCAAGCCCTCTACCGGCGAATCCATCGAGATTCCCGCGAAGAAGATTCCGGCCTTCAAGCCGGGCAAGGGCTTTAAGGACGAGTTCTGAGAAGAAATACTGCGCAGGGCTGCTTCTACGGAGGCCGCCCTGTTTGTTTCAAAGAGGAGGAAGAGGTATGAGCAGAAAGGCGATCGAGGCGAGAAAGCCGGTGGAGCGCGTCGCGCCCACGTCCATTCGCCTGGACAAGTTTTTGAAGATCTCCCGCATCATCAAGCGCCGCAGCGTGGCCAATGACGCATGCTCCACGGGCCACGTGACCGTCAACGGCAAGGAGGGCAAGCCCGGCACGGATGTGAAGGTGGGAGACATTCTGGGCATTCGCTTTGGGGAGAAGTACAGCGAGTATGAGGTGCTTTCCATCGCGGAACATGCCGCAAAGCAGGACGCGGCGGATATGTACCGCGCAAGAACATGAGCGTCTGGGGCGTTGTTGTCGCTGCCGGCCGCGGCGAGCGCGCGGGCCTGGGCAGGAACAAGGTGTATTTTGAGCTGCGGGGGCGCACAGTGCTCTCGAAATGTCTGGATGCGCTGGAGCGTTCCGGCTGCTTCGATGGGCTTGTGCTGGTGATTTCCGAGGAGGACGTCGAGCTGTATCGCGATCTCTGCACGAAGGAGGGGTGGAATCCGCTGGTCAAGCGCGTGGTCTGCGGCGGCGACTGCCGCAGGCGATCGGTGCGAAACGGACTGCTGGCGCTGCCGAAGGGCGTGGAAATTGTGGCGGTACACGATGCTGCCCGCCCCTTCGTCTCGCCGGAGGTCGTCAAGGCGACCATCGATTCTGCGCGCGCGCACGGCAGCGGCGTGATTTCCACGCCGGTGACCGATACGGTGAAGCAGCTCCAGCCCGATGGGACTGTCATTACATTGGAGCGCGCGTCCCTCCGTGCGGTGCAGACGCCGCAGACCTTTGATTGCGCAAAGCTGCTGGAGGCGCATGAGCGCGCAGAGGCGGAGCGGCTGGACGCGACGGATGATGCGGCTCTGTTTGAGCATTACTACGGATCGGTGCGCCTTGTGACGGCGCCGGGGGCGGAGGCGAACAGAAAATTGACGACGAAGGCTGACTTTGAAGCGCTGAACCGGCCGGCAATGCGCATCGGCTCCGGCTACGACGCCCATCGGCTCGAGGAGGGCCGAAGGCTCGTGCTGTGCGGCGTTGAGGTGCCGCATTCCCGGGGGCTGGACGGGCACTCGGATGCGGATGTGGCCGTTCACGCGCTGATGGACGCGCTGCTGGGCGCGCTGGGCGAGGGGGATATCGGCCGACATTTTCCGGACAGCGATCCCCGGTACAAGGGAATTTCCTCCATGCTGCTGCTGGCGCAGGTGATGAAGCGCGTGAAGGAGCGCGGCTATCGGGTCGGCAATGCGGATGTGACCATCGTTGCGCAGAAGCCGAAGCTCGCCGCGTACATTCCCCAGATGCGCGAAAACATCGCAAAGGCGCTGGAGACAGATGCAGTGAACGTCAAGGCAACGACCACCGAGCGCATGGGCTTTGAGGGCGAGGAAATCGGCATATCCTCTCAGGCAGTTGCGCTGCTGATGGAGGCGGAAGGCTGATGGACAGAGTCGGACTGATCGGGGCGATGCCCATGGAGCTCGAACCGCTGATGGCGCGGCTTGAAGACGCGCGCGAGGAGCACGTGGGTCCGCTGACCTTCCATCTGGGAAAAATTGCAGGCGTTGCCGTGGTTGTCGGCTGCTGCGGCATCGGAAAGGTCAATGCTGCCATGGGCGCGCAGGCGATGCTGCAGGCATATCAGCCCCGGAGGGTGATTCATGTGGGCGTCGGCGGCGGACTGATTGGGCGGCTGAAGGTGGGCGATGTCGTGATCGCGTCCGGATGCGTTCAGTACGATGTGGATACCACTGCCCTCGGTGATCCGCCGGGCTTTGTTTCCACGGTGAACAAAATCGAGTTTGAGTGCGACCGCGATGTGCGTGAGGACATTCTGGCCGCCGCGAACGGGATGGCTGAGCGGCGGTTTGAGTTGTTCTCCGGGCGCGTTGCCACGGGCGACCGTTTTCTGACGCGAAGGCAGGAGAAGCAGAGAATCGTGGACGATTTCAGCGCGCTGACCTGCGATCAGGAGAGCTGCGCCATTGCGCAGGTGTGCTGCATCCATGGAACGCCCGTTGCGGTGATCCGCGCGGTTTCCGACGCATCCGATGATGCCCATGCCGATGAATACGCCAGCTTCGCGCCTGCGGCGGCCGAAAACGCCGCTTCTGTGGCACTGCGCTATCTGGAGAGCCTGAGCGTCGCGCAGCAAAAATAATGAATGCAATGCCGGGGGAAGCGCTCTGCTCCCGGCAAAATTTCGGCTTGACGCGGATTTATTGTTTACAATGAGGTGTGTCTGTGCTATAATGATTTGGAAAACGGAATACATGGGAGCTTGCAGGTGCCTGCGCAAACTGCGCGGGTGAAAAGGGAATGGAGTGTGAATCTCCGACAGGACCGCTGCTGTGAAGGGGAGCTTTGGATGAGATGCCACTGGCCTGTGCCGGGAAGGCTTTCAAAGTGCCGAACCTGAGTCAGAAGACCTGCCTGCAAGGTGCGTATCGGATTCTTCGGACGAAAGATAGATATGTTCCTAACAAATGCAATTTTGTGTCGTTTGTATTTTGACAGGACATGGTTGGACGAAGATCCCAATCGGTTCTGTTTTTTGCTGCCCATATGCGCGCCGGCTGTCCGGCGAGCGGTCGTCGATCCCCCTGCGAAGGAGGGCAGCTGAGATGTGCGGCGGTCGCGTTCAGCCCGCGATCGCCGTCATTTCCGGTTAAAATTGAACAGTTGGATTTTCAGTGCCAAAGGGTTAGCCGGGAGGGTAAAAGGGAATCAGGTGTAAATCCTGAACGATCCGGTCACTGTGAGCGGGGAGGCGGGCCGTCAGTGTCCATTGTGCTTTGCTGCACGAGAAGGCGGGGCTGCGGCCGATGATCCGCAAGTCAGGAAACCTGCTGAGAATTCGGTGCATAGCTTCCGAAGAAAGCGGATTGCCCTGATGAGCCACAGCTGGCTCTGCTTTGGCGTAGGAGCGTCTGCTTTTCGGAAGAACGGCAGGCGTTTTTTGCTGCCCTTTGCGCATTGTTGAGGAGGCGTTCAAATGACGTTTTGGAAGCTGAACATCGTCGCGATGCTGATCGGCTTTGTGCTGGATCTGCTGATTGGAGATCCGGAGGGCTGGCCGCATCCCGTGATCTGGATTGGCAGGTATATATCATTTCTGGAGCGCAGGCTTCGCGCGCGGGGCGGCAATCTTCGCCGGTCTGCGGTGTGGCTGACCGGCTCGACGGTGCTTCTCAGCATGGCTGTAACGGCGGCCGTGCTGTTTGTGCTGTCAAGGTTTGGGAAAATTCCGCTGCTGGCCGGCATGAGCCTGATCTCCTGGACGGCGCTGTCGGCGCGCTGCCTTGCCAAGGAGGGAAAGGGCGTCGCGCAGGCGCTGCGCATTTCGCTGGAGCGGGGCAGAAAGCAGGTTGGGCGCATCGTCGGCCGCGACACCAGCGAGCTTTCTGAGGCGGAGATCATCAAGGCAACGGTGGAGACCATTGCGGAAAACACGACGGATGGCGTGATCGCGCCAATGCTGTATCTGATTCTGGGCGGCCCTGTGCTGGCAATGGGCTTCAAGGCGGCCAGCACGCTCGATTCGATGGTTGGCTATCTGGACGAGAAGTATCGGGACATCGGCTGGTCGAGTGCGAAGCTCGATGACGTCCTGAACTGGATTCCGGCGCGCCTGTGCGGACTGCTGATGTGCGCGTGCGCGCGGCCGTGCGGCCTGGACGGTCGGAAGGCCTTCCGGATGATGCGCAGGGATCATGCCAATCACCTGAGTCCGAACTGCGCATGGAGCGAGGCGGCCATGGCCGGCGCCCTTCACGTGCAGCTCGGCGGCACACATCTGTATTTCGGAAAGCCTGTGGAGAAGCCCACCATCGGCGATGACGACCGCGCGATTGAATCGGAGGATATCCTGAGAGCGAATCGGCTGCTGTACGCCTCATCTGCGGTGCTGGCGATTGCGGCGCTGATCGTGGGAGGTTTGCTGTGAAAAAGCTGAGAGAGGGCTTTACGACGGGCAGCTGCGCAGCGGCAGCGGCGCTGGCCTGCTGCCTGTGGCTTCGGGATGGCGCCTGTCCGCGGCAGGTGTGCATTGCGGTTCCCGAAGGACGCAGCTATGCGCCGGAAATCATCCCGCATCCGGACGGCAGCTGCGGCGTGGTCAAGGACAGCGGAGACGATCCGGACATTACCAACGGCATGGAGATCGTGTCGAAGGTGGAGCTGCTGCAGGAGAGCGGCGAAATTCGCTTTTTCGCGGGAGAAGGCGTGGGAATTGTCACGGAACCGGGGCTCAAAATTCCTCAGGGAGAACCGGCGATCAATCCGGTGCCGAGGAAAATGATCGTTGAGGCAGTTCGGAGCGTGTTTGGAGATCGGGCTGCAAAGGTCACGGTCTCCGTTCCGGGAGGCCGGGAGACGGCGCTCAGGACGTTCAATCCGCGTTTGGGGATTCAGGGCGGGCTGTCCATACTGGGCACCAGTGGTGTGGTTCGTCCCATGAGCGAGGAAGCCCTGAAGGAATCCCTGTATGCGGAATTGAAGATGCGCGTGCTGCAGGGCCATTCGCATCTGATTTTCACCTTCGGAAATCAGGGCGAGGAGGCCATGCACGCGCTGTATCCTGAGCTTTGCGTGGTGCAGGTCAGCAATGAGATCGGCTTCATGCTGGACGCGGCGGCGGAGCTCGGCGTCCGGCGGCTGCTGATCGGCGGTCATCCGGGAAAGCTGGCGAAGGTTTCCGCCGGGGTCATGCAAACGCACAGCCGCACCGGCGATGCGCGGCGGGAGGCCATTGTGACGCAGCTTGCACTGATGAGCGCGCCCGTTGAACTGCTTCAGAGCGTGTACAGCGGCGTGACGACCGATGCGGCCATCAAGGCGATCCATGAGGCGGGCTATGACGCCGTGTGGGATCGCATGGCTGAGGCGGCGCAGCGCTACTGTACGCTGCGCGTGCGCGGTGAAATCAAGATCGACGTTGTATTCACGGACGCCCGCGGCGCGGTTCTGGGCAGACGAATGGAGGAGATATGATGCACGGTGGAAACGTCTGGAGGGGCGCGCAGCCATCGGAATGGCTGGATTATTCGGCCAATATTCGCCCGGAGGGAGCGCCGGAGTGGGTAAAGGACGCGCTGTCCTCGGCCATGCAGTATGTCTCTTATTATCCGGATCCTTCGATGCGGCGCGCGAAGACCGCGCTGTCGGCTGCTCTGGGAATCCGTTCGGACTGCATCTGTCCCACGGCGGGGGGCATCTCCGCCATCGATCTGGCGACCCATCTTCCGTCGTCCCGCATGCTGCTGTTCACGCCCTGCTTTGGGGAGTATGAGATGCTGTCCGCACGGCGCGAAAAGGAAATTCAAAAGGTTTCACTGCTGGAGAGCAGGCATTGCATTGGAGATCCTGCGGAAAGAATCAGAAACGTGCTGCACGAAGGGTACGCGGTATGGCTGTGTAACCCGCTGAATCCCGTGGGAATTGCCTTCGGCAAGGCGCAGATCGGCGCGTTGCTCTCCCAGGTGGAGGCCGTCAAGGGCTGGCTGATTGTGGACGAGGCGTTCATCGACTATTGTCCGCAGCATTCGGTCGTCGCAATGGTGGAGCAGCATGAGCGCCTGGTGGTCACCGGTTCGATGACCAAGATTCTCGGCATTCCCGGCGTGAGGCTGGGCTATCTCTGCGCGCAGCCGCAGATTCTCGAGCAGCTGA
>JBJEUD010000189.1:0-8137 GCA_051883655.1 Candidatus Faecivicinus sp. | reverse complement strand
CTGTTCAGCGAGGTCAATCCCATCCCCGTCAAGGCCGCCATGGCCGCCATGGGCTACTGCGAGGACTTCCTCCGCCTGCCGCTGACGCCCATGGAGGACGAGCACCGCGCCGTTCTCCTGAGCCTGATGCGCGCACACGGACTGATCGCCTGATTTCCGGAGCATACTCACACCAAAGGAGAAACGATCATGAGATTGATTCTGAACGGCGCAGCGGGCCACATGGGCCGCATCGTCCGCCGACTGATCGAGGACCGCGAGGATCTGATTCTCTCCGCCGCCGTGGACGTCTCCGGCGCGGAGGATTGCCTCAGCCATCTCGAGGACTTCACCGGCGACGCCGACTGCCTGATTGACTTTTCCCATCACGCGGCCACCCAGTCCCTGCTGGACTATGCCTGCCGCCGCAATCTGCCGCTGGTGATCGCCACCACCGGCCAGACCGAATTTGAGCGCGCCGCCATCGCCGAGGCCGGCTCCCGGATTCCCATCTTCTTCTCGGCCAACATGTCCCCCGCCATCGCCATGCTGGCGCGCATGGCGGCGCAGGCCGCGAAGCTGTTCCCCGACGCGGACATCGAGATCGTCGAGCGCCACCACAACCGCAAGCTGGACGTTCCCAGCGGCACGGCGCTGCTGCTGGCGAAGTCCATTCAGGACGCTCGGCCGGACTCCACGCTGGTGATCGGCCGCCACGAGAACGGCCGCCGCACGAAGCAGGAGATCGGCATCCATTCCCTGCGCCTGGGCAACGAGGCCGGCACCCACGAGATCATTCTCTCCACCGGCACCCAGACCATCACCCTCAAGCACGAGGCGGAGGACCGCGCGCTGTTCGCCGAGGGCGCGCTGGCCGCGGCGGAGTACATCGCCCGCCAGCCCGCCGGCGTCTATTCCATGCAGGACATGCTGGACGCCGATACCTGATTGATCAAAGGAGGAATCCCCATGGACGCATACGAAATCATCCGATATATTGCGGAATCCAAGAAGAAGACTCCCGTCAAGCTGTACGTCAAGGAAAAGTCTCCCCTGGACTATGGCGCGGCCAAGGTATTTGGCGCGGGCGACAGGATTGTATTCGGCGAATGGAGCGAGCTCAAGCCCCTGCTGGAGGCCCAGAGGGATCAGATTGAGGACATCGTGATCGAAAACGACTGCCGCAACAGCGCCATTCCCATGCTGGACATGAAGGACATCCCCGCCCGCATCGAGCCCGGCGCCATCATCCGCGAACAGGTGGAGATCGGCAAAAACGCCGTGATCATGATGGGCGCGGTGATCAACATCGGCGCGGTGATCGGCGAGGGCACCATGATCGACATGGGCGCGATCCTGGGCGGCCGCGCCACCGTGGGCAAGAACTGCCACATCGGCGCGGGCGCCGTGCTGGCGGGCGTGATCGAGCCCGCCAGCGCAAAGCCCGTCATCATCGAGGACGGCGTGCTGGTGGGCGCGAACGCCGTGGTTGTGGAGGGCGTCCACGTGGGCGCAAACGCCGTGGTCGCCGCGGGCTCCGTGGTTCTGGAGGATGTTCCGGACAACGCCGTGGTCGCTGGCGTTCCCGCCCGCGTGATCAAGCAGAAGGACGAGAAGACGATCTCCAAGACCGAGCTGATCGACCTGCTGCGCACGCTGTAAGCCATGATTCACCGCTTGAACACCGCCGTCGGCAGCGTCCGGCGCAGCGCCATCCGCGAATTCAGCCGCATGGCAAAGGAGACCCCGGGCTGCATCGGCCTGACCCTGGGCGAGCCCGACTTTGACACGCCTCTGCCCGTGCGCGACGCGGCGAAGCTGGCGCTGGATGCAGGCGACACCCATTACATTGAAAACAACGGAACTCCGGAGCTGCGCGCCGCCATCGCCGGTTTCGAGCGCGCCCGCAATGGCATGGACTACTCCTCCGACGAGGTGATCGTCACCGTCGGCGCGACGGAGGCGCTGTTCACCGCGCTGTTCGGCGTGCTCAATCCCGGCGACGAGGTCGTCGTGCCCACGCCGGCCTTTGGATTGTATGAGTCGATCATCACGCTCTGCCGGGGAACCTTTGTGCCGCTGCCCACCGAGGGCAACGGCTTTCAGATCACCCGGGAGATGCTTGAATCCGTGCTCACGCCGCGCACAAAGGCCATCATCCTCAACTCTCCCAACAACCCCACCGGCTGCGTCTACACGCCCGAAACCCTTCAGGCGATCCACGACGCGGTGGCGGGACGGGACATCTTCGTGCTCTGTGACGACGTTTACCGGCAGCTCGTCTATATCGACGACTATCATTCCTTTGCGGAATTTCGCGATCTTCGCCCGCAGATTCTGGTGATTCAGAGCTTTTCCAAGCCCTACGCCATGACCGGATGGCGCGTGGGCTATCTGCTGGCGGATTTGCCGGTCAAGCGGGAGCTTGAGAAGGTGCATCAGTTCTGCGTGGTCTCCGCATCCTCCACCTCCCAGCGGGCCTGCATCGCCGCGCTGGATTGCGATCCCGCGCCGATGCGCGAGGTCTATCGCCACCGGCGCGACGATGCGCTGGGCCGCCTTCGGGCAATGGGACTGGATGTGTGCGAACCGCAGGGCGCATTTTATCTGTTTCCGTCCATCGCAAAGTTCGGGCTGGACTCCGCTGCCTTCTGCACCCGCATGATCCGCGAAGCCGGTCTGGCCGCCACCCCGGGCTTTTGCTTTGGCTCCGATCAGCACATCCGCCTGACCTACTGCTATTCAGACGATCAGCTCGCAGAAGGGCTGAACCGCCTGGAGCGCTTCATTCGAACGCTGTAAAGAGGAGAACCGCCATGCCAACCCTGCTTTCCGAAGCCGCCGCTCTGGAGGCGGAAATCATCGCGCTGCGGCGCGACATCCACCGCCATCCGGAGCTGGGGCGGTCCGAAACCGCCACCTCCGCGCTGGTTGAGCGCACACTGAACGCGCTGGGCATTGAGACGCGCCGCATCGCGGACACCGGCATCGCAGGCGAACTGCGCGGCGCAGGACCCGGCCCCATCGTGGCGCTCCGCGCGGACATGGACGCGCTGCCCATTCAGGAGCAGACCGGCCTTGCATTCGCCTCGGAAACTCCGGATGCAATGCACGCCTGCGGCCACGATCTGCACACCGCCGCGCTGCTGGGTGCGGCAAAGCTGCTGGCGGCCCGCCGCAATTCGATTCACGGCGCAGTGCGCTTCCTGTTTCAGCCCGACGAGGAGGGTGACGGCGGCGCGCAGCGCATGATCGACGAGGGGTGCATGGAGGGCGTCTCCGCTGTGTTCGGCGCGCACGTCGCGCCCGAACTGCCCGTTGGAACGGTCGGCGTGCGCTTCGGCAAGGCCTATGCGGCCTCCAATCCCTTCGACATCGCACTCCGCGGCAGGAGCGCCCACGGCGCAGAGCCCCATCTGGGCGCAGATGCCATCGTCGCCGCCAGCGCGCTGGTTGGCGCGATTCAGACGCTGGTCAGCCGCGAGGTTTCCCCGCTGGACCCGGTGGTCATCTCCATCGGCAGCTTCCACGCGGGCACAGCCCGCAACATCATCGCGGACGAAGCGCATATCAGCGGCATTATCCGCTGCTTTGGCGCAGAGACGCGCGCGCACCTGACCCGCCGTCTGACCGCTTTGGCGGAAGGCATTGCCGCCGCGCACGGCGTGCAGGCGAATGTCCGCATCCAATGGGGCTACTCCGGCATCATCAACGACGCTGCCATGACGGCGCTCGTCCGCGACAGCGCCGCCGGCCTCCTCGGCCAGGGCGCAGTGACCGTCGAACAGGAGCCCAGCCTCACCACCGAGGACTTCGGCGCGTTCCTGGAGCATGCGCCGGGCAGCTTCTGGCACATCGGCGTCGGCCGTCCCGACAGCCCATGCGTTCCCCTGCACAATCCGTGCTTCAACCCCGACGAATCCGCATTGAGGTTTGCCGCCGCACTTCACGCGCAGGTGACGATGGATGCCCTTTCCCATCTTTCAAAAAGTTGATCAAAAAGAACGACCGCTGGGCCTTCTCAGCGGTCGTTCTTCGTTTCAATTCAAATTCTGCCTGCATTCCTCACTCTGCTCCGTCGCCCGTCCGATCTTATCGCGCATATCCCGAAGGATTTCCTCACGCAGCGCCACGAGCTTGTCCGAAAAGGCAACGTACTCCGCGCCATACTGCATGTTCAGCTCGTATTCCAGCGGCAGCCAGGTCGAAATGTCCGCCTCGTTGTGCTGGATGAGCGTCTCCATCTTGTCCAGCGCCTTGACCAGTCGGGCTTCGGTCGTCTCCAGCGCCTCCATCTCGGCAAACAGCGCGCTCAATTCCGTGCCATAGGGTTCAGGCAGCTGCGTGCACCAGCGCTGCTGGCATCCAGCCTCCACCGTGCGGTCCGCATCGGTCTTTACAAACGCGGGAATGTCTCCTGTAAACGCTTCTCCCATATCGTGCAGCGTGGTCATCAGCAGCACCTTCGTCCAGTCTGCATCCGGAAAATCATCCCGCATGAAGCTGGCCATCAGCGTCAGCCGCCAGCAGTGCTCGGCCACGCTCTCCCGCCGCCCGCCGGACGTCCAGGAATGCCGCGTCGCATCCTTCAGCCGTTCCGCAATGCTCAGAACCTCAATCAGCTTTCGCGCGTCCATATTCCAACTTCCTCCTTTCAGGGTCTGCGGGCTGCCTGCAGAATGGGCTCGATCGCCTTCGGATCCATCGCGTCGAAGGACTTCGACAGCCTCTGAAGCATGCTCTCCTCCTCCGGCGTGCGCTGCTTCTTGCCGCTCAGCATGCGGCACAGCAGGCGCAGGAGCCATTTGTGCGCGCCGCCCATGCGCTCATAGCTCAGCCCGCCCTGAAGGTAGAACACATCGACAGAATCGCGCTCTTCAGCCGAAAAATTCTGCTCGAAGATCTTCCTCACGGCATCCTCCGCATCGACCGGCATCGCCCCGACGGCAAAGGCGATCAACCGCTTGCCCTTCAGCGCCTGAATCTGTTTTTTGAACCACTTCACCTGCTGAATGGCGCCTGCGCACACCCAGCTTCCAAAGATCACGCAGTCGTAGGCGTTCAGGTCCACTCCCTGCCTTGCCTCAAACGCCACGCACTCGCACTGTAGCGCCGAAGCCAGCCAATCGGCATATCTTCGGGTAAAACCGGTCTTTGAACAGTAGATCACGATTGTCTTCATGCTGCACTCTCCTTTTTTCCCGTTTCGTTGCATCGCTCCGCCGGCAGCAGTCGCCGCTTCACTCTGGAATAATAGAAAATGAACGCCGATGACGTCAATATCCAGGAGATGGGATAGCTGATGGTGATGGCGATAATCTCATGCCAGCGCGGCACGACCGTGAACATCCAGACCGTTCTCAGCACGCAAATGCCCAGTGCCGTGATCATCGTCGGAATCACCGTATCGCCCATGCCTCGAAGCGCGCCGCTGAGCAGCTCAATGGGCAGGAACAGCCAATAACACGGCGCCATATACAGCATCATTTTCACCGCGATCTCCAGCACCTCCGCCTCCGAACTGAACAGCCTGAAGACGGTTCTGCCGAAGATCAGAAACAGTATGCCAAACAGCCACGCAGTGCCCAATGCCAGTCCCGAGCAGACGTGAAGGCTCTTGCGGACGCGATCATAGCGGCGCGCACCGTAGTTCTGCCCGACAAAGGTGGTGATCGACACGCCAAACGCGCTGGAAATCATCCAGTACAAGCCGTCCACCTTGCCCAGCGCCACCCAGGCTGCCACCGTCGACGTGCCGAAGGTATTGATCGTGGCGGTAATGATCATGTTGGAAAGCGCGTACATCACCGACTGCAGCCCTGCAGGCAGACCGATCTGAACCGTCCGCCGAAGCAGCTCGCCATCCATGCGCAGTTTTCTCAGGTTCAGCCGATAGCTGTCCCGCGCGCGCCCCAGCGAGAGGCACACGAGAACCGCGCTAATGACCTGCGCAATGCCGGTAGCGATTGCCACGCCCATCACGCCGAGCTTCGCACCCAGTACAAACACCAGGTCCAGCGCCATATTCACAATACAGCAGATGATCAGGAAGTACAGCGGCCGCCTGGAATCACCCACCGCGCGCTGAATTCCGGACCCGACATTGTAAATCATTCCGGGAATCATTGCGAGAAACACCACGCGCAGATACAGCGTGGACTCCGCCATCGTATCCTCGGGCGTGTTCATCCACCGAAGCAGCGTGGGGGCAAAGATCAGCCCCAGCACCGTCATCACCGCGCCGCCAACCATCGCCAGCGCCATCGCCGTGTGCACCGCACGCGAGACGCCATCGTCCTCCTGGGCTCCATAGAACTGCGAAACGATGACCGTCGCTCCCGACGAAAGGCCCACGAAGAACCCGATGATCAGGTTGAGAATCTGTGCCGCAGAGCCGCCCACCGCCGCCAGGGCTTCCTTGCCCACAAACTGCCCCACGATCACTGCGTCCACTGTATTGTAAAGCTGCTGAAACAGCGTGCCCAGCATGATCGGAAAGAAAAACGCCAGCAGACGCTTCCAGATCACGCCCTCAATGATGCTGTTCGACGAATTTCCGCTTCTCGCCATGATATGCGATCCTCCGTTGCATAGTATCCCCATTGTATCTCCCTTTCCGGAAAAAAGCAACAGAGGATGGGTTAACCCAACAGTTTTTCACGCGCTCCCTTGGCGGCAACACGCAATCCAATCCGCAGCAAAAAGGAACTCCCGCTCTCGCGGGAGTTCCCTGAAATTTTTGAAAATCGCTTACTTCTGCGCCTCTTCAACAGCAACAGCAACGGCCACGGTCGCGCCGACCATGGGGTTGTTGCCCATGCCGATCAGGCCCATCATCTCGACGTGCGCCGGGACGGAGGAAGAACCTGCGAACTGAGCGTCGCTGTGCATGCGGCCCATGGTGTCGGTCATGCCGTAAGAGGCGGGGCCGGCGGCCATGTTGTCGGGATGCAGGGTACGGCCCGTGCCGCCGCCGGAAGCGACGGAGAAGTACTTCTTGCCGGCCTCGTTCATTTCCTTCTTGTAGGTGCCGGCAACGGGGTGCTGGAAGCGGGTGGGGTTGGTGGAGTTACCGGTGATGGAAACGCCAACCTTCTCGTGCCACATGATGGCAACGCCCTCGCGGACATCGTCAGCGCCGTAGCACTTGACCTTGGAGCGCTCGCCGGTGGAGTAGGGCGTCTCGTTGACGACGGTCAGTGCATGATCTTCCTTCACGTCGTGGCCGAGATAGTCGTACTTGGTCTGCACATAGGTGAAGCCATTGATACGGGAGATGATCATGGCAGCGTCCTTGCCCAGGCCGTTCAGGATGACGCGCAGCGGGGTCTTGCGGACCTTGTTGGCGTTGCGGGCGATGCCGATGGCGCCCTCAGCAGCCGCGAAGGACTCGTGGCCGGCCAGGAAGCAGAAGCACTCGGTCTCCTCACGCAGCAGCATGGCGCCCAGATTGCCGTGGCCCAGACCAACCTGACGCTGGTCGGCAACGGAGCCGGGGATGCAGAATGCCTGCAGGCCCTCGCCGATGCACTCGGCGGCCTCGGCAGCGGTCTTGACGCCCTTCTTCAGAGCGATCGCGGCGCCGAGTTCATAGGCCCACTTTGCGTTCTCGAACGCGATGGGCTGAATGCCCTCAACGATCTTATAAGCATCAACGCCCTTGGCGTTGTTGTAAGCCTTCAGCTCTTCAAAATCCTTGAAGCCGTACTTGTCCAGAACGGGCTGGAGCTGGGGGATGCGTCTTTCGTATCCTTCAAACAGAGCCATTATGCACACCTCCTATTACTGCTTGCGCGGGTCGATCCACTTGACCGCACCGTCTTCGGCCTTGAAGCGGCCGTAGGTGCTGATGTTCTTCTCGTAGGCTTCGTTCGGGGTCATGCCCTTCTTGATGGCGTCCATCATCTTGCCCAGGGAGAGGAACTTGTAGCCGCAGACCTGATCATCCTTGTCCAGCGCCAGTTCGAGGACGTAGCCCTCCGCCATCTCCAGATAGCGGGTGCCCTTCGCCTTGGTGCCGTACATGGTGCCCACCTGAGAGCGCAGGCCCTTGCCCAGATCCTCCAGGCCGGCGCCGACGACCAGACCGTCGTCGGAGAACGCGGACTGGGTGCGGCCATAGACGACCTGCAGGAACAGCTCGCGCATGGCGGTGTTG
>JBJEUD010000188.1:0-1503 GCA_051883655.1 Candidatus Faecivicinus sp. | reverse complement strand
AGAAAGAATGAAGTAGTGGAATCGCCCTTTGAATGGCAGTTTCATACGAACAATACTTGAAGTCCGTAAAAAAGAGGCGTCGAAGATCCTTGATTACATTTTAAGGCTGTGGATATAGTTGTGTTGAGGGCGATCGAAAAGGGAAACGCGGGAGAAATGCAAAAACTTTAATCCCCTCGAAAGCCCATAAACCTGGGCTGCCGCATGCCACCTGCGCGGGTGCGTTCCATATAGATGACGGTGCAGACAGGCGGGTTTTGATACCAGACGGCCCCCTCGTTTACCGGAGGAATGGCGTCGAAGGGACAATGCCGCGTCGTCGGATAGCGCTCGGCGATGCTTCGGGAGACGCCTAGCGTGACGTGCCCCTGATAGTGTGGCCTCGACTCCATGGAGCCCAGCACCAAGCTCGTGACCTGTTCGCCCTTGAGAATGTACCCACAGGCGAGGAAGTCCTCATCTGTGAGGTTCTTCACCTTCACCCAGTCATTGGAGCGCTTGCCCGGATGATAGAAGCTGCCCTTGCGCTTCTGAACGATCCTCTCCAGGCCCTGTTCGGCCGTCAGATCAAACAGAGCCTTTGCATTGCCTTCGATGGTTCTGGATACGGCCAGCCGTCCGCCATCGGGGATTGCTTCCCGCAGGATGCTCTTGCGCTCCATCAGCGGAGGCCCCGTCAGATCGCCACCATCCTTGTACAAAATATCGAAGACCACATAGCTGGCGGGACGCCAGGCGAATTCGGGACGGGTCCGACATCATGCTGCGCGCCTGCAGCGCCTCAAAGTCCGGCCTGCCGTCCGCGCCTGCGATGATGAGTTCGCCGTCGAGAATGCACGCGGCGCGAACGCCTTCGTGTAAGCTATCCAGCTCCGGAAAGCCGGGGAGCAGCCGCAGGTTCCGCTTGTTGCGCAGATCAGTTTCGCCGGGACTCAGATAGGCAACGCAGCGGATACTGTCCAGCTTCAGCTCGCTGATCCAGCCCCCGGATTCGATGGGCGCGCGCCACTCGGTCAGCAGCATGGGGCGGACGCCCTTTTCCTCAAACAGATCCATCGCCGGACGCCCGACAGTTCAGGCTGCCGCTGCTGGGCGAGGATCTTCTCCAGTGCCTCCATCAAATTGACGATGTTGCCCTGGGGCTCCGCCGCGGCCACGATCTCCTGGACGTCGATCTTGCGCTGGATGGCGGCGAGGAGCTTTTCTTCATATTCGTCGCGGTACTGTTCCGGCTGGTACGACGCGATCATGTTGTGTACCAACATGCGGCCCATCTGCATCTCCGTCTCCGAAACCGCGCCCACCCGTGGCTCTATGGGCAGGCGCTTGATTTGATCCCGATAGAACAGCGTCTGCATGCGGATGCCGTCCGACTCCGGGATCAGCGCCAGCATGGTCTGCCTGCTCCACAGCACACATTGGCCGATGCCGATCACGCCCTCGTCCAGCATGGCCCGGCGCAGCAGTTCGTAGGCCTTGTCGCTGCCGTCGGGCACGCAGAGG
>JBJEUD010000187.1:0-8203 GCA_051883655.1 Candidatus Faecivicinus sp. | reverse complement strand
CTGGGCACCGGCAAGGAGCAGTCCATCGCCATCACCGCTTCCTCCAACATGACCGAGGAGGAGATCAAGAAGGCCGTGGACGAGGCCGAGCAGTATGCCGCCGAGGACAAGAAGCGCAAGGAAGAGGTCGAGACCATCAACCAGGCCGACAGCCTGATCTATCAGACCGAGAAGACCATCAAGGACCTCGAGGGCAAGCTGGATCCCGCCGACAAGGCGAAGCTGGAGACCGAGCTGGCCGACTTCAAGAAGGTCCGCGAAAGCAACGATGCCGACCAGATCAAGAGCGCCATGGAGAGCTTCAGCAAGGCGACCTACGACGTGTTCGGCAAGGTCTATCAGCAGCAGGCGGCCGAGCAGCAGGGCAATCCCGGCGCGCAGGGCGGCGTGAACGACGATGGCACCGTCGACACCGAATTCACCGACAGCAACAACTAATTTTACGCGAGCAGCGCAGCAGGGGGCAAGGGGCAAATGACCCTTGCCCCGCGGCTGTGAAACAGGCTCAAAAAGAAGGGTGGACATATGGCAAAGAGAGACTACTATGAGGTTCTTGGCGTCGACAAAAAGGCGGATGACGCAACCATCAAGCGGGCCTACCGCCAGTTGGCAAAGAAGAACCATCCCGATGTCAACCCGGGCGACAAGGACGCTGAGGAGCGCTTTAAGGAGATCAACGAGGCCTATCAGGTGCTGTCCGATCCGCAGAAGCGCGCCCAGTACGATCAGTTCGGTCACGAAGGCCCGCAGGGCGGCTTCGGCCAGGGCGGCTACGGCGATTTCAGCGGCTTTGGCGGCGGCTTCGGCGGGTTTGACGATATCTTTTCCACGATCTTCGGCGGCGCGGCCGGCGGCGCGCGCAGCAATGGCCCGGTTCCGGGCGACGATCTGCGCTACGATCTGACGCTGACCTTCGAGGAGGCCGCGCTGGGCTGCGAAAAGGACATCAACCTCGTCCGCGACGAGGAGTGTCCCACCTGTCACGGCACGGGCGCGGCGCCCGGCTCCAAGGTGGACACCTGCTCCACCTGCAACGGCACCGGCCAGGAGCGCGTGATTTCCAACACGCCCTTCGGACGCATTCAGAATGTCCGCACCTGCTCCCGCTGCCGCGGCACCGGCAAGATCATCACCGAGCCCTGTCCGAAGTGCAAATCCCGGGGCAAGGTGCGCGTCAGCAAGCGGCGCACGGTCAAGGTGCCCGCGGGCGTGGACAACGGCCAGGTGATCACCGTTCGCGGCGCGGGCGGACTGGGCGAGCGCGGCGGCCCTGCGGGCGATCTGCTGATCGTGATTTCCGTGCGGCCCCACAAGCTGTTCAGGCGCGAGGGCGACAATCTGTTCATCGAGATGCCGCTGACGTTCGTGCAGGCGGCGCTGGGCGCGGAGATCGACATCCCCACGCTGGGCAAGCCGGTGAAGTTCCGCTTCCCGGAGGGCACGCAGCCCGAGCAGCAGTTCTGCATCCGCGGCGAGGGCGTTCCGCGCCTGCGCGGCAACGGCAAGGGCGACCTGTACGTCACCGCGTCGGTGGAGATCCCCAAGAAGCTGACCGAGAAGCAGAAGAACCTGCTGCGCGAGTTTGAGGGCAGCACCACCGGCAACCAGTATGAAAAGAAGAAGTCCTTCTTCGATCGTCTGAAGGATGCATTCTCGTAATTGATGTTGCAAACCCGGAAAAAAGAGCGTATAATCATCTGCGGCGAAGGCCATGCCTTGCGCCGCATTTGAAGTTTAACCGCGCACAGGAGGAGTTCGCCCATGGAGAACTGGATGGAAATCAAGGTGCTGACGACCACGCAGGCCGCCGATCTGATCTCGGAGATCCTGCTGGAGGCCGGCAGCGAGGGCACGATGATCGAGGACAAGAACGACGTCGCCGCGAACCAGCGCCCCGAGGGACAGTGGGACATCATCGACGAGGCCATCGCCGAGCGCATCGGCGACGATGTGAAGGTCACCGGCTATTTTCCCATCGACGAGCATCTCAACGACGTCATCGCGCAGATCCAGTCCGAGCTGCGCCGCCTGCGCGCGCTGGAGCTGGACTTCGATCTGGGCAAGCTGGAGGTCATCACCCAGGGATTCGAAAACGAGGACTGGTCCGAGAGCTGGAAGAAGGCCTTTAAGCCCATCCGCCTGGGTGAGCACTTCGTGATCCGGCCCGGCTGGGCGGAATTCGATCCCCTGCCCGGCGACAGGGTGATCGAGATCGATCCCGGCCTGGCCTTCGGCACCGGCACCCATGAGACCACCGGCATGTGCACCGCGCTGGTGGAGAAGTACGTCAGGCCCGGTCAGCGCGTGATCGACATCGGCACCGGCTCGGGCATTCTGGCCATCGCCGCCGCCCACATGGGCGCGGACGAGGTGCTGGCCACCGATCTGGATCCCGTGGCTGTGCGCGTGGCGGCGGAGAACGCCGGAATCAACGGCTTCGGCGACCGGATCAGCTGCCGATGCGGCGACCTGCTGGACGTGGTGGACGTGTCCGGCGACGTGGTGATCGCCAATATCATCGCGGACGTGATCATCATGCTGGCGAAGCCCGTGCGCGCGCGCATTGCGGACGGCGGCCTGTTCATCTGCTCCGGCATCGCCGTGGATCGCCGCGACGACGTGATCCGCGCGCTGAACGAGGCCGATTATGAGATTCTGGACGAGCCCGTGAAGGGCGAGTGGGCGGCGTTTGCCGCGAGGAAACGCTGATGCACACGTTTTATCTGGAAAGGCGCGGGGCGGTGGGCGAGACCGTCGCCCTGCCGAAGGACGAGGCAAAGCACGCGCTGAAGGTGCTCCGGCTGAGCGTTGGCGACGAGGTCTGTGCGCTGGATGGCTGCGGCGGGCGCTATGCCGCCGTGCTGGAGCGCGCCGACGGCGATGCGGCCGAGGTGCGCCTGACTGGTGCGCTGCCCTCCAACGAGCCGCCGGTGCGCGTCACGCTGTATCAGGGGCTGCCCAAGGCCGACAAGCTGGACTTCATCGTGCAGAAGCTGACCGAGCTGGGTGCGAGCGGCGTGGTTCCGGTGAAGATGGAGCGCTGTGTGGTCAAGTCCGACGCGAAGGACGGCAAAAAGCGCCAGGAGCGGCTGGAGCGCATCGCCTTTGAGGCGGTCAAGCAGTGCCGCCGCGCCTGCAGCCCTGCCATCGCCGAGCCGATGACCTGGAAGCAGGCACAGATGCACCTGCAGAAGCACGACCTGGTGCTCGTCCCCTGGGAGGACGCCCAGGGGTACAATATGAAAAAAGCCTTTGCCGACGTGCCCGAAGCCCGGGACGTGGGCATCGTGGTCGGGCCGGAGGGCGGCATGAGCGAGGGCGAGGTGGACGCGCTCCGCGCGCAGGGCGCGAGGATCGTCACGCTGGGCCCGCGCATCCTGCGCGCCGAGACCGCCGCCGTGGCCGCCGTGACCATGGCGATGACCCTGTGGGGCGACCTGTGAGGAGAGAGATATGAAGACGATTGCCGCATACACGCTGGGCTGCAAGGTCAATCAGTACGATACCGAGGCCATGCTGGAATCCTTTGAGCGGGCGGGCTACGTTTCCGTGCCGTTTTCCGACGAGGCCGACGTCTACCTCGTCAACACCTGCACCGTCACCGGCACGGGCGACCAGAAGTCGCTGAAGACCGTGCGCCGCGTTGCGCGCACCCATCCCGACTGCGCCATCATCGTGGCGGGCTGTCTGGCCCAGCGCGAGGCGGAGGAGATCGCGCAGATGGACAACGTGCGGCTGGTGGTCGGCGTGCAGCGCCGCGCCGAGGTGGTCAAGCTGCTGGAGCAGGCCGTGGTGGACGGAAAGGCGTACAACGCCGTCGCGCCGCTGAAGGGCGCGGGGTTCGAGAACCTGTTCGTCTCCCGGCATGAAGGAAAGACCCGCGCCACGATGAAGATTCAGGAGGGCTGCGACCGCTACTGCAGCTACTGCATCATCCCCAGCGTCCGCGGTCCGGTGCGCTCCATGCCCATGGAGGACGTGCGCGCCGAGGCGAAGCGGCTGGCCGACGCGGGCTATCGGGAGATCGTGATGACCGGCATCCACCTGGCCAGCTA
This sequence comes from Candidatus Faecivicinus sp., assembly GCA_051883655.1. Classification (GTDB taxonomy): domain Bacteria; phylum Bacillota; class Clostridia; order Christensenellales; family Aristaeellaceae; genus Faecivicinus. The sequence goes on along the minus strand of JBJEUD010000187.1, from coordinate 4,148 downwards.
TGGCCGCGGCACCGGCGAGACGCTGATCGACGCCATCCGCGCCGTGCACGGCACGCCGGGCGTGGAGCGCGTGCGGCTGGGCTCGCTGGAGCCGATGACGGTGACGGAGGATTTTGCCCGGGCGTTGGCGGCGCTTCCGGGGCTGGCGAGGCAGTTCCATCTGTCGATGCAGTCGGGCAGCGCGGGCGTGCTCAGGCGCATGCACCGGCGCTACACGCCGGAGGAGTATTTCGCCGCCTGCGGAACGCTCCGGCGCTTCATGCCGGACTGCGCCATCACCACGGATGTGATCGCGGGCTTCCCGGGCGAGACCGAGGAGGAGTTCCGGGAGACGATGGCCTTCGTGGAGAAGGTCGGGTTCGCCCGGATTCACGTGTTCCCGTACTCGCGGCGCGCCGGAACGGCGGCGGACCGCATGGACGGCCAGGTTCCCGAAAATATCAAGCGGGAGCGCGCACAAAAATTAATTGAACTTGGGAACAAACTGGAAACTCAATACGTCTCATATATGACCGGCACAGTGCAAAGGGTGCTGTTTGAACAGTCGGTGGGCGAAGGGCTCGCCGAGGGCTATACCGGTCAGTACGTTCGCGTGCGGGCGAAGGCGGCGCCGAATTCCCTTGAACCGGTGCGCATCGTTCGCGCGGAAGGCACGCTCGCCATCGGGGAACCGCTGGCGAAGGACGGGAGGTGAATCCAATGGATTGTCTGTTTTGCAAGATCATCGCGGGGGATATTCCCTGCACAAAGGTTTATGAGGATGATGCGGTGTTTGCGTTCCGCGACATCAACCCGCAGGCGCCGGTACATGTATTGATTCTGCCCAAGAAACATATGGCGAACATCCTGGAGTGCGACGGCGAGACCATGAAGGCGCTGCTGAGCGCCATCCAGACCATCGCGAAGCAGGAGGGCGTCAGCGAGGATGGCTTCAGAATCGTGAGCAACTGCGGCAGGAACGGCGCGCAGTCGGTCAACCATCTGCACATCCACCTGCTGGGCGGAAGGCAGTTGGCCGATTCCATGGCGTGAGGCGCTCTGCGCGCTTCTGGGAAGAACCGGAAGTTGGGCAAAAATATGTGAAAATTTGAAATTCTACGCAGATTTGCTTGACGGAATGGTATGTTATGAGGTATAATATCCGATGTGGCGAACCCCATGCTACATTGGCGTATGCCATTTAATCGCGAGGGGAGGGAAAGCACATGTCCGAGGTACGCATTCGGGAAAATGAATCATTGGAAAGCGCGCTGCGTCGTTTTAAGCGCAAGACCGCTCGTGATGGCATTCTCGCTGAGGCCAGAAAAAGAGAGCACTACGAGAAGCCGAGCGTGAAGCGCAAGAAGAAGGCTGAGGCCGCTCGTAAGCGCAAGTACTAATGCCAATGAAGGCCCCTTTGCTGCAGGCAAAGGGGCTGTTTTCTAATCTGTTTTTCTGTCAAATTTTTTGTCTGGCTGCATGCGCGGCGGTGCGTGTGCATAGAATTCAATCATCGGTCTGATTTGCATTTGGAGAAAAGTGAACATATGAAATACACCATTCTGTTGTGGCCGCACGCGAATGTCCGCTACAGGAATGAAACGCAGAAGCTGGCAGAGGCGGAGCTTGCAGTGCTGCTCGGCCGCATCGCGCCGGAAGTGACTTTTGCAGCTTCGGAGCGCATGGGGATGCCTGTGCTGGAGCTGGTGAGTGAAGAGCCTCTGTCCGAGGCTTGTTTTGCTGCGATTCAGAGGCATTCGCTGCTCTACGGCCTGTTCGAGCGCCGCGACGACGGCGCGCTGCTGCCGCTCATGGGCCGGGAGAAGCCCTATCTGGGGGAGGATCTGCCCGGCATTCTCAAGTATAAGGGAAAGACCAACGAGCTGTTCACGCAGATGCTGGTGAATGTGGCGCTGTATTCCGGAAATTTTCGGGATGCCCAGGGCCAGATTCGGCTGCTGGACCCCATGTGCGGCCGCGGAACCACGCTGTTCGTGGGCGCGAATCGCGGCTGGTGCTGCACGGGCGCGGATCTGGACAGGAGTGATCTGAAGGAAGCGGAGCAGTTCTTCAAGCGCTATCTGGAATATCATCGCTATAAGCATGCCGTCGAGCGCAGTTCGCTGACCGTTCAGGGGAAAAAGCCTGCGCCCAGCGTGCAGTTCACCTTTGCCGATACCCCTGAGCATTTCAAACAGAAGCAGACGGCGTCCGTGAAGCTGGTGAATGCCGACGCGGCCGCCACCCGCGAAACCTTCGGCGCGAAGAGCTTTCACATGATTGTGTGCGATCTGCCCTACGGCGTGCAGCACATGCCCCACGGCGGCACGTTCGAGCAGCTGCTGGCGAAGGTGCTGCCCGGCTGGCGCGAGGCGCTCATGCCCGGCGGAACGATCGCCGTGTCCTTCAATGCCCAGACGCTCAAGCCCGCAGCGGTGCACGGCTGCATGGAAAAGGCCGGGCTTGAGCCGCTTGCAGACGGCCCCTATCAGCATTTTTCCCATTGGGTGGAACAGGCGGTGACGCGCGATATCGCGGTCTGCCGCCGCAAATGAACCTTGTCAGGAGGTGAAATATGGATTATCAGTCCCTGCACAGCAAAACTGTGGTGGAGCTGCGCAAGCTCGCAAAGGAAATGAAGGTCAGGCTTCCGGCAAGGACCAGCAAGGCGATGATCGTCGAGCTGCTGCTGGAGGCGGAAAAGGCCGCCGCTGCGGCTGAATCCGCCGCAAAAGCGGCGCTCCCGGGCCAAACTTCCAAAGCAGGGCTGCCTCAGGCGGAATCCTCCCGTTCAAAGGAGACAGAAGCAAACGGTGAAAAGAGTGAAACTTCTCCCGCGGTGAAGCGCCGGATTTCTCCGTCGGAAGCCCCCAAAACGATCGGGGAAGAGGGGGAAACTCCAAAAACGCAATCGGTTCGCGGAAAGAAAACAGCAAAGGAGAAGCAGGGAATCTCTGCGCCGCGCAGTGTCCGGTCGTCCGCTGCAGAAAAAAGGGAACCGACCGGACCGGCGGCTGAAGCGAAGGAGAAAGCGCGCGCCGGGCAGGCGGAGGTCTCCCGCCCGGAGACTTCCGAATCCAAGATTATCAGCCCGAAAAAGACTGAGCCGGTCCCGGCGCAGCCCGTGCCGGTGAAGGAGAAAGCGCGCGCCGGGCAGGCGGAGGTCTCCCGCCCGGAGACTTCCGAATCCAAGATTATCAGCCCGAAAAAGACCGAGCCGGTTCCGGCGCAGTCCGCGCCGACGAAAGAGCCGGAGAAGTCAGCGGGCCAGCCGGTTCTGCGGGGACAGAACGGCAGGGAATCTTCTTTCAATCCCATGGCCATCGCGGAGCATGTGCCTGCCGCAAACAGAGTGCAGCCTGTGCGATATGCGAAAAAGGACGATGTACAGGCGCCGGAAGGCGGGAATCCGCAGCGCTCCCCGGCGCGCATGCAGATGCGCGGCCAAAATGGCTTTCAGCCGGGCAATCGCCCCCAGCGTCCCCCCGTGGTTCGGGGTCCGGAGGTCATGCCGAAGGTCGGGGGAGAGACGCCCTATGCGCGCCGGCTGCAGGAGAATTCGTCCCACGGCATGCCGGCCGATCCGTTTCGCCGCAGCTATGACGAAAGCCGCCGGGCGGCTGAGGAAGCGCCCCGCCGCAGCGGCGACGATTTCCGCCCGACCTATGATGAGCCGGTCCGGCGCAGCGCAGAGGAGCAGGGCGGGGAGACTGTTCGCCGGAGAGACGCCTATGAAATCGGCGCGGACGGCGCGCCCATCGGCGATTTCACCGACGGCGCGGGTCTGCTGGAGATTCAGCCGGAGGGCCACGGCTTCCTTCGCGCGGAGAACTGCCTGCCCAGCGAGCGCGACGTCTATATCTCGATCGCCCAGATCCGCCGCTTCTGCCTGAGAAACGGCGACTACGTGGAGGGCAAGACGCGGCCCCAGCGCGAGGGCGACCGCTATGGCGCGATGGTCTATATCAATCGCATCAACGGCGAGCCGCCGGAGAAGGCGCTGTCGCGCAAGCCCTTTGAATCGCTGATTCCACTGTATCCCAACGAGCGCCTGCGGCTGGAGAGCCCGGCAAACCACGACCTTTCGCTGCGGCTGATCGACATTTTTGCGCCCATCGGCAAGGGCCAGCGCGGCATGATCGTGTCCCAGCCCAAGGCCGGCAAGACCA
>JBJEUD010000186.1:29399-44111 GCA_051883655.1 Candidatus Faecivicinus sp. | reverse complement strand
CGAGATCCCCTACGATATCGACAAGGTGGTCAAGAAGATCAAGGAGCGCCACGACAAGGGCAGCCGCTTCACCATCCTGGCCGTCGCCGAGGGCGCCATCTCCAAGGAGGACGCGAAGCTGACCAAGAAGGAATACAAAAAGAAGATGGAGAACTACAAGTATCCCTCCGTCTCCTATGAAATCGCCGAGCAGATCGCCAAGAAGAGCGGCTTTGACGTGCGTGTGACCGTGCCCGGACACACCCAGCGCGGCGGCAGTCCCTGCCCCTATGACCGCGTGTTCGCCAGCCGCCTCGGCTCCGAGGCGGGCCGCCTGATTCTGAAGGGCGAGTACGGCTTCATGGTGGGCTACAAGAACCGCGAGATCGTGAAGGTTCCGCTGGAGGACGTGGCCGGCAAGCTGAAGATGGTCGATCCCGACGCCTCCATCGTCAAGGAGGCCAAGATGCTGGGCATCAGCTTTGGCGACTGAGTGCAATTCATTACCGGGGACCGCACAGGTTCTCCTTTTCGAGCGCGAGACCGAATGTATAAACGGGGCGGAGAGATGAACTCTCCGCCCCGCTGGCGTCAATGACCGCGGTGGCGCTGCTTCTGCCGCTCGCGCTTCAGAAGATACTGCCGCCGGGCCTCCGCCTCCCGCTGCGCACGGGTTTGAATCCGCCGTTCCTCCTTTGCCGCTTCGCGCCCGGCCTGCAGCGCCTGCTGGGCACGGGTGCCGATCCCGCGATCGATGGCTCTCGCCGCTTCCCGCTGGCGTCGCTTCGGGTTGGCTGCGGGCGGCTTGACCAGCCCGCCCGGCTGCGCCGGAGAGAAGGTCAGTCCGGAAAACGACCGCAGAAGCCATGCGTGAACCTCGGGTTCGCTGGGCTCCGGGCCGAATACGTGCCGCGCTGCGGAGAACTGTCCGAGATCATCGGTGCGCTCCGCAACGCCCACCCAGAAGGGGGATTCAAAGAAAACCGTCAGTGCAATGCGCATGTTGCACGCCTCCTGTTCGCCGAACCAGGTTTGGAAGGGCGGACGACCCACAGGAGGGGAGGGCTACTGATGGCGAAAAGCCACGCACGGACTACCAACCGCGCCGTGTTTTTCCCTTCGGTTCGACAGAGTCAGTATAGAGGAAAACGAAGGCGCTGTAAAGGAGAAAATTCGGGCCGCGCAAAATCCACAATCAGCCGCGAAACCTCCGCCTTCCAATCAACGGTCCGAAATCCTCGACCGCAGTTCAAAAAAACCTCCCGCTCAAACCGGACGCCGGGCCGCCGTCCGGCCCGACGTCCCCCGAACAGAAACATATGACCACAAAAAGAACGCCGCCGGCTGCATGCAGCCGGCGAAGCGTTTTCTTTGGAGGGGTGCGGGGAGGGTTTTCTTTTTCAAAGAGAAATCTCTCCCCGCCGTCATCCTGCGTTCCCCCGCGTCAGCCCTCCGCAAACTCCACCGCGATCTCCGTTCCGACGCCCGGTTCGCTTTGGAGGGAGATGGGGGCGTGGTGGAAGGCGGCGATGTGCTTGACGATGGAGAGGCCGAGACCGGTGCCGCCGATGGCGCGGGAGTGGCTCTTGTCCACGCGGTAGAAGCGCTCGAAGATCTTCTCCCGGTGCTCGGGGGCGATGCCGATGCCGGTGTCGCGCACGGAAAGGCGCGCGCCGGCGGTGGTGGGAGCGACGACGACGGTCACGTCGCCGTTGGGGCGGTTGTATTTGATCGCGTTGTCGATCAGGTTGGTCAGCAGTTCGTCGATCATCTGGGCAGAGCCCTGGACTGTTGCGGGGGTCAGATCGGTGTGGAATGTCAGACCGGCGGCCTCGGCCCGGGGCTGCAGCCGCTCGCAGACGGACTGGGCGAGCCGGGCCAGATCGACGGATTCGATCTCCACGGGCGCGGCCTCGTCCAGACGGGAGAGGTGGATGATGTCCTCCACCAGCTGCAGCAGCCGCTGCGCCGCATCGTGAATCTGCCCGGCGAAGCGCGCGGTGTCCTCCGGCGGCACCAGGCCGCTCTGCATCAGCTCGGCATAGCCGAGAATGGAGGTCAGGGGCGTCTTCAGCTCATGGGAGACGTTGGCGGAAAATTCGCGGCGGTTGCGCTCGGCCTCCACGCGCTCGGTCACATCGGGGATCAGCAGCAGGATGCCCTGGGTCTCGCCGTTTTCCACCACGGGGCTGGCGATCAGCTGCAGCACGCGGCCGCCCATGCGCATCAGTTCGCTGGAGGCTTCGCCGGATTCCGCGCTGCGGATGACGTCCATCAGCTCCGTGCTGCGGTGCAGCGAGAGCATGTACTGGCCGGTGTAATCCGCGTCGCCCGCGCGGAAGATGCTCCGCGCGCTGCGGTTCATCATCAGAATCTCGCCGCGGGCATTGAGAATGACCAGGCCCTCGGACATGTTTTCCGTGATGGCCACGAACTCGCGCTGGCGGCGCTCCAGCTCCTGCATCTGGCTCTCGATGCGCCGGTTCTGGGCGGAGAGCCGCAGCAGCAGCGGCGTGAACTCGTCGTAGATTTCATTGTCTGCGGGGCGATCCAGATTCAGCGCGTCGATGGGGCGCAGGATGGAGCGGGTGGTGTGCCCGGACAGCGCGGAGCTGGCCAGCAGCGTGGGCGGAACGGCGGCCGCCAGGCACAGCAGCGCGCCTGCCAGCACGCTGAACACGCTGCGCTGCGCGCCGGCGAGCCGCAGCACCCGCCCGTCGTCCAGACGCTGCGCCAGATAGAAGGTCATCTCGTCCAGCGTGGCCGACTGGCGGTGGGAAGCGCCGAAGCCGGTCTCCAGCGCGGAGGCGATCTCGGCGCGCGCGGCGTGGTTCTCCATCTGCGACGCGTCCGCGCCGGTGTCGGCCAGCACCGTTCCGTCCGGGGCGATCAGCGTCAGGCGAAAGCTGCCGGACTGCTCTGCCCACAGGGAAAACACCTCGTCGGGTTCCTCAGAGCGGTTCATCGCCGCCGACAGCAGCGAAAGCTCCGAATGCAGCTGGGCCTGAAAGCTCCGCGCGAATACGAAGTACAGCCCTGCGGACAGGATCAGGCTGAACACCAACAGCGAAGCCAGCACGATGGCCACGGTGCTGCGATAGATGCGCGCTTTCATCGGGCCCTTCCTCCGATGCGATAGCCGAAGCCGCGGATGGTCTCGATGTGATCGCCGCAGTCGCCCAGCTTCTGGCGCAGGGTCTGAATGTGCACATCCACGGTGCGGGTGCCGCCGAAGTAATCGATGCCCCACACGCCGTCGAGCAGCTGCGGGCGGTCGAAGGCCACGCCCTCGTTTTCCATCAGATACCGGAGCAGCTCGTATTCCTTGAACGTCAGCGTCACGGGCGCGCCGTTGGCGGTGACGGTGTGGGACTCGTCGTCCAGCGTGATGCCGCCGCAGACCAGCTTGCGCCGGTTGACCAGCCGGCCGGAGCGGCGCAGCAGCGCCTTGATGCGGGCGATGAGCTCCATCACGCCGAAGGGCTTGGTCACATAGTCGTCCGCGCCCACGTCCAGGCCCAGCACCTTGTCGTACTCGGTGCCCTTGGCGGTGAGCATGATCACGGGGATTTCGGAGGTGCGCTCATCCTGCTTGAGCCGTCTGAGCAGGCTCAGGCCGTCCTCGCCGGGCAGCATGATGTCCATCAGAATCAGCTGGGGCAGCGGCGGCTGTTTCATGGCGTTGAGAAAGGCGGTGGATTCGGAAAAGCCCTCGGCGTCAAAGCCGCTCTGGCGCAGCGCATAGAGGAGCAGATCGCGGATGCTCTCATCGTCTTCAACGTAGTAGATCATGAATTTTCCTCCTTGTGTATGCCGGTGATGGCAAATTCCACCCATTCGGCGATGTTGGTGGCGTGGTCGCCGATGCGCTCGAAGTATTTGGCGATCATCAGCAGGTCCAGCGCCTGGCGGCCGCGGTCGGGGTTCCTGGCGAGCAGGTCGATCAGTTCGCCGCGCACGTCGTCGAACAGGCCGTCCACCACGTCGTCGGTATTGACCACCTGGCGGGCCAGCAGCATGTCGCGGCTGACGAAGGCGTCGATGGACTGGCGCACCATGCGCGTGGTGACGCGGGCCATCTCGGAAAAGTGATCGGTGATGCGCGGCGGGTCGTCGTTGAGCATCATGGTCACGATTTCGGCGATGTCCGCGGCCTGGTCGCCGATGCGCTCCATGTCGGTGATCATCTTCAGCGCGGCGGAGATGAAGCGCAGATCCTTGGCGATGGGCTGCTGGTGCAGAATGAGCTTCAGGCACAGCGACTCGATATCCCGCTCCTTGCGGTCCACCTCGTGGTCGAAGCGGACGATGCGGTTGGCCAGCGCGCCGTCCATGGAGATCAGCGCGCTGGCGCTGGACTCGATGGCGTATTCGATCATGGTGCCCATGTCGATCAGATCGGCGTTGAGCTGGGAAAGCTGTTCGTCAAAGTGGGTTCTCATGTCAGCCAAACCTCCCTGTGATGTAATCCTCGGTGCGCGAATCCCTGGGCGACGAGAACAGCTGCTCCGTGTCGCCGAATTCGACCAGATCGCCCAGCAGAAAGAAGCCGGTGCAGTCCGAGATGCGCAGCGCCTGCTGCATGTTGTGGGTGACGATCACGATGGTGTAGCGCTCCTTGAGGGAGAGCGCCAGCTCCTCCACCTTGGAGGTGGAGATGGGATCCAGCGCGGAGGTGGGCTCGTCCATCAGCAGCACCTCCGGCTCCACGGCCAGCGCCCGGGCGATACACAGCCGCTGCTGCTGCCCGCCGGACAGGCCCAGCGCGCTCTTCTTCAGCCGGTCCTTGACCTCGTCCCAGATGGCCGCATCCCGGAGCGAGCGCTCCACGATCTCGTCCAGGCGCGCCCGGGCGCGGATGCCGTGGGTGCGCGGGCCGTAGGCGATGTTGTCGTAGACGGACATGGGGAAGGGGTTCGGCTTCTGAAAGACCATGCCCACCCGCCTGCGCAGGAGGTTGACGTCCATTCCGTGGTAGATATCCTCGCCATCCAGCGTGACCGAGCCGGTGATCCGGCAGCCCTCCACCAGATCGTTCATGCGGTTGAGCGATTTCAGCAGCGTGCTCTTGCCGCAGCCGGAGGGGCCGATCAGCGCTGTGATGCAATTTGAGGAGATGTCCATGTTGATGCCCTTGAGCGCCTTGAATGCGCCGTAATACAATTCAAGATTCCGGATTTTGAACTTATCCATATTTTACCCCTTTGCGAGACGCTTTGCAATCATCGAAGACAATGCGTTGATGCAGGCCACGACGATCAGCAGTACCGTTGCCGTGGCGTAGGCCTGCTCGACGTGCAGCCCCTCGCCGGAGAGCACGTACATGTGCACGGAGAGGGTGCGCACCGAGGTGAACAGGCTGGACGGCACGTTGGCCATGGTGCCCGCCGTGTACATCAGCGCCGCCGTTTCGCCCACGATGCGGCCGATGGCCAGAATGATGCCGGCCAGGATGCCCGGCACCGCCGACGGCAGCACGATGCGGAACACCGTGCGCAGCCGCCCGGCGCCCAGGCCGAAGCTGCCCTCGCGGTACATGGGGTCCACCGCCAGCAGCGCCTCTTCCGTGGTGCGCATGATCAGCGGAAGAATCATGATCGCCAGCGTGCAGGCGCCGGACAGCAGCGAATATCCCCAGCCCAGCCGGCTCAGGAAGAACAGCGAGCCGAACAGGCCGTAGACGATGGAGGGAATGCCGGACAGCGTTTCGCTGGTCATCCGCACCGCCTTGACCAGTCGGCTGTGCCTGGGGGCGTATTCCGCCAGATAGATTGCGGAGAAGATGCCCAGCGGGGCGGCGATCGCCAGCGCCAGTGCGGTCATGGCCAGCGTGGAGATCAGCGCAGGCGTCATGGAGCAGTTGTCCGACGTGTACTTCCAGGCGAACAGCTCCGGCGTCAGATGGGGCAGTCCCTTGATTAGAATGTAGCCGACGAGCACGATGGACACGGCCGCTGTGATGCCGGCGGCAAGCCATACCAGCGCCCGGAGCAGCAGCGAGAGGGGATCGCGGGTCCTCTTCATTCAGTTCGCCCTCCTCTTCAGCAGCGAGAACAGCAGGTTGATGATCAGGATGAACACGAACAGCACCGTGCCCGTGGCAATCAGCGCCTCGCGGTGCAGGCCGGCGGCATAGCCCATGTCCATGACGATGTTGGTCGTCAGCGTTCGCACGCCCTTCAGGATGGAATCGGGGATGCGCGGCTGATTGCCGGCCACCATGATCACCGCCATCGTCTCGCCGATGGCCCGGCCTACGCCCAGGATTACGCCGGCCATCACGCCGGACTTTGCGGCGGGGAGCACTGCGAAGAACGCGCTGCGCTCGTGGCTCGCGCCCAGTGCCAGGCTGCCCTCATAGCAGCTTTCCGGCACGGCCCGCAGTGCGGCCTCCGCCTGGCTGATGATGGTGGGCAGGATCATCATCGCCAGCAGGACGGATGCGGTCAGGATGCTGCTGCCCGTGCCGCCGAAGGTATTGCGCACCAGCGGAACCAGCACCACCAGTCCGAAGAAGCCGTAGACCACCGACGGAATGCCCGCCAGCAGGTTGATTGCCGGCTTCAGCAGCCGGTACAGCGGCTTCGGGCAGAAGCGCGCCAGAAACAGCGCCGTCAGAACCGCCACCGGGACGCCCAGAACCAGCGCGCCTGCGGTGACATAGAGGCTGCCCACGATCATCGGAAAGATGCCGTAGAGGTCGTTGCCGGGCTTCCATTGCCGGCCCAGCAGGAAGTTCAGGGGTCCGATTTCCAGGAAGGCGGGAATGCTGTTGGCGAACAGGAACACGCAGATTAGCGCCACCGCGGCGATGGAGGCGCAGGCCGCCAGCAGGAATACGCCGTGCATCGCCAGCTCCCGGAACTGTGACCACGAGCGGGAAGGGTTGTTTTTCCTCATATGCTTACTATCCTTTTTCATTCCTTTCGACAGTGACAGAATAAATGGATGCCGTAAAGCCATCATACGGCAATGATCAAAAGCAGATGAAGTTTCTGAAAAAAATAGACTGCCGGAGAGTGCGGTTTTTCAAAAACAGATCAGCCCCTGCGCGGGGCAGGGGCTGAGGGGAGGCGGGGGGAATCAGAAGTCCCAGCTGGTGATTTCGCCGGTGAAGATGGCCTTCACGGTCTCGGAGGAGATGTCGGCGAGGGGGTTCGCGGTATTGACGATCACGGCGATGCCGTCCATGGCGATGACGGTGCCGGTCAGACCCGCTGCGATCTCCTCATCCTTCAGATCGCGGGAGGCCATGCCGATGTCGCACAGGCCTTCGATGGCGCCGTTGATGCCGGTGGTGGAGTCGCTCTGCTGGATCTCAATCTGGGCGTTGGGATTGACGGCGGCGTAGGCCTCGGCCAGCTTTTCCATGACGGGGGTGACGGAGGAGGAGCCTGCGACCACGACCTTGCCCTCGGGAGCGGCGCCCGCATAGGCTTCGCTGCCTGCGACGGCGATGTAGCCGTTTGCTTCGATCACGGCCTGGCCTTCGGCGGAGAGAATGTAGCTGATGAAGTCCTGAGCGGCCTCGGACACGCCGTCCCTGGTGGCGATGTTGAAGGGGCGGGAGATGGCGTAATCGCCGGACTTGATATTGTCAACGGTGGCTTCCGCGCCGTCGATGTTCAGGGCCTTCACGGTGTCGTTCAGGGAGCCCATGGAGACGTAGCCGATGGCGCTGGGATCGCCCGCGACGCCGGTGAGCATCACGGAGGTGGAGCTGGTGATGATGGCCTCTTCGGTGGTATAGTCGACCTTTTCGCCGGCATCGTTCTTCTGCTCGACGCCGAACAGCTCGATGAACGCGCCGCGGGTGCCGGAGCCGTCCTCGCGGGAGTAGACCGTGATGGCGCTCGACGCGTCGAATTCAGCAAATGCTGCGGCGGACAGCAGGCACAGGGCCAGGACCAGGCAAAGAATCTTCTTCATGTGGATTGTTCTCCTTTCATTTGGTACGGATACAGCATACTCTATGCCCGTCAAGGATGAATACCGGAGCCGTCAAAAGTGGGTAAACTTGCGGAGTCGATGGGCGCACATAAAAATACATGCCCGTTAATTATGAAAAAGACATTGGAGAATAGTATTTGTGCAAAGGGCCTATCTTAATCTTTTTTTTTGTACGGTTGGAGAAGAAAGTTTCGTTTTGGGGTTGATTTTTGCTGCGGCAGGGGATATAATTGGATACATAATACATGTGTATTTCGGTGAGGGATGCCGAGCCGGATCATGAGATTGGAGTGAAGGCCGTGAAGAGCGGAACGAGCGCGAAAGCCAAAAAGCGGATGTCGCTCAAGGAATTCATCATTGCAAAGAGAATCAACCGGAACTGGCAGCTGTATCTGATGCTGATTCCCGTGGCCGCCTTCTTTATTGTGTTCTGCTATGCGCCGATGTATGGCATCACGCTGGCGTTCAAGGATTACAAGGTGCTCAAGGGAATTATGGGAAGCCCCTGGGCGAACCCCTGGTACAAATATTTCCTGCAGTTCTTCCAGTCACCGTATTTCAGCCGCGTGCTGAGCAATACGATTATCGTGAGCCTGGAGTCGCTCGTGCTCGGTTTCCCGCTGCCGATCATCCTGGCGCTGAGCCTGAATGAGGTCAAATCCATCAAATACAAAAAGTTCGTTCAGAACATCACCTACGCGCCCCACTTCCTGTCCGTGCTGGTGCTGGTGGGCGTCATCAAGGCGTTCACAAACTCCGATTACGGCATTGTCAACATCCTCATCCGAAAGATGGGCGGCGAGGGGTACAACTGGATGCAGAAGGCGAGCCTGTTCAGGCCGCTGTACGTAGGCTCCGGCATCTGGCAGAACATCGGCTGGGACTCCATCATCTACATCGCGGCGCTGGCCGGCATCGACCCCGGTTTGCATGAGGCGGCCATGATCGACGGCGCCAACCGCATGCAGCGCATCTGGCACATCAATCTGCCGGGCATCATGCCCACGATGGTCATCCTGCTGATTCTGAATTCGGGCCACATCATGAACGTCGGATTCGAAAAGGTGTTCCTGATGCAGAACGACCTGAACCTGTCGGTTTCGGACGTCATTGCCACGTATTCCTACCGAATCGGCATTGAGAGCGCCCAGTACAGCCTGTCCACGGCCATCAGCCTGTTCAACTCCGTGATCAACTGCGCGCTGCTGGTGCTGGTGAATACCTGCTCCCGCAAGCTCAGCGAAACCAGCCTGTGGTAATGGGGAAGGGGGAGTTTGAGATGACGAAAGAAAAGAAGATCTCGGCGAACCATTCTGCCCTGGACAGAATGTCCCACGGAGACAAGATTTTTGAAGTTGTAAACTGCATTTTCCTGGGCATCGTCGCCTGCATCATCCTGTATCCGCTGATCTACGTCGTCAGCGCGTCCTTCAGCGACGCCATGTCGGTCACCTCGGGCAAGATGATCCTCTGGCCGGTGGATGTGACGCTGGAGAACTATCAGGAGGTCTTCAAGAACGACAACATCATGCGCGGCTACCGCAATTCGCTGATCATCATGGCTGCGGGCACGGCGCTCAACCTGGTAATGACCATTCTGGCCGCTTTCCCGATGTCCCGGCGCGATCTGTGGGGACGCAACGTGATCATGAAGCTGATGACCTTCTGCATGTTCTTCTCGGGCGGCCTGATCCCCACGTATCTGATGGTCGGCAAGACCCTGGGCCTGATGAACAACTGGCTGTCGCTGATTCTGCCGGGCGCGATTTCGGTGTACAATATGATCATCATGCGCACCTATTTCTCCACGTCCATTCCCTATGAGCTGCACGAGGCGGCGGACATCGACGGCTGCACGCCCTTGGGAACGCTGATTCGCATTGTGCTGCCGCTGTCCGGACCGATCATCGCGGTCATCGGCCTGTACTACGCCGTGGGTCACTGGAACAGCTACTTCAGCGCGCTGCTTTACATCAACAAGGAGAGCATCCAGCCGCTGCAGCTGTACCTGCGCAAGGTTCTGACCGCCAACAATGCCCAGTCGCTGATGGAGATGGGCGCGGACGAAGCGGCCCGCGCGGCCATGCGCGCCGAGACGATCAAGTACTCGGTCATCGTGGTCTCCAGCGTGCCGATGCTCATCATCTATCCGTTCGTACAGAAATTCTTCGTCAAGGGCGTCATGATCGGCGCCGTCAAGGGTTGATCCTTACCGCGAAATGCGGAGGAAAATATTGAGGAGGTATATTTCATGAAAAGGCGTATGTTTGCTCTGCTGGTTGCCCTTGTAATGTTGCTTTCTGTCAGCGCTCTGGCGGAAATCAATCCCGAGGGACTGCCCATCACCACCGAACCGATCACCCTGACCGCGGCTGTCAGCCAGTCCGAAATCCAGGGCGACTTCAATGAGATCGTGATTCTGAAGGACTTCGAAGAGGCCTCCGGCATCGACATTGAGTATCAGAACATCCCCTCTTCCGACCGTGCGACCCAGCTGAGCCTGATGCTCGCCTCCGGCGAGGTTCCGGACATCCTGTTCAAGATGTCTGTCAGCGCCACGGACCAGGCCAAGTACGCAGACGAAGGCATGTTCGTCGCTCTGTCTGACTATGAAGAGCTCATGCCCAACCTGATGAAGTACTTCGAGGAGTTCCCCACCGCGAAGCAGGCCGTGACCCAGGCCGACGGCAAGATCTATGCCGCTCCCTACATCCTGACCGGCGACGCCATCCGCGTTGGCTCCAAGATGTGGTTCAACACCGACGTGCTGGAGAAGCTGGGCCTCGAGGTTCCCACCACTCTGGACGAGCTGTATGACTATCTGGTTGCCTGCAAGGGCCTGGATTACAACGGAAACGGCGAGGCCGACGAGATCCCGCTGACCTCCGCTTCCATCGATGAGATCGAGACCATTCTGTCCGGCTCCTTCGGCTGGATGAACCGCGGCTCCTCTCACCGCGACGTGTATGTCAACAAGGACGGCGAGCTGGCCTATGCGTACGCCAGCGACGAGTATCGCGAAGAGCTGAAGTACATGACCAAGCTGTATGCCGACAAGCTGATCGACCAGGACATCTTCACCATGGACTATGCCCAGGAGATCGCCAAGGCTTCCACCGGCCGCGCGCTGACCTACATCATGGTCAACAACAGCCCCGTTTCCAACTCCGAATATGAGCAGTACACCCTCGGCATCAAGGAGCCCTTCACCGGCTACAATGGCGAGAAGATGTGGACCAACTACTCCCTGCCGGCCAGCTCCACCGGTCAGTTCCTGATCACCTACAAGTGCGCCGAGAAGGGCGAGGACGCTGTGAAGGCGGCCGTCCGCTGGATGGACCACTGGTATTCTGACGAGGGCATCATCGCGTACTTCATGGGCGTCAAGGACGTGACCTACGAAGAGGATCCCGACTCCCCCGGCGGACTGAAGCTGACCGACGCCGTGCTGAACAGCCCCGATGGCCGCACCTTCGAGCAGGTTCTGGCCGAGTACGTGCCGTGGGCCGGCGGCGCCAACCCCTCCGTCGCTTCCAACGAGTACTTCAAGGGCGGCGAGACCTGGCCGGTCTGCCTGGAAGCTGTTGAAGGCCTGCGCAACTACTTCCCCGAGGAAGTCTGGGCTCCCTTCACCCGCTACTACACCGTCGATGAGGCTTCCGAGCTCTCCGCCATCAAGACCGAGCAGGAGAACTACTGGAAGGAATGGCGCGCCTACTTCATCACCGGTCAGAAGGACATCAACGACGACGCTGCTTGGGCCGAGTACGTTGCTGGCTATGCCGGTGTGAACAACGACCGCTACATGGAAATCTATCAGAAGGGCTACGAAGGCTACCTGGCTGAGCAGGAAGCCGCCTGATCTCACAAATTTGCATTTGCCACTGGTAAATAAGTGCATTTTGTGATATCCTGTATAGGTAGGATGAATCCGGCGGCGCCGTGGGCGCGGGGCGAATGTCCTGCGCTCCGGAAGGCCGGATGAAGAGGAGGGAACTTGACGGCTTGATCCGTTGGGTTCCCTTTTTCGCGAAAATCAATGGAGGGATTCATATTATGAATGTTGGTATTGTCATCATTCATGCGAAGGAAGGCATGAAGGAAAAGTTTGCCAGCGCAGCTTCCCAGGGCTTCAAGCACTGCCAGCTGATCAGCTGGGATCCCACGCTGTGGACGGATGCGTCTGTGGAGGAAATCAAGCAGTTCAGCGCAGAATATGGCGTCGAGATCACCGCGTTCTGGTGCGGCTGGGTTGGCCCGAAGCGCTGGAATTTCACTGAGGGCCCGGAGACGCTGGGCATCGTGCCGGCAGCCTATCGCGCCGTGCGCGTGCAGAACCTGCTGGACGGCGCTGCTTATGCCAAAAAGCTGGGCGTTGAGGACGTCGTCACCCATATGGGCTTCATTCCCGAGAACATGAGCGATCCGAACTATCCCGGCGTCGTGGCCGCCGTGAAGTGCATCGCCCAGGATCTGAAGAGAAACGGCCAGAACCTGCTGTTCGAGACCGGCCAGGAGACCCCCGTTGTGCTGCTGCGCCTGTTCGAGGAGATCAACACCGGAAACCTGTATCTGAATCTCGATCCCGCCAACCTGATCATGTATGGCAAGGCCAATCCCGTGGACGCGCTGGATGTGTTCGGCGATTATGTGCGCGGCGTGCACGCGAAGGACGG
Organism: Candidatus Faecivicinus sp.; assembly: GCA_051883655.1. Taxonomy (GTDB): domain Bacteria; phylum Bacillota; class Clostridia; order Christensenellales; family Aristaeellaceae; genus Faecivicinus. The sequence goes on along the minus strand of JBJEUD010000186.1, from coordinate 31,506 downwards.
CCTCTATCCCACCAACGGCAAGGAGCTGGGCCACGAGGTGAAGGTCGGCACGGGCAAGGCCAACTTCCCGGCGCTGCTCAAGGGGCTCAAGGAGCATGGCTTCGACGGCAGCCTGACCATCGAGCGCGAAATCTCCGGCGAGCAGCAGCTGATTGACATCAAGGAAACGCAGGAATATCTGAACAATCTGATTGCTACGCTGTAAATGAAGGTGAAGAAAATGTTGAAAGTTGCAATGCTCGGCATGGGCGGCATCAGCGGCGCCCATCGCGGAGCCTGGAAGGAGATCCCGGAGGCAAAGGTCATCGCCGTGTGCGATATCCGCCCGGAGAAAGCCGACGCCGCTGCGGAGGACATGGGCGCGAAGGCCTATTACAAGTTTGAGGACATGATGGCGGCGGAGAAATTCGATATCCTGGATATCTGCCTGCCCACCTATCTGCACGCGGAATACACCATCAAGGCGCTCAACGCCGGCGTACATGTGCTGTGCGAAAAGCCCATCTCCCTGAAGATCGAGGACGTCGACCGCGTGTATGACGCCGCCAAAAAGAACGGCAAGTGCGTGATGATTGCGCAGGTCGTTCGCTTCTGGCGCGAGTATCTCGTGCTCAAGGACGCCTACGACACCGGGAAGTACGGCAAGCTGCTCAGCGGGCGCATGACCCGCTTGGGCAACACCCCCAAGGCCAGCTGGGAGGGCTGGATGCGCGATCCCGAGCGCAGCGGCCTGGTGCCCTTTGATCTGCACATCCATGATCTGGATTACATGATCTACACCTTTGGCAAGCCCGAGAAGATGACCCGTTTCCGCGCTGGCACGCCCACGCAGGATTATTTCGAGGCCATCTATCAGTATCCCGGCTTCTTCATCTCCGCCGAAGCGGCGTGGTTCGACTGCAACTATCGCTTCCAGAGCGCCTTCCGCTTCCAGTTTGAGAAGGCCGTGCTGGAGTTCAAGGATGGCAAGCTGACCATCTTCAACCAGAACGGGGAGGTCGAGAGTCTCGACGACAAGAAGGCCGAGGAGGGCGACGGCTACGTCCCCAAGACCAACGCCTACTACGAGGAAATCCGCTACTTCGTCGATTGCGTCCTCGCCGGCAAGCCTTGCGACAAGGTTAAGCCCGAGGAGCTCAAGCTGGTGCTCGATCTGATCGCGCAGCTCGCATAAGGCCATTTGAGCGCGGAGAGAACGATTGTTCTCTCCGCGCTTTTTTGCGGTGAGTTTCGGATGAACGCCTTGAGCGCTATGAAAGGGCGGGGGAAAGCATTCCGCGAAGACAGGTGAACCAAAAAACGACGCCATGATGATCCGGAGCTGGATCGTCATGGCGTCGTTGGAAGGCGGGTATTACAGCGTTGCGCTGGCGGCCTTCTTGATGGCGGCCTGATGCAGGGAGCAAACCTTGTTGCTGCCGTGCGTGCGGCTGTTGGTGAAGTGGATGCAGTGGTGACCATTGAAGTTGTTGTTGGTGATGGAACCGGTGCCGTGGGGCATGCAGTTCATCGAGGCCGCATAGTTGACGCCATTGATGGTTACGAAGATGGCGCGGCGGGTCCAGGACCAGCTGCCGACGGCCTTCTTCATGGCGGCGGTGTCCGCGGCGGTCACGGGCTGAACGTCGGCGTGATTGGTGCCGCCGCTGCGCTTTTCGTTCCAGGCGATGCCGGTGGCCACATCGGTCACCGTGGCGACGGTGCCGCGGGCGAAGATCGACTGGATGCCGCTGGTCCACCAGTCCATCGCCTTGGCAGTGCCGGTGGCGGGCTTGGCGGAGGAAGTGCCGGAGGAACTGCTGGTGTCCTCCTCCTTGGGCGCCTCCTTCTTCGGAGCGCTGTCGGAGAAGATCACGGTCAGGGTTTTTTCATCGCAGATGCCGGTCGTGTCCAGGCCGGCTGCAGCCTGGAAGGCGCTGACAGCCGCGCGGGTCAGATCGAGGTAGTTGCCGCCGACGTTGCCGGTGAAGAAGCCCAGCTCCTTCAGGCGGGTCTGCACCTTGCTGACCGCTTCGCCCTTGTCGCCGTACTGCAGGATGTAACTGGTGGAGGTCTCGACCTTGGAGGCGGAGAGATCGGACTTGAGCATGAAGCCGACGGTGGAGCC
>JBJEUD010000186.1:0-29299 GCA_051883655.1 Candidatus Faecivicinus sp. | reverse complement strand
CCTCGACCTTGGAGGCGGAGAGATCGGACTTGAGCATGAAGCCGACGGTGGAGCCATTGCTGACCTTGGCGAGGGTATCGGTATAGGCGGTGACCGTCACGGCGGTGTTGAGGGAGAGCGTGCCGATGACCTTGCCGGAGGAATCGGCGACCTTGGCGCCGTCGTTCTTGACGTAGAAGATGGTGGGAGAGATCTCGGTGACGCCGTCGTCCTTCTTCTCTTCCTCGACCTTGGAGGCGGAGAGATCGCTCTTCATCATGTAAGCAACCACGCCGCTGCGCTTGACCTGGCAGATACCGTTCTTGACGGCGAGCACGGTGACGCTGGTGTTGAGCGGCACGGTGCCGATGACCTTTCCGCTGGCGTTGTACACCTTGGCGTTGTTCACAGACGCATAGGCGGTCGTGGCGCTGGAGGCGGAACTGCTGGGAGCCTTCGTGGTCAGATTGGCTTTGGCGATAAAACCGGTATACTTGCTGTAAGTCACGCGCGCCCAGCTGCCTGCCGTGGCCAGTACGGTCACCTTGGCGCCGGCGGGGATCGTGCCCATCTTCTTGGAGGAGGTGGAGAACGATGCATACATCGCGGAAGCCTTGGAAGTATAGGCGGCCATGTTGTCGTAGGTCTTGTATGTACCCAGCGCGCTGGTCTTCATGTAGCCGACGCGGCCGCTCATCTCGACCTTTGCCCAGCCGTTCTTCGTGGCGACCACTTCCAGCTGAGTGCCGGCCTTCAGCGTACCCAAAACGGAGGAAGAAGTCTTTGCGGAAGCGTAGACCGCCGCGATCTTCATGACGAGCGCCTGTTCCGCACAGGCTGCGCAGGTGGAAATCAGCAGCAGACCGGCCAGGATCAGGGAGATGAGGCGTTTACGCGCAAAGAATTTCATAGTGTTGAACCTCCAGGAACGATTTCTTGAGAACTATTATATTACAAAATTATTTCAAAATCAAGACCTTTGATGCGATTAAATGTCTCGAAATGACTTGAATTTACAGAAAAACCATACAAAAAACGGCGAATGTGACGGCGAAAAGCGCAAAATTCTGCGATTGCAAGGAGGATATGACCGGCATAAGACTGAAATATTACAAAAATATGATATATTTAGGGCGCGGCTGGCAAAAATCCCCGCACCCTTTTCCCAAAAGGTCATAGGATGCAATGTGGGCGGCGAAAACGCCCCTGCACTTCATCCCAAGGAGGAATGAACATGTCGTTTTACAGCTATAAAAATGCCAACGCGGAGTGCAGTCCCGGTGTGGTGAAGGGGAATATCCTGACCGGGCTGAATCAGCGCGTTTGTATTCAGGTGAAGAATGTCTACGATTCCTGTCTCTCCCAGCAGCAGCTCGACGACGAAAAGGTCGTCATCTCCAACATCGTGCCGGTCCTGCCCGGATGCGAATGCGCCGGCGGCAAGGCCTGCAACTGTACCTGTGAGGGCAACCGCTGCACCTGCAGCTGTCCCACCTGCGGCGGCGGCATCTCCCACCAGGAGGCCGTGGAAAACGCCGAGAACAGCCCGTGCCCGCTGCCCCAGCCCTGCGGACAGTGGACGTTTGAGAGCTGCCGCTCCTCCACCACCGCCGGCCGCATCTCCAACCTGAGCATTGAGCGCATGTGCGATCGCCCGCAGTTTGCCCGGGTGCGCTGCACCGTCTCCGTTCCGGTGGACGTTCTGTTCATCGACCAGCGCTGCCAGGAGTGGATGGGTCAGACCACCGTGAATGTGGAACGCGACGTCCTGCTGTGCATCCCCGACGATTCCATCATCCCCTTCACCCTCGAAAGCCTTGTGAGCGCGATTTGCGTCTCCGGTTCTTACATCGGCAACTGCACCTTTGAAATCACCATCTGCGTCACCGTTGTGCTGAAGGTCCTCGCAGAAGTGGACATCATGGTGCCCACCTACGGCTTCTGCCAGGTCCCGCCCTGCGAGGAGTTCGCAGAAAATGTATGCGATGAGTTTTTCTCCTTGCCCTTGTTCCCGCAGTCTTCCTGCGCCTTCGAGGAGGTGGGTCCCTGCGGCAGCTGCGGAACGAATTCGAGCACCGCGTCGGCGGGCCAGACCAGCTATACCTGCGGCACCACTTCGCCGGTTCAGGGCTGCTGCACCTGCTCGAACTGCGGCACCACCTGCGCGTCGACCCGCGGCTCCCTCTGCCCCCGCTGCGGCTGCGCAATGACCTCGGTCAGCTGAATGGCACAAAAGCGGGTGCGGCTGTCGATGATCCCATAGAGAAGGCCCATCGGGATGTGCGTTCCGATGGGCTGTTTTTTCAATGGAAGCCAAGGGATTCATGAAATGCCTTGGGGAAGTTTTCGACAGCTTCATTTTCCGTCGGTATCGGCAAAAACGATGGCCCATAATTGACATTATGTTCAGAAAGAGATATACTTATGAGAAGAATAGATGTAGCACAGACGGAATTTCTGATTTTCAGTCTACAGAAGAGAAGGAAAGCGGGCGATAGGATGCAATACAGGGTCATCATCGCGGACGATGAGGCGAAGATCATCCACCTGATAGAGGAACTGGGCAGGTGGGAAGAGCTCGGCATCGAGGTGGTCGACACCTGCCGCACGGGAAGCGCAGCCTACGAGAGCATCCTCCAAAATCGCCCTGACTTCGTGCTCTCGGACATCAAGATGCCGGGACTGGACGGCCTGGAGTTGATCAAGAAGGTCAGGGACGCGGGCGCCGCACCGCTGTTCATCCTGATCAGCGGCTACCGGCACTTTGAGTATGCCCGGACGGCCGTGTCGCTCAACGTGATGGACTACCTGCTCAAGCCCATCGACGAGGAGCAGCTCAACGAGACGCTGGCCCGCGTCTGCAGGCGGATCGACCAGCTGCGCAGCCAGCAGGCGGATGCGGAGGAAGCCAGCCGCGTTCGCCAGACGCGGGAGAAGGAGCAGATCGACCGCTTCTTCGCCGAGCAGATCTTCGGGGACAGCGCGCCCAACAGCCGCTATCTGTTTTCGGAGCGAACCTGCAACGAACGATACGGAACGCGCTTCCGGCCCGGATGCTATCGCGTTCTGTACGTCTTTTCGAACCTCAGCGAGATCATGGGGAGCAACTCCTCGGTGAGCAGCGAAAAGATGGAGAAGTGCATGAAGGAGAGCTTCCCGGGATACATCCTGACCTATTCGATGAGCACGTATAAAGGAACGGTCATCGTCCTCAACTACAGCGAGGAGCGCAGGAAGGAAGTCCGGCAGACGATCGATGCGTTCTATTACAGCGTCCGGAATCTGCGCGAGGTGTTCGGCAAGTTCCGGCTGCACATCGGAATCAGCGCGGTTCACGCGTCGATCCAGGAGCTCTGCGAGGCAGCAGAGGAAGCGCACGCGGCGGAGTGGGGCCGGCTGGCCATCGGCGAGGATGGCATTCTCGAGTATGCCCAGATCGCGAAGCTGCCGGAGCTTTCCGGCGAGATGGTCATCTCCGCCGGCGAGCGCCGGGAGATCGTCGAAAGCATCCGGTACCTTCGCAAGGAGGAGCTGAATGAACTCCTGGAGCGCATCGATCGCCGCGCGGCTGCGTGGACCGGCCGGAATCCCCAGGGCGTCATGAAGGCGTTTTTCGAGCTCGAGCGCGATCTGAAGCTGGCCGTTCCGGAAGCGGAGAGCGCAGTGCTGCTGGAGCGGTACTTCTTCGCCTATGTGAACAGCTCCAGCTATCAGCAGCTCGTTCAGAATCTCTATCTGGAGATGAGCGGCTATATTGACGACCTGCTCAGAAAGGCCAATGAAAAGAAGGGGAAGCCGATCGCCATGGCGGTGCGTCTGATCCGCGAAAACTACGGCAGACAGTTCTCCCTGGAGGGCGTGGCCGAACAGATCCACGTCTCGCCGAAGTACCTGAGCCGCCTCTTCAAGGATGAGATGGGCATCGGCTTCAGCGAGTATCTGACGCAGGTGCGGCTGGAGGAGGCGGAAAAGCTGCTGTCCTCTTCGATGCTGAACGTGCGGGAGATCGCCGCGCAGGTCGGCTATCTGGATGAAAAGTACTTTTCCCGGATTTTCAAGAAGGCGACGGGGCTCAAGCCGACCGAGTACCGGCGCATCTACGGATAGCGGGGTGATGGAAATGAAGGTGCTGCTGATCGCGGCCTTCGCCGCGCTCGCGGTCGCCCTTGCCGCGGAGCTGTACTTTTATGGAAAGCTGCGGCGGATGTACCTGTTTGTGCAGAACAGCCGGAGGGTGCGGCAGGCGGAGGCCTCGGCCGTGCGGGAGGAGGATTCGGAGAAGATCACGCTGATGCGGCGGCGGGTGGAGCTGTCCGTTCTTCAGCATCAGATCAACCCTCATTTTCTTTACAACACCCTGGACAGCATTCGCAGCAAGGCGCTGATGAACCGGCAGCGGGAGATTGCGACGATGACGGAAATTCTCTCCCGGTTTTTCCGCTATTGCATCAGCCACGACGACGGCATGGTGCGCGTCGGCGAGGAGCTCGACCACATCCGGGATTACTTCTACATTCAGAAGTTCCGCTTTGAGGACCGCTTCGAAATGGAGATCGACGTGGAGAAGGAGGAGATCCTCGAGCTGTTTCTCCCGCGCATGACGATTCAGCCGCTGGTGGAGAATGCCATGATCCACGGGCTTGAAAAGGTGGAGCACAAGGGCTTGATCCGCATCCGTCTGGCAAGGGCGGGAGAGCGGCTGCTGATCACGGTGTCGGACAATGGATACGGCATGTCCCGCGAGGAGCTCATCCGACTCAACGAGCGGATGCGGAGCTCTCCGGAGGAGGAGCTGCCCGCGAAGCCGGGCCACAGCGGAATTGCCATCCGCAATGTGAACACCCGGCTGAAGCTCATCTTCGGGGAGGACAGCGGCATTCGCTATCGTTCGCTCATTGGAGAGGGGACGGATGCGATCGTGATGCTGCCCGCGGTGGACGTCTTTTCGAGGGCGCGATACGAAAATCAGTTTGAGGAGTGAGCTCGTGAAGGAATTGCTGCGCATCGCAGGGGCTGTCCGGGAGATGGAGGACATGGAGGCGCTGCGCGACTACGCGCTGGAGGTCTTTGCAGGCGATATTCTGTACATCCAGGGCGCGCCCGGAAGCGGCGTCCGCACGCTGGTCAGCCTGCTCGCCGGAGAATGCACTCTGCAGGCGGGCAGGCTGTATTTGGATGGGGCGGAGATCCCCGTGCTCAACCGCCTCGCCTTCTGGCGCCATGGCCTGTACACCATTACGGCGGAGAAGGACCTGGTGGAGGAGATGACCGTCGCGGAAAACCTCGAGGCGGTCTGCTATCGGCCGAACTGCCTGAAGATCTATCGGCACGAGGCGTCCAAGCGGCGTGTGGCGGCCTTTCTCCGCCGGCAAAAGGTGGACGTGCCTTCGGGCGCATTCATCTGGAGCCTGCGCCGGGGAGACCGCGCCAAATTGAGCCTCATCAAGGCCAGAATGCACGGCGCCAAGCTGATCGTGCTGGACGCCACGGAGGATTTTTACGAGGGCCAGGAGGCCCAGGAACTGTGCGAAATCATCCGGCGGGAGAATCGGGAAGGGGTCAGCTTCGTGATCCTCTCTGAGTGCTATTCCGCCTTTGCCGCCATCGCGACGCGGATCCAGCTCGTCGACCGGGGCAGGGATATGAAGGAATGGCCCGGACTCACGCCGCACATCGAGGAGGTGCTGCGCGGTTTCACGCCGCGCAAGCGCGATAAGGCACAGCCATATGAGGGGCACCCCTTCCTGGGCATCTATGACTTTGCGTGGGAGAGAAGGGGCAACTTCTGGGCCTATCTGCGCCAGCTGCGCGATGAGAACCCGGAGATCTGGCAGAGCTGCCTGCACTTTGAAATCCCTGAGGACGGAACCTCCCGCCGGGGCGACACGGTCGTTATCCCGGCGGGAAGCGAGGACATGCTGCTCAGGAACCTGAGCCTTTCGGACAATCTCATTCTGCCCTGCACGGCCAGGGTGGCGGCGAACCGGTTCGGCCGGATTCCCCGGCATGTGCAGCGCAGCATGGACGCGCGCTTTCATCGGCTGTTCGACCTGCCGGAAGCGGTGAACCGCATCGACCAGCTGGACCGCGTCGCCAGGAAGATCCTCTCCATCTACCGCTATGAGCTGCTGCGTCCCTCCACCATCGTCCTGGAGAGCCCCTATGCGGGCATGATGAACAGCGAGGTGCTGCGCATGCGTCGCTATCTGCGGGGACTGGCGGAGCGGGGAATCCGGGTGCTCTATTTCTCCAGAAGCCCTGATACGTTCATGGCGGATTGCTCGGCCGTGATCGTCGCCCGCAATGGGCGGGAAGCGAAAATATCCACCGAATGATACTTTTTTCGCACTTTACGCATATTGGACAGTATGTTAAGCTATAAACAGCATCGGATATCAGGTTTGCACAATGCTGATCTCCGAAAATTGAGAAAGGTGGTAACAATCCATGAAGAAATTGGTAGCAATGCTTCTCGTTATGTGCATGGCAATGATTCTGTGCGCGCCGGTGCTGGCTGACACGGAAGGCGCGGATATGACCGGCAAGAAGGTCGGCTTCTCCCCCGTGATGATGTCCTCCGAGTTCTTCGCCGGCATGTCCGACGGCATGGAGGCCTATTTCACCGCCAATGGCATGGAGTATTCCTCCGCTGACGCCAACGGCGATGTGCAGACCCAGATTCAGAACCTTGAAAACTTCGTCCAGATGGACATGGATTACATCATCATGTTCGCCGTGGACGCCTCCGCAATCTGCGACGCCGCGATTGCCGCCCGCAATCAGGGCAAGTTCGTGATCAACATCGGCACTGTGCTGGAGCAGCGCGATGCGTATGACGTCTGCATCAACGTGGATCAGTTCGATTCCGGCGCGGTGGTCTCCCAGATGGCCGCTGACTGGATCGAAGCCACCTTCCCGGATGCCGAGGACGGCAGCATCGAAGTCGCCATCCTGGAGGAGCGCGACTCTGACGACGCCATCCGCCGCAGCGATGGCCTGCACGAGATCGAAAAGCTGACCAGCAAGGCGACCGTCGTCTACGTCGCCGAGCAGACCATAACCGATGGCGCCACTAAGGCTCAGGAGCTGGCGGACGCGCTGTTCCTGCAGCACCCGGACGTCAAGTGCATCCTGACCTACGGCACCGATATCGCACAGGGCTCCGATGAGATCGCCCTGCAGAAGGTTTCGGACAAGGACCAGTTCGCCATCTTCACCGTGGATACGCCCGAGTTCATCCGCAACAAGATCAAGGAGTCCGCTGACAACACCTCTCTGATCCACGGCACCGTGATGCTGGGCGAGGGCACGCCCTACACCTGCTACAAGCTGATGGACGGCTCCTGGATGGATCGCGTTGTGGACGGCGTCTACGCCGAGCGCTGCATCGCCATCACCCTGGACACCATGGGCGAGTATTTCCCCGAATAATTGCGGATTCCGGAGCCCCGACGGGAGCGCATGCTCCCGTCAATGAAATCCTGGGGCGGTGACAAGGGCCGACAATGCCTGCGAGGCTGTCCTGCGTGCAGGACAGCCTCCGCTTGTTCCCGCCCCGCGAAATATTTGTGAAGCGTATCGCTGCATACGGAAAGGATATCAGATGGCTAAGCTACTGGAAGTCAGGCACGTGACCAAGCTGTATCCTGGTGTTGTGGCTCTTGACGATGTGTCCTTTGACGTGGAAAAGGGCGAAATCCTGGCGCTGATCGGCGAAAACGGCGCGGGAAAGTCCACCGTCATCAAGACGATTTCAGGAGCCATTCAGCCGGAAAAGGGCACGATTGTCATTGACGGTGAAGAATACAGCAAGTTGACGCCTGCCCTCGCCAAGGAAAAGGGTGTCGGCGTCGTCTATCAGGAATTCAACCTGGTGCCGTCTCTGAGCGTGATGGAGAACATCTTCCTCGGAGACAGGGTCGGAAACCGGCACGGCCTTCCCGATTTCAAGGAGATGAAGCGCCGCGCGGGCGAGATCCTCGAGGACCTCGGCGTGCAGATCGATCCGATGACCCAGGTGCAGATGCTCTCCACCGCGCAGATGCAGATCGTGGAGATCGCGAAAGCGCTGGTCAAGAACTGCAAGCTGCTCATCATGGACGAGCCGACGGCGTCCATCCCGATGGCTGAGGTGAGCAATCTGTTCCGCATCGTCCGCAAGCTGAAGGAGCGGGGCGTGTCGATCATCTACATCAGCCACCGCCTCGAGGAGCTCTTTGAGCTGTGCGACCGGGTGACCATCTTCCGCGACGGCAAATATGTGGTGACCCGGAACGTCTCGGAGATCACCAAGAAGGACCTGATTCGCTACATGATCGGGCGCGAGCTGACGGAGAAGTTCCCCGAGCGGAACGTTGAGATCGGCGAGCCCGTCCTCGAGGTCAGGAATCTCACCGGCAACGGCGATTTCCACATCAACCTGCAGCTCAGGCGGGGCGAGATTCTCGGTCTGGCCGGACTGGTTGGCGCGGGCAGGACGGAGCTGGCCAAGATGATCTGCGGCGACGTCCGGCCGGAGAGCGGCGAAATCCTGGTCAGGGGCAAGGCGATGCGCGCTTCGTCGGTCGCCGAGGTCGTTGACCACGGCATCGGCCTCATTCCGGAGGACAGAAAGCAGGAGGGCGCGTTCCTCCAGTACAGCATCGACTGGAACATCCCCGTGATGAGTCTGAGGCGCAACAGCACGTACGGTTTCATGCACTTCAAGGCGCTGGACGCGCTGGTGCAGACGTACACGAAGACGCTGGACATCAAGACGCCCACGGTCAAGCAGCTTGTGAGGAACCTCTCGGGCGGCAACCAGCAGAAGGTGGTCGTGGCCAAGGTCCTTGCCGCGCAGACGGACATCCTGATCTTCGACGAACCTACGGGGGCATCGACGTCGGCGCGAAGCAGGAAATCTACAAGCTGATGAATCAGCTCGTCGAGAGCGGAAAATCCATTCTGATGATTTCCTCCGAGATGGAGGAGATGCTCGGCATGAGCGACCGCATCATCGTGCTCCACGAGGGCAGGGTGAGCGGCGAAATTGAGCAAAAAGATTTCAGCCAGGAGAAGGTGCTTGCATTGGCTTCCGGCATTGTGGAGGATTTATAAGATGGCAAAAGTAGTTGATTTTTGCAGAAGAAATCTGGCCTGGGTCCTGCTGATTCTGATCTGCATCGTGTTTATTTTTACCAGTCCGAACTTCCTTTCTGTGACCAACCTGCTGAACATTCTGAACCAGAATGCGTATGTGATCATTTCCGCCTACGGCATCGCTTTGATCATGATGTCCGGCGGCCTCGACATGTCCGTCGGCTATCAGATGAGTATCTGCGGCGTGCTCTGCGCGATGATGATCATGAGGCTCAACATGCCGATTGTGCTGGCCGTGGTGATCACCGTGCTCATCAGCGTCGGCTTTGGCATGATCGGCACGCTGCTCGAACAGCTGCTGCAGCTGCCGCGAATCTTCGTCTCCATCGGCCTGAGCACGGTGTATCAGGGCATCGCCTACGTCATTACCAACGCGAAGACCATCTCGTCGCTGCCGCCGGCCTTCAAGGCGATCGGCCAGGGCACGATTCTGCACCCGAGCCTGACCTATGCCACCCTCTTCATGATCGTCGCCGGCATCATCATGAGCTTCGTCATGGACAGAACCTACTTCGGCCGCTATGTGTTCGCGCTGGGCGGCAATGAAGCGGCTTCGCGCCTGGCGGGCATCAACGTCAAGCGCATGAAGTACGCGATCGGCGGCATCGCGGGCCTGTTCTGCGGCATCGGCGCCGTCATCCTGACCTCCCGAGTGGGCGCGGCTGCGGCCGGTACGGCGGCCGGCACCGAGATCACCGTTCTGACCGGCGTCCTCGTGGGCGGCGTTTCCGTCCGCGGCGGCGAGGGCAAGATCGCCAACTGCGTGGCCGGCGTGCTGATCATGGGCCTTCTGGCCAACGGAATGCAGCTCGCGGGCCTGAACACCTACTACCAGTATGTGGCCAAGGGCGCGATCATGCTGCTGGTCATGTGGTTCGATGCATTCCAGATCAAGCGCAGGGCTGTCGCCTCCAACAAGCGCAAGGAGGAGCGCGCTGCTGCCTGATTGCAGTGCGAAGGTGCGCCGCGGCCCTCTGCAGGGTGGATCGGAATACTCCTCTGGCAGAAGCCAGAGGAGTATTCATTCGGAGCGATTCATTTATTGGAGGCTGTGCAGGGCGAGAAACTGCCAGAGCTGCTCGCAGCTTTGCGAGTGGGGAACCCCCTGCGGGCGAATGAAGGCCAGCTCGCTGGCGCACTCCTCGCGAAGGGGGACCAGCGCCACGCGGCTGTGGTCCATGGATTCCACGGCGCGGCGCATCATCAGGGAGACGCCCATACCGTTGGCGACCAGATCGAGGATGTTGTCCATGCGCGTGCCGGCGTAGCCGATGTGCGGTTCAAAGCCGCATGCGCAGCACAGCCTTCGCATCGGCTCCAGGAGCTGCGTGTGCTGGTCCAGCTGCAGAAAGGATTCCTCCTTCAGCTCGCTGACGGACAGCGAGGAGCGCTGCGCCAGAGGATGCTCCGTCGGCAGCACGGCGATGAACTGATCCCGTTCCATCACCAGCTTTTCATAGCGGGACTCATCCAGACTGAAGCAGCGCGTGAAGACTGCATCGCAGCGGTGGTTGTCCAGCTCGGACAGCAGCTGGTCGTTTTCCGTCTCTTCGATTTGAAGCTGCACGTCGGGATGCTGCCGGTGGAATCCGGCGAGCAGCGCCGTCACGCGATACTGCGCCATCACAGGTATGGCGCAGATCTTTAGCTGGGTCGAAGCGCCGCGGCGAAAAGGGCGCACTGCTTCGGTCAGCCGGCGATAATCCGCCGCGATGTGCTTCGCATGGGGCAGCAGCGCTTCGCCCGCCGGGGTGAGCCGCAGCTTTCGGCTGGACCGGTCGAACAGCGCCGCATCCAGCTCCTTTTCCAGCGACAGGATCTGCTTGGAGATGTTGCTCTGGGTGGTAAACAGCCGTTCGGCGGTCTCGGTGTAGTTGTGGGTTTCGGTCAGATCGATGAAGCAGAGCAGCTTGTCGATGTTCATGGATAGGCCTCCCTCAAAGCGCGCTGGAAGTATGACACTTTGGAATAGTATACCATAAAACCGGAATTGATTCCAATATGAAATTGATGTAAGATTCAGACATAGGGAGGTGCGAGAATGAACGCGAGAGAGGATATTCTGGATTTGAGAACCGCGCTGAGCGTGCTGCGGGGCATGCCCGGGCAGCTGCTGGAGACCGACATTGAGGTGGACCCGATGGCTGAGCTGGCCGGCGTATACCGCCACGTGGGCGCGGGCGGAACGGTGGAGCGCCCCACCCATACAAACGGCCCGGCGATGCTGTTCAACAGGCTGAAGGGCTTTGGCGAGGAGCGGGTGGCCATCGGCGTGGTGGGCAGCCGCAGGCGCGTCGGCGCGCTGCTGGGCTGTGCGCCCGAGGATCTGGGAAAGCTGCTGTGCGAGTGCGCCCAGAATCCCATCGAACCTGTGATTACGCAGGAGCCGGCGCCGTGTCAGCAGGTGGTGCATCTGGCCGAAGAGCCGGATTTTGACCTGAACAGGCTGGTTCCGGCCCCCACCAATACGCCCATTGACGCGGGCCCGTACATCACCATGGGCATGTGCTACGCCAGCCATCCGGATACGGGGCGCAGCGACGTGACGATTCACCGGCTGTGCATTCAGGGCAGCGATGAGCTTTCCATCTTTTTCACCCCCGGTGCGCGGCACATCGGCGCCATGGCGGAGCGGGCGGAGCAGCTGAATCAGAGGCTGCCCATCTCCATCAGCATCGGCGTGGACCCGGCCATCGAGATCACCTCCTGCTTTGAGCCGCCGACGACGCCGCTGGGGTTCAACGAGCTGTCCATCGCGGGCGCGCTGCGCCGCCAGCCGGTGCAGCTGTGCCGCTGCCGGACCATCAACGAGTGCGCCATCGCCAACGCCGAATACGTCATCGAGGGCGAGGTGATCCCGCACGTGTGCGTCCAGGAGGATCAGAACAGCCACACCGGCCATGCCATGCCCGAGTTCCCCGGCTACAATGGCGTCGCCTGCAGCGAATGCTGGCTGATCAAGGTCAAGGCGGTCACCCATCGCGAGCATCCGATCATGCAGACCTGCATCGGCCCCAGCATGGAGCACGTGTCCATGGCGGGCATCTGCACCGAGGCCAGCATCTATGCGCTGGTGGAGAAGGCCATGCCCGGCAGGCTCAGGAACATCTACGCCCATCCGGCCGGCGGCGGCAAGTACATGGCCGTGATGCAGTTTTGCAAGCAGGTGGCCAGCGACGAGGGCCGCCAGCGCCAGGCGGCGCTGCTGGCGTTCAGCTCCTTCTCCGAACTGAAGCATGTGATTCTGGTGGACGAAGACGTGGACATCTTCGACAGCGACGATGTGCTGTGGGCGCTGAACACGCGCTATCAGGGCAACCTGGACACCCTCTTCATTCCCGGGGTGCGCTGCCATCCGCTGGATCCCTCCGAGAGCCCGGAATACAATCCGTCGATCCCGGACAAGGGCATCAGCTGCAAGACGATCTACGACTGCACGGTTCCGTTCCATCAAAAGAAGCGCTTCGCGCGCGCGAAGTTCATGGAGATCGACCGTGAGAAGTGGGAGTCGGTGCTGAAATGAGGAACAGGATCATCGTGGGCGTCAGCGGCGCGTCGGGCGCCCCGCTGGCGGTGGAGGTGCTGCGGCAGCTGAAGCTGCAGGACGTGGAGACGCACCTGATCTGTTCCCGCGCGGCGGAAATGACCATTCCGCAGGAGACCGGCCTGACCATGGAGCAGTTCAAACGGCTGGCGGACGTCGTGCACGATGGCGGCAATCTCGGCGCCGGCCCGGCCAGCGGCAGCTTTCGCACGCTGGGCATGGTGGTCGTGCCGTGCAGCATGAAGACGGTGGCGGGCATTGCGAGCGGCTACAGCGACAACCTGCTGCTGCGCGCCGCGGATGTGACGCTGAAGGAGCGGCGCAGGCTGGTGCTGGCCGTGCGTGAATGCCCGTTTTCCACCATTCACCTGCGCAATATGTGCGAATTGAGCGGCATGGGCGCGGTGATTCTGCCCGCAGTGCTCAGCTTCTACAATCATCCCGAGGGTCTGCGCGACTGCGTGACCCATCTGGCGGGGAAGATTCTCGATCAGTTTGGCCTGGAGGCCGAGGGCTACCGCCGCTGGGAGGGAATGACGTGAGGCGATTGCAGGCGAAGCGCAGCCTGTTCGGCGGGACGCTGCTCGCGGAGGTTACATGGCTGGATGAGGGCGCGCACGTGCTGTTCACCGGCGGCACGCGCAGCCATGTGGGCGCGGTGACCGTCTGTGAGGGCGGACAGCTGCTCAGCCATGTGCAGCGGCCGGGCCATCGCGACGGGGAGATCAGCCTGCGCTGGGCGAGGGAATTGTCCAAACAGTGGCACTGCTGCGTCACAGTGGGCTGCGGAGTCCACTACGACGGCGTGAACAAGGAAATGATTCAGAAAATTCTGGCGCAGGCGGAGGAAATGCTGGGGCAGATTTTGCGAGAGGAGCGAGACTAAAGTGAAGAACAATCTGAGATTCAATCCCGAGAAGTACGAGGTCAAGACGGTGGTTCATGAGGGTCAGACGCTGACCTATCGCGCCTTTGAGAACATTGTGTATGTGGAAAATCCGGTGGACGCGCAGCTGCAGTCCATGAACATCTTCGTGCCCGAGGCGTACTATGCCGGCGAGAGCATCAACGGCTATACGCTGCGCACCGCGCCGATCTTCTTTCCCAATACCGTGGGCGGGTACATGCCCGGCCTGGCCGACTCCCCGGATCGCGAGAACTTTGGCAAATTCAGCACGTCGTTCTATGCGCTGCTGCACGGCTATGTGGTGGCCGCGCCCGGCGCTCGCGGCCGCGTGAATCGCACCGAGGATGGCAGGTACTATGGCAAGGCCCCGGCCTGCATCGTGGATTTGAAGGCTGCCGTGCGCTATCTGCACTTCAACGCCGACCTGATTCCCGGCGATGCGGAGAAGATCGTCAGCAACGGCACCAGCGCGGGCGGCGCACTGTCCTCGCTGCTGGGCGCGACGGGCAATCACGCGGACTACGCGCCGTATCTGGACGCGCTGGGCGCGGCTCCGGCGCGGGACGATATCTTTGCCGCTTCCTGCTATTGCCCGATCACCAATCTGGATCACGCGGACATGGCCTACGAGTGGATGTACAACGGCGAAAACGAATACCACATGCCCCGAATGACCATGGTGAATGGCGAGGCGCACTTCGAACCCGCCACTGAACAGATGAGCGACGGGCAGATTGCCCTGTCCAACCAGGCCAAGCCGCTGTTCCCTGCGTATCTGAACAGCCTCGGCCTGAAGGACGAGAGCGGCGCGGCGCTGACGCTGGATGAAAACGGCGAGGGCAGCTTCAAGCGACTGGTCGAAGGCTATGTGATGGCTTCGGCGCAGGAGGCGCTTCGCAGCGGAGCGGATCTGTCCGGCATCGACTGGCTGACGCTGGATGGCGACACCGTTGCGGGCATCGACTTCCCGGCCTACGTGCATGCAATCACGAGAATGAAGCCCGCGCTGGCGTTCGACAGCACGCTGATGAACACGCCCGAAAACGACCTGTTCGGCAGCGAGACGGTGAACTGCCGCCATTTCACGGAGTTTGCCCGCGACCATGGCGAACAGAAGGATATGGCAGACCCCAAGGTCATTCGCATGATGAGCCCGATGGATTACATCGGCAGCGGCGAATCCACCGTCGCGCCCCACTGGCGGATTCGGCACGGCGAGGCGGAC
Source organism: Candidatus Faecivicinus sp. (assembly GCA_051883655.1). Lineage (GTDB taxonomy): Bacteria > Bacillota > Clostridia > Christensenellales > Aristaeellaceae > Faecivicinus. The sequence goes on along the minus strand of JBJEUD010000186.1, from coordinate 14,506 downwards.
CGGGACACGTCGCTGGCCATCTCCGCGATGCTGACGGCGAAGCTGCGCAACGCCGGCCGCGTGGTGGATTACAAGCTGCCGTGGAACGTGCCGCACAGCGGCGACTATGACCTGAAGGAGCTGTTCGGCTGGATCGACAGCCTGGCGCTCAAGGCGTAAGCTCGCCAGCTTTCTCGGAGACATATGCATAGACGGCCATGGCGCAATCGCGCGCCATGGCCGTCTATGCGTGTCAAAAAAGGGTTTTTGACACTTTCGATGAAAATCTGAGGATTTTCATCGAGGAAGAAGGAAACTTCGGAAATCTGAAAATCTCACGATTTTCCGGGCGATTTCCTGACGGAAGGTGCTATTTTTCCGCCGCTTGCGCTTGCGGAAAAATACGAGCGCGCCGTACACGCCGTCGCGCTCGATCTCACAGGCTGTTCTGCATGAGTTTTTTCGACAGTCTGAGACGGCCATGGCGCAATCGCGCGCCATGGCCGTCTATGTTACTCTCGAACTTTGATTACAGCACCTTGTTCAGGAAATCCTGGGTGCGCGGGTTCTGGGGATGGGAGAAGATCTCCTCCGGCGTGCCCTCTTCCACGATCAGACCGCCGTCCATGAACAGCACGCGGTCCGCCACCTCACGGGCGAAGCCCATCTCGTGGGTGACCACCACCATCGTCATGCCGTCCCGGGCGAGCTCCTTCATGACCTCCAGCACCTCGCCGACCATCTCCGGGTCGAGCGCCGAGGTTGGCTCGTCGAAGAGCATGATGTCCGGCTTCATGCACAGCGCCCGCGCGATGGCCACGCGCTGCTTCTGTCCGCCGGAGAGCTGGCGGGGGAAGACGGTGGCCTTGTCGCTCAGACCGACGCGCTCGAGCATTTCCAGCGCCTGCGTTTTCGCAGTTTCCTTATCCGCCTTTTTCAAATCCACGGGTGCGAGCATCAGGTTGCGCAGCACGTTCATGTTGTTGAACAGGTTGAAGTGCTGGAACACCATGCCAACGCGCTCGCGGATCTTGTTGATATCCACGCCCTTGTCCGTAATGTTCACGCCGTCGATGAAGATCTCGCCGCCGGTGCTCTCCTCCAGCTTGTTCAGACAGCGCAGGAAGGTCGACTTGCCGCTGCCGGAAGGGCCGATGATGACGACCACTTCGCCCTCGTAGACGTCCAGGGAGATGTCCTGAAGCACTTCCAGCTTGTTGAAGTTCTTCCTCAAATGGTTGACGTGTATTTTCACATTGCTACGATCCACGCTTCAGTCTCCTCTCAAGCATTTTGGCTGCCTGCTGCAGCAGCAGGATGACGACCAGGTACATCAGGCCCACGATCGCCCAAGTCTGGAAGGACATGAACGTCGCTGCGACGACGTTCTTCGCGGTGTTGACCAGCTCCGGGAAACCGATGACGGACAGGATGGAGGTATCCTTCAGCGTGATGATGAACTGGTTGATGATGCTGGGAATCATCGTGCGGATGGCCTGCGGAAGCACCACGCGGTACATCGACCGCCAGTAGGGCAGCCCCAGGGAGCGCGCGGCCTCCATTTGACCGACGTCCACGGATTCGATGCCTGCGCGGATGATCTCCGCCATGTAGGCGCCGCAGTTCAGCGCCAGGCAGATGGAGCCGGCCTGCAGGGCGGTCAGTGTCAGGCCGCCGATTTTCAGAATGGTGTTCCAGAGGTAAGGCACGCCGAAAAATACGAAGTATGCCAGTACGATCATGGGAACGCCGCGAATCAGGTTCACGAACACTGCGGCAATCGCGCGGCACACCCGGCTTTTCAGCACGCTCATGATGCCGACGACCATGCCGATAATGCAGGCAAAAAACAGACCATACAGCGCCAGCAGCAGCGTCTGTCCCATCGCGACGGTCAGCAGCTGTCCATAGGTACTTATGATTCTCGACAAGCTCAAGCGCTCCTTTCAGGATGCCGGGCCTTTAGTGCGGCGCCGCACCCTATCGAAGAATGATTCAGAAAAGGGAACTGCGATTTCAAAGCGTTCCCCGCAGGTTCTTAAAGCAAGAGAGGCGCCGCAGAAGCGCCTCCCGTTGAACGACCATGAGATGCTTTTATTCGCCCAGATACTTGGCAAGAATGGCGTCATAGGTGCCGTTGGCCTTGATGTTGGCCAGGCCGGCGTTGAACTTGTCCACCAGCTCCTGCTTGTCGGCGGAGAAGACCGCGAAGCCGTAGTCCGCGCCATCGTTGGCGGTGCCTTCCACCAGCTGCAGCGGCACGCTGTTGGACTTGATGTAGTCCGCCATGATCGGGGTATCGTCGAAGCAGGCTGCGCACTGACCGCCGATCACCGCCTGATACACGTCGGGAGAGCTTTCGAAGGTCACCACGGTGAAGCCGTAGGTCTCGGCCAGCTCGTCGGCGTAATCCTTGCTCTGGGTGCCGATCTTGACCGCCACGGACAGGCCTTCCAGACCGTCGAAGCCGGTGATGTCGCTGCCGGCGGCAACCGCCATGGACTGGGTGGCATTGTAGTAGCCGTCGGAGAAGATCCAGCCGGATTCCTTGCGGGCGTCGGTGATGGACGCGCCGGCGATCATGCCATCCTTCTGGCCGGCCTGGCAGGCGGCGATGGAGGCATCCCAGCCGAGAGCCTCCAGGGTGTAGGTAAAGCCCTGATCCTCAGCGATGGCGGCGAGAATTTCAACGTCGATGCCGACCAGCGTGCCGGTCTCATCGGTATACTCAAAGGGGCGGAACGCGGTATCGGTGGCAATGGCATAATCCTCCGCGAGCGCGGCGCCGCAGCACAGCGTCATCACAACGGCCAGCATGAAAGCTACAATCTTTTTCATTTACATTGACCTCCTCGAAATTCGGTTGGCGCATCTTTTTGAACGCGTAAGTATATTATAGTAACATGAAAACGCGATGTCAATACGCTTTGCATGGACTTTACAAAATATATTCAAATTCAACGTACCAATGACACGGTATCGGATGTATATGCAAGATTTTCTTTTTTTGCATCCAAATTCATAATTGACATCGATGGGAGATGATGGTATACTTCCATGAAACTGGAGGTGTTGATCATGAAACCTTTGATCGGATTGATTCCCCTGGTGGATGAAGCCAGGGAGAGCCTGTGGATGCTGCCGGGTTATATGGACGGCATCGCGGCTGCAGGCGGTCTGCCCATTATGCTTCCGCTGAACGATGACGGCGGCGATCTGACGCAGCTCTGCGCCTTGTGCGACGGCTTTTTGCTGACGGGCGGACACGACGTGTCGCCCGAGGTGTACGGCGGGACGAGGATCGCCGAGTGCGGGGCCTGTTCCCCCGAAAGGGATCGGATGGAGTCCATCCTGCTCAAATATGCAATGGCGGCGGACAAGCCTGTGCTGGGCATTTGCCGAGGCATCCAGTTTATCAACGCGGCGCTGGGCGGCACGCTGTGGCAGGATCTGCCATCGCAGCACCCCTCCGATATCGAGCATCACCAGTGCCCGCCGTACGACAGGCCCATCCATTCCGTAGACCTTCTGGAGGGAACGCCGCTGGCCAAGCTCCTCGGAACTTCCCGCCTCATGGTCAACAGCTATCATCATCAGGCGATTTGCAAGCTCGCACCCCAGCTGGAGGCCATGGCGGTCTCGCCGGATGGGCTTGTGGAAGCGGTGCGCCACTCCGACTGCCGGTTCGTGTGGGGCGTGCAGTGGCACCCGGAGTTCGCCTGGAAGAGCGATCCGTCGGCCCTGCGGATCCTGCAGGCCTTCGTCGACGCCTGCAGGTCCGCAGAATAATGGGTTGAAAAAAGGCCGTCTCGTCTGGCTTTGCTTGCCATTTTGAGACAGCCTTCGGCAGTCTTGGGGCTTTTATCCTCTGTGCATGACCACCCGCTTGACGGGTGGTCATGCTTTTTGAACGCTCCGCTGGCGCGGTCAGGACTTGAGCGCGCCGTTGGTCAGGCCGTCGATGATCTGCTTCTGCGCCGCCAGATAGAAGGCGAGAATGGGGAGGGAGCTCAGCAGGAACGCAGCGAAGGCCAGGGTGTAGTTTGTGGAATATTTGTTTTTGAAGTTGTACTCGAACAGCGGAAGGGTCCACATGTCCTCGCTGGCGTTGAGCATCAGCAGCGGCAGCTGAAAGTCGTTCCAGATCCACAGCGCGTCCATGATCAGCACCGCGGACACGATGGGCTTCATCATCGGATAGATGATGACGAAGAAGGTGCGCGGGACGCTGGCGCCGTCGATGAATGCGGCCTCGTCCAACTCCCTCGGAATGCTGTTGACGTAGCTCACCGTCAGCAGGCAGCCCTCGGACAGGGCAAAGACCCAGTACAGCAGCACCAGACCATACATGTTCATGGCGTTGAGCCCGCTCATCAGCTTGATCTGGGGAACCATGACCACGGTGAAGGGCACGAACGCGCCGGCGATGAACAGCACATAGATGGCGCGATAGTAGCGCTTGCGGAAGTTGCGCGCGATGGCGTAGGACACCAGCGGCACGAAGATCGCGATGCCTGCCAGCGACATCAGCGTGATGAGAAGGGAGTTTATCACAAAGCTGCTGAAGTGCGCCTTGTTGATGACCTCCACGAAATTGCCCATGTAAAATGAGCTGGGCAGTCCGAAGAAGTTGCCGGACATCTCATCCGGCGTCTTCATGGAGGTCACCACAGTGATGTACATGGGGAACAGGATGAGCAGCACGCCGATGGTCAGAAAGGCGTAAGTGAAAAAGCTGCCAATTTTTCTTCCATTCATCTCAGTCACCCTCCCGTACCAGCCGGATCTGCACGAGCGCAATCAGCATGATCACAATGAAGATCATGAAGGATTCGGCCGAAGAATAGGCAAATTTCATATCGGTAAACGCATGCTTGTAAATGGAGACTGCAATGGTGGTGGTTGCGTTGGCGGGGCCGCCGTTGGTGGTCGCCTTGATGTAGTCGAACACCATCAGGCCGGAGCGGATGCTCATCAGCATTGCCACACCGATGGTGGGCTTGATCAGCGGCAGGGTGATGCCGAAGAACGCCTGGCGCTTGCTGGCGCCGTCGATGGTGGCAGCTTCATAGAGATCGGCGGAGATGGACTGCATGCCCGCGAGAATGAGCACGGTGGGAATCGCCGTCTCCTTCCAGATGTGAATCAGCATGATGGAGGGCAGCGCAAGGTTCCGGTCAGAGAGCGGATTTTTGGACAACAGGGCAATGTTCAGGGTCTTGCCGATCAGGGGCACTACGTTGTAATAGATCTGGTTGAAGATCAGGCCGACGGTGATGGAGGACATCACGGCCGGGAAGAAGTAGACGACGCGCCAGAAGCTGCGCAGTTTCAGCGACTGGTTCAGCAGCACGGCCAGCAGGGTGGCCAGCACAGTGACGCAGATCGTGAGGCCGAGGGTGTAAAAGCAGGTGCGGCCGATGGAGGACATCGTCAGGGAATCGGAAAAGATGCTGGAATAGTTTTTCAGGCCGATAAAGTTAAAGGTGGGACTGATGCCGTTCCAGTCCGTCAGGGAGTAATAGAATCCGCTGAGCACGGGATAGAGAAAGAAAACCACATACAGCGCCACTGCGGGCAGGGTGAAGAGGAAGTATGAGGATTGCTTCCGCCGCTTCTTCAGGTTCATAAATATGCACATCCAATCTTGATTACTGCCGGCCGTCGGCTGCATTCTGCCGCTGGCGCGGATCCTTCCTCCGGGGGCAATGCGCAAAGGCGCCGGAAGGAGAAGGCTCCCTCCGGCGCGGCTTCAGGGATTATTGGGCGACGAACAGGCTCTGGAGGGTATCGAGGAAAGCGTCGACATCCTGGTCGATGAGCAGCTGCTGGGTGGCGCTGGACACATAGTCGGAAACGCCGGTCTGCCACTGCTGGTCGGGCCACAGGCCGATGTTGTCGGCATTGTCGAAGCAGCTCAGGATCGGCTTGGACTCGGTCACCGCGGAAACCACGCCGGTGATGTAGGAGGCAGAGCCGTCCAGATCCGCATAGTACTGGGCATTGTCCTCGCGGGCCATGAACTGCAGGAACTTCAGAGCGGCTTCCTTGTCAGCGCAGGTGGAGCTGATGCACAGGCCCAGGTCGTTCTGATACGCGATGCGCATCTGGTCGCCCTCGCTGGCCGGCAGCGGGAAGGAGGAGAACTCGAACTCGGGGTTCAGGGACTTGACGGAGGGGATGATCCAGATGCCCTGGATCAGCATGGCGGCTTCGCCGTTGGCAAAGGCATCCAGCGCCTGGTCATAGTTGGTGCCCAGGGTATCCTCCTGCGCATAGGTATTCAGCTCGAGGAACTGCTCGGCGGACTTGGCAAAGCCCGGATAGTCCGCGATGGTGGCCTCGCCGTTGTAGATGGCGGTGTTGGCCAGATCATAGCGATCCACGCAGTTCAGCGCCAGCATAGACCAGAGGGTGCCGGCCTGCCAGTCCATGTTGTGCATCACGAAGGGGGTGATGCCCGCCTCCTGCAGCTTCTGGCAGACGGCGATCAGCTCTTCGTAGGTGGTGGGAACTTCAATGCCGTTCTCCGCGAAGATCTGCACGTTGTAGAACACGCCGGCAGCGTTCATGGAGATGGGCAGGATGTAGCTCTTGCCCTCGTAGAGGGTGTCCGCCAGCATCTCGGGATCGATGGTGGAGAAGATGTCCTCTTCCGTCAGGTCAGCCAGCATGCCGTTCTTCGCCATTTCCTTGAAGCGGGGATCGGTGGCGTAGTAGGTCAGGATATCGGGCAGGTTGTTGGTGGCGGCGCGGGTCTGCAGAACGGTGGTCGCGTCGGGAACCTGGGTCTGCTCGATCTCGATGCCGGGATTCTCGGCTTCGAACTTTTCAATCAGGGTGTCCATGATCTCAACGATCTCGGACTTGACGTTGAAGAACTCCAGATGAACGGTCTCAGTCTCCTCGGCGAAGGCGGAGACGCCCATCAGCATGAAAATTGCGCAAAGCGCCAGAGCAAGGAACTTTTTCATTGCAATCTTCCTCCATTATGATTTGAACTTCGACATGAATTCTGCAGCCAGGAGTGCGATAGAAGCCTGCGCCGCCGCCGTCTCAAAGCAGTGGTGCACGCCCGGAATGATGTTCAGCTCTGCGAGATCGCCCAGCTTTTCCTTCAGGCGAATGCTGTGATAGACCGGAGACTCGTCGTCAAGTTCTCCGTGAATCAGCAGCGTTGGCAGACCGAGCGCACAGGCGACCTGATAGCCGTCGATGTCGCTCAGCTCTTCCACCATGGCGCGGGAGACCTCAAAGCCGCCCAGATCCAATATGCCGGTTTCCCGGAACGACCGCAGGCGTTCTCCGGTCAGCGGCTGAATCAGCTCATGATAGCACGACAGCGCCGGGCTGAGCAGCACGAGGGCCCTTGCCTCGCATTTCTGCGCGGCCAGCAGCGCCACCAGTGCGCCCAGGGAATGTCCGCCCAGAGCGATCCGGGAAGGGTCGATCTGTGGGAGCGTGCGCGCGTATTCGAACACCGCCAGGGCGTCCTCCACCTCGGAGAGGGTCGTGGCCTGCGAGGATTCGCCGTCACTTTCGCCGCTGCCCAGGCAGTCGAACCGAATGCAGGCGATTCCGTGCGCCTCCAGTTCGCGGGCGATTCTGATCAGCCACGGGGCATGACAGTTGCCCGTCAGCCCATGGCAGAGAATCAGGCATGCGCTGGGTCCGCCCGCCGGCAGGCTGGCGTTGCCGCGAATCACTCCGCGCTTCGTGGAAAGTTCAAAGCCGATCTCCATACTGCATCTCCTTCCAATGCATTGTTCTTGGAAGCCACGAAACAGTATATATCTATTATATTAGTGTGTCAAGGAGACGGCCGGGAGATATAACTCTTTTGGGATATCTGTCAAATGATGGGCGGAAATTCGCGCGTGATTTGCATGGATAGAAATAATAGTAAACCAATAGGTTTTTAATTTCTTAACATAATGACGGACTTGCTCTGATGGAATGCGGCAAAGCCGCTGCCCTGTACAAGGCAAATCGCGCAGCGAATCCGGCGGCGGCCGGATGAGCGGAATGGGCTTGAAGGGCAAGATCGGCAATGCTGAACGCTCGTCCCGGAAAACACAGAAAAATCGGCATAGCCGGTCGATGAAAACCGTGCTATGCCGATGCTTTCCGGGATGGATTGTGCCGCTAAAGCGGCAGGTTTTGGCCGGCTACTTGGCCTTTGCGGCTTTGGCTTGGCTGTCAGCCTCCAGGCGCAAACTGTCGGCCTTGCGCTGCTGAGCGCCGCGCCAGGCGTAGAGCACCAGCGCCAGTGCGATGACGCCGTAGCTGAGGAAGGCGCGGAAATACTCGCCCACCGCGGCGTCGCCGAACAGATTGGAAGCGGCGCTCTGGGCGGTGATGAACAGCGAATGGAACAGGAAGGTGCCGATCAGCGCCTGCAGGTTGGTGGCGCGGTCGATGGACGCGCCGCCGACCAGGATGGCTGCGCCGGCGTACAGGCCCACCTGCTCGTGAGCGGCGTAGGTCTGGAAGGTTCCGATGCCGTCGCTCTGCATGAACAGAATCTGGCCCCAGCCCGCCAGCACCGTGGAGATCATGATGGCGATCACGCGGGTGCGGTCCACATTGATGCCGGAGGAGTTGGCGACGGTGCGGCTCTGGCCCACCGCGCGGAACTTCTGGCCGAGGCGGGTCTTCATAATGAAGGTGTTGAATCCGCACAGCATCAGCACGAACAGCCAGGTAATCACCGGAACGGTGATCTTTCGGCCGCCGTTGGCTCCGCTGAAGATGCCGGAGACGGCGGGGATGGAGAACACTGCGGCGACCAGCGCGGCGATCGCGACAGTCACGGCGAGCTTGTGGGCGGTGGTCTTTTTGCGCAGGTACTTCACTACGGCCCACAGGGCGACCGCTGCGCAGACGATATACAGCGCGGTCATGAAGGGGATCTGCAGGATCTTGTCCACCGCGGTGTAAAGACCCGTGGCGCCGGTCAGATTCAGCGTGTTCTGCACGCCGGTGGAGCCGACAATGGTCACGTTGTCGTTCAGCGGAATGATCGAGCCGAAGATGAACAGGAACAGCAGCTGATAGGCGCCGTTGGCGAAGTAGCCCAGAATCAGGGAGCCGATGGTCTCCTGGCCCTTCATCTTGTTCAGCAGCTTGCCGATCAGGAAGCCGAAGAACAGCGCCAGGGGAAGGGTGATGGCCGCAGCGGTCAGGATGCCGGTGAAGCCGGTGATGCCCCAGTTGATCGTCAGCAGCAAACCAATCTGCGCCGCCATCGCGCCGATGGTGATGGCGAAGTTGATGCCCATGCCGGCGATGATCGGAATGATCAGCGCCAGAACGATGAAGGCGTTGCGGTTCAGGCGCAGCAGCAGCTGGCTGCACACATAGTTCATGTCCAGGCCGGACACGGTGATGAACAGCACGCTGATGGCGATGAACAGGTAGGTGACCGCGTATTTCTTCAGGTTGTCGGTCACGGTCTTGCCGATGTTTCGATTAGTCACGGGAAGCACCTCCAGACTGCGTCAACGCATACAGGATAATGCCGTTGGAAATCATGATGCGCATGACTTCGGACAGGCCGCCGCCGGCAACGGCAGCATTGGCGATCTGCTGGCCCAGCGCCAGCACGCCTTCGAACAGGAATACGCCGATGATGACATGGCTGACCTTGGCCTTGGAGACCGTCGCGCCGCCGATCAGGATGGCGGAGGCGGCGATGAAGCCCAGCTGGCGGGGCGCCGTGTAGAGCTGCGCATAGCCGAAGGCCTGGGAGTAGACGACGATGCCCACCGCGGCGATCATGGTGGAGAGCACAGTGCCCAGCGTGCGCATGCGGTCCACATTGATGCCGCTGGCTTCCGCGAAGCGCGGGTTCGAGCCTGCGGCCGACATGGCGATGCCCACCTTGGAGCGGGAGAACAGCCACATGATGAAGCAGCACAGCAGGAAGAACAGCAGCAGGCCGGTGGGAATCTCCACGCCGAATACCTTAAAGGCGAGGAAGTTGTCCAGCAGGTGGGCGAAGCTGCCCAGCAGCGAGTGGGTGACGCGCAGGCCGCGGCCGCGCAGCAGCCAGATGATCTTGGTGTTGTTGAAGGGCAGCAGCATCCAGCCGATGCACATCAGCGACACAAAGGAGAAGCCGACGTAAGTGGAGATGGTCATCTCGTCGCCCTTGGTGCGGTTCAGCAGCAGGGAGTAGGCCCAGCCCAGCGGAATCGCGATCAGCGCGCCCAGCACGCAGGAGAAGATCAGCGCGCTCGCGCCGGTCATGTCATACTGCAGGGCGATGACGACCGACAGCAGACCGGAGATGCAGCCCAGCGTCATGCCCATGTTCAGGCCGATGCCGCACTGGATGCCCGGCAGCATGGCCAGCGCCAGAATGCCGTACATGCCCACGCGCACCAGCACGTTGCCCAGCATCAGCGAGACGCTGATGTTGTAGATCTCGGCGGCCAGGCACAGGTAGATGAAAAACAGCGTGATGATCGTGCGCGGCACGCCCAGCTTGCGGGTGAGGGGCTGCCAGAAGGTGTACACCAGCGCAAACAGCAGAAGCGCAATGCCGCCGATCAGATACAGCACCGCGTTGGCGGCGAGCTTGATCTGGAAGGCCGTGCTGCCGGACAGCACGGAATCCGCATTCTGCGACGTGTAGATGTCATAGCGCGTGGAGAAGTCCAGGCTGCCGGAGCTGACCACGGTTTCCATGGTGGCCTGGATGGTGTTCATGGTCTTCTTGTCCAGGTTTTCCAGATCCGGAATGACCTTCACCAGTTCCGCCCACAGGGCGTCAAAGGCCGCGTCGGAGGCGTCGCCCTTGGCGGCGAGCTCCTCGGACTCGGTGAAGTAGCTGTAATCCACGGCGACCTCGGTGTTCGTCTCTTCGACGATCTCCTCGGACCCGGCCTCCGCCTCGGCGCTCACCTCGCCGTTGGCGGCGGCGGTGATCTGGGCGCGGGCGTCCGCCAGCATCTGGTCGCGGAAGGCTTCCTGATCCGCCAGCTCGGGGGTCAGCGCAACCAGCTCGGCCCAGAGGGCGTCGTCGTCCGCGGCTTCGGAGAGCGTGCTCCAGTCCACAGCGGCGGCGGTCACAGCGCTGAAGAGCTGCTCATAGAGCTCCGCGTCCTCCTGCGCCTGTTCGGCGGCGGCGAGATCCCTCGCCAGCTTCACGAAGGAGGCCTTGTAGATTTCGTTCTCGGCGGCGCCCAGGTCGGGAACCAGCTCGACCATGGCGGCGAACAGCTTTTCGTCGTCCGCCTCGGCGGCGAACTCGGTCCAGTCCGCCACGGATTCGTACACGGAGGTGTACAGCTCGGCATAGGCGGACTTCTGGGCGCTGCTCAGGGCGTTGTATTCCTGGAGCGCGGCCTCCAGCGCGTCGATCTTGCCGACCAGCGCGTCGGTGTCCACGCCGCTCACATCGCTGTAGAGGGCCTCTGCCTGGGCGCGGGCTTCGGATTCCGCCTCGGCGCACAGGCGCTTGACCTCGTCCATGCCCATGGAGCGGAAGTTCGGCAGGGCGCGCAGCTCCTTGAGCTTGGCGGCGTTCGCCTCGGCGGCGATGCCGTCCACCAGACCGCCGGAGGCCACATGGACCACGGCGCTGGTGCGCATTTCATTCAGATTTGCGGCGGTGGAATCCATGCCGCGGATTACAAAGCCGGCGATGGAAGTGACAATCAGCACGGCACTCAGGACAAACAGCACGATCGAAACGATGCGCTTGGTCATGCTGGTTTTTTTCTTCGCTACTTGCTGCGTCATGCCAGATCGCCTCCATTCACTTTTGCGCCGGACATCGCCAGACCGAAGCTCGCATCCGAGCTGTCGGGCCGGAGGATGCAGCTGATTCTGCCTTCGGACACGATGGCGATGCGGTCGCAGATCGAGCGCAGCTCCTGAAGCTCGGAGGAGACGATGACGATCGTCAGCTTCTGATCGCGGTTCAGGCGTACCAGCGTTTCCAGCACCAGCTGCTTTGCGCCGATGTCGATGCCGCGGGTGGGCTCGGAGACGAACAGGAACTTGGGCTTCAGCGCCAGCGCGCGGGCGATGCACACCTTCTGCTGGTTGCCGCCGGAGAGCTGTCCGGTGAGCTGCGCTGCGGAGGTGCAGCGGATGTCCAGCTCCTGGATCATCTGGTTGGCGTAATTGCGGATGCTGCGGGCGCTCTTCAGCTTCAAAAAGCCGCTCAGGAAGTCGTTGTGAACCTGCATGGCGTTGAAGGCGATGTTGTCCTCGATGGACTGATCCAGCAGCAGGCCGACGCCGCGGCGGTCCTCGGAGACCATCGCCAGGCCGGCGTTGAGCGCAGCCTTGGAATTGTTCAGCGGCAGGCTCTTGCCGAAGAGCTCCACCTCGCCCCGGGCGGGATAGAGTCCCATCACGCCGTTGGGCAGGCCGATCTTGCCCTGGCCGGCCAGACCGCCGATGCCGATGATCTCGCCCTCGCGCACATCCAGATCGATGCCCTTCACGGTTTCGCCGGGCATATCGACCCACAGGTTGCGCACCTTCATGGCGATGGTGTCGCTGTCGTGCTTCACCTTGCCCTGAATCTTGATCATGCTGTCCTCGCCGCGGCCGATCATCAGCGCAGCCAGCTCCTCCACGCTGGTTTCCGCCGTCCTGCGGGTGGCAACGAGCTGACCGTCGCGCAGGATGGTGATGTTGTCGCAGGCGTTCATGACCTCATCCAGGCGGTGCGTAATGAAGATGATGGCGATGCCGCGGGCGGCGATGTCCTTCATCACCTGGATCAGCTGCTGCGCCTCGCTCTCGGTGAGCACAGCGGTGGGCTCGTCGAACACCAGCAGCTTCATGCCGGACTTGTCGATCTCGCGGGCGATCTCGACGAACTGCATGTAGCCCACCGGGAGTCCGCCCACCAGCGCGTATTCATCGATGCCGATGCCTACGCTGTCCAGCGCCTTGCGGGCGTCTGCCGCCATGGCGGGCGTGTCCAGGATCTCCAGCTCCTTGCCCAGCACGCGGCTGAGCGCCCAGGGCTTGGAGATTTCGCGGTTGAGCTTGATGTTTTCCGTAATGGTGAAACCGGGAATCAGCATGAATTCCTGGTGGACCATGCCGATGCCCTTGGTCATTGCGTCCATGGGCGACATGATCTTCACATTTTCGCCGTCCACGATGACATCGCCCTTGAAGCCGCCGGTGCTGTGAATAACCGGCATGCCGAAGAGGATGTTCATCAGCGTGGACTTGCCTGCGCCGTTCTCGCCGAGCAGCGCGTGGATCTCACCGGGACGGATCTTCAGCGTTACGTTCTTCAGAACGGCGTTCGATCCATATTCCTTGGTGATATCGTTCATTTCAAGGATGTATTCCCCAGCCAAGAAGCCAGACCTCCCAACATATTGCGATACATCGCGGCGGCGGTTTCCCGAGCCGCGATGTATCGTGACAAAGTGTGATATATTCAAGCGGAACTGAAAGCGCCGCGCGAATTCAAATTCAATGCAAAAGAGAAACGAGACGATTGCCGGCCTGTCTCCGGCGGATGAAACTGGAAAAAGGAGCATTGTGCCGTCTGATTCCGGCCATCTGAAAAAATCAAGAATCGCCCGAACCCAGGCGCACACGCAGAGCGGTGGATTCGGGCGATCGTTCGGTTTTACTTAGCCGACGTACTCAGCAAAGTCGATGGGGCTGAACTGGATCAGGTAGTAGTTGTCCTGAACGGTGCCGGTGGCATCGGTGTACTTGTCCAGAGTGGCCTCGCTGCCGGCGGCCTTGGAGAAGCACTCGGTCAGGAAGGCTTCGTCAACCTTGCCCTCGAGCTTGCCCTCGGCATAAGCGCAGGCGTACTCATAGGAAGCGTTGATCATGGACATGTTCACCGGGATGGCCCAGGTGGAGAAGCGGCCGGTCGCGCCGTTCTCGTCCAGGAAGTTGGCCAGGTTCACGATGGCGCCGTCGATGTCACCGTAGGTGGCGTCGAGGCCGAAGGCCTCCTGGAAGCCGTGGAACGGGGACGGGCAGCAGGGCAGGGCATAGTAGGCGTCGTCGCCGGCGGCCAGAATGGCCTGCTGCAGCGCGACCTGGATGCCGCAGTTGGTGCAGTAGAAGCAAACCTTCTTGCCGGCATACTCCTGCATGACCTTCGGGACGTCTTCGAGGACTGCAGCCTGGGCACCGGACATGCCGGCGTCACCGGTCGGGTCGGGGCAGTCGCGCTCGACGAACTCGATGCCGTAGGTCTCAGCGGTCATCTTCATCGCATCGCGCTTCGCAACGATGGTCTCGTAGGAAAGATGGCGGGCGAAGGAGTAGTGCACGATCACGTCGCATTCCCACTCGGCAGCCTTGTCGGCAACCTGGTAGCCGCAGCCGATCTCGTCGACGGCCAGAACGATGTCCGCCACAGCGGAGATGTCCGCCGGATCCTCGGCGGGAACGCCGTCGATCAGCAGAATGTCATCGCGGCCGAGACTCTCCTTGATCTGGGTGAAGGCGGAAACCGCGCCCTGGACGCCCTGAACGAAGATGATGGCCTTGACGTCGGGATCGCTGGCGAAAGCGATCA
>JBJEUD010000185.1:0-8242 GCA_051883655.1 Candidatus Faecivicinus sp. | reverse complement strand
GTGATATTATAGCATCACCCCCCACCCTTGTCAACCCCTTTTTTGCAAGTTTTCCGTCGTTTAACATTTTTCAGGCTTTCCGGTCATATTCTGCGGTTTTTCGGGCAAAAACGGCCGCAAAACCGGCTGAATCTGTCGATTTTCCAGCGCTGCGGACGCCGATTCGACCAACAATTCGAAATCCGCCACCAGCGAGTTCGGCTTCTCCTTCCAGTCATCCTGTCGGAACGGGACGAAATAAATCCCTTTTGTCACAAACAATTCACCCAGATTTTTCGCACTTTCTCCCAGACCGTCGTTGGTGGAGATGGCGATCAGCACGGGCCGACCGTTTCGCAGATGGGATTTCACCGCCAGGGCCGCGGGCGTATCGGTAATGCCCCGGGCAATCTTGGCCAGCGTATTTCCGGTGCAGGGCGCGACGATCAGCAGATCCAGCAGCTTCTTCGGCCCGATGGGCTCCACCTGCTCGATGGTGTTCCAGATCTTGCGTCCGGCGATCCCTTCGAAGATTTCCACCGCCTCATGGGCGGGATAGAAGCGGGTATCCAGGCGGCTGGCGTTGAAGGACATGATCGGATAGAGTTCCGCGCCCGCGCGCTTCAGCGATTTCCAGGCCTCAAAGACCTTCTTGAACGTGCAGAACGAACCGGTCATGGCGCAGCCCACGCGCGCTCCCTGCAAACTGCGTTCGCTCATCTCGATTCCTTCCTTTCTTCGCGCTGGATGGCATTGAACAGCGCCCGCGCTGCGCTGAAGGGGCAGTAGCGGCCGGGGAGCTTCGGCTCCCGCCAGGCGCGGAGGCTCAGCGACCGCGCTGCGTCCAGATCCACGCCGTAGGGCGGACTGGCCAGATCGAGAATCATCGCGTCGGAATCGGCGCGCTTCAGCTCATGCTCGCCCAGCACCCGGCAGGGCGACGTGGAAAAAATGATCTGCTTTCCGGGCAGCGCGTCGGCAATCTGATATGTAGAGACGCACTCCGCGCCGCGCTCCACCGCGCCGTTCCGGCCCTTTTCCGATCGCGAGGCCACCGTGACCCGGGAATTCATGCCGATGAGCAGCTCGGTCAGCGCCCGCCCGATCCTGCCCCAGCCGATCACGAGGCAGTGGCAGTCCTTCAGCGATGCGCGGCCTGCGTTCATCGCCGCGCAGATCGCCCCCTCTGCGGTGAGCCATGCGTTCTCCAGCTGGAGCCTTTCGTCCTTCCAGAGGTCGGTGACCGTCAGTCCGTCGGGCGTGTTCGCCAGCTCGCCGGGACCGCAAAGCCAGACGTGCGTGCCGGGCGACAGGCAGCCGAGCGTTCGCTCGCCGTCCGGGCACGGCCAGTTCATCACCACATTTTTCGCCTTCGGCAGCTCCTCCGGCGAAGCAGCCGCCACGTTGGGCACGTCGCACGGCGCGGCGTTGATCGCTCGGGCGTCCCGTCCGTCGGCACAGAGCAGGCGCGTCAGATAGGCGTATCTCGCATCGCCCCCAATGATCGCAAAATCCATCAAAAATTCCCTCCCTTTCATACGGCATCGTATGATCGGGAGGGAATTTCGGTGTGTGAATTTTCTTTAATTCTTCTATTATATATTACCACACTTAACACAAAAAATCAAGTCTTGTCCTTCTGCGGCCAATGTGGTATATCCTATGGTGGAGGTGATCGCATTGGCTATGGAACTGATTCCCCGCGCCGTTCTGGACGCAGCCCGTCTTCCTGCGCTGCGCCCGGGCGAGCTGCTGGCGCTGGCGGAGGCCCGTGAGCACGCGCTGGCTGCCGCCGGCCGCGTGGAATTTGAAGGCGGCGCGACGGAGGCGCTGGCCGAAGCGCTGCTGGACTCCCCATGGATGGACGATTCCCAGCGGATGGAGACGCTGTGCGCGCTGACGGAGCTGTTCTACGCTCTGAAAAACGAGACCAGCGACCGCATCGCGGATGGCGATCTGATCGCCCGCATCCGCGCGTGCTTCGACGACTGCCGCGGCGCGGCGGAGCTCGTGGCCGATCGCCTGGGAGGAGGTCTTGCATGGGCGAAATAACGCAGTCGAGCCTGCTGACCCGGTCGATGCTGGACGAAGGGCGGTACGCAGAATCGCTGCTGGAGACCGCGCATGCGCTGGGGCTGATCGACGATGCTTTTCTGCACACGCTGGGTGTGCGCCTTCAGAGGCTGCTGGTCGACCAATGCCGCGCATACACCGGCGGGCGCAGCGGTTCGATGCGCCGGGAGGCGGTGGCCTCGCTGGCGGAATCGATTCTGTTCACGCTGGGCGCGCTGCTCAAGCGGCACGAGCCGCTGGATGCGCTGGCGATGCTGGCCAATCAATCGCTGGAGCGCTGCTACCGGGACGGGCGCAGGCAGGTGGACCGGCTGGTGCAGACGGCGGAGCTGATGCACCGCGCCGAGCTGCGCCGCGCGCTGCCGGTGGAAAACGAGCAGCTGCGCGACACGCTGGTGGGCGGCATCGCCGGATTCTTCAAGCTGTACAACCCCGAGTACGGCGCGCAGGAGATCCACATCACCGCGGACTATCCGGTGCTGTTCTATCCGCAGGGGCTGCGGGGCGTGGAGTTCATCCTGAAATATCTGGACAATCTGGTAATGGAAAACCGCTTTCTGCGGCTGTTCGAGCCCGCGCCGCTGCACCGCTGCCTGAACCTGTACGCGATCCGGAACGACACCCCGCTGAGCGCGCTGTGCGACAATCTCTGCGAGGTGGTGCTGGCCTGCGCGCTGAGGCCGCTGCTCCCGCCGGAGCCGACCGCCCCCATGCTGCCGAGGGCGGGCTATGCGTTGATGGAGCGGCTGGAATGCTCCTCCTCCGCCCTGCGCCAGCACGTCATCCGCATCTGCGTGGAATACGCCTCCGACCTGCTGCGCATCCAGCGGCTGATGGGTGGAAGCGACTCCGATCCCCGATAGCGTAAAATTCGCCCTGCTGCGCGCGGACGCGCGGCGGGGCGATGAATTTGGCTTTATTCGGCCTGGTCGGGCTCCGGGCTGTTGACGTTGAGCACCGGCAGGCTGTCGGCGGAACCGACATAGGTCGAAGGCAGCTCGCCGTTCCAGAGCTGGGCCTGGGTGTACTCGATCAGCGCATCGGTCAGCGACTGGGCGATCTTTTCGTTGGCCTCGGCTTCGGCGGCGGCCTTTGCGGAGATGGCGTAGGCCTCCGCGTCGGCGGCGATCTTGGCGACGTCGGCCTCGGCCTGGGCGGCGATGCGCTGGCGCTCGGCGGCGGCGGACGCCTCCAGGTTGGCCTGCTGCTGCTGGGTCTGGGCGCGCTGCAGCTCCTGGGTGGCGACCTGCTTGGCCTCGATGGCGTCGGTAAAGCTGTCGGAGAAGTCGATGTTCTCGATGGCGACGTTGGAAATGTCGATGCCGTAGCTCTCCACATCCGCGCGCATCATCTCGGTGACCTGGGCCGCCAGCTGATCGCGCTTCTCGATCAGGCCCTCGGCGGTGTAGTTGGCGAACACGGTCTTGGTGTTCTCCATCAGCTGGGGATAGACCACGCTGTCGTAATAGTGCAGGCCCACCTTCTCATAGAGGCCCGCGGCGGCAGACTTGTTGATGGTGTAGGTGACGGTCAGGCGCACGTCCACCTGCTGGATGTCCGAGCTGAACGCCTGGGTGTCCAGCGACTGCTTCTGCACGCGGTTGTCCATCAGCACGATGTTCTGCCAGGGCGCCTTGATGTGCACGCCCGCATCCAGATTGGAATCCTCCACCTTGCCGAAGGTGGTCAGGATGCCGGTATAGCCCGTGGGCACGCTGCGCACGCAGGTGCCGGCCAGCACCACGATCACCAGCGCCAGGGCGATGACGATCGCGAGCTTTGCGACGGCGCTGCCCTTCCTGGGCGCGTTCCTGGGCGCGCCCTGTCCCATGTTCTGCACATTCTGATCCATTTTTCATGCTCCTTCTTTCATTTTTCTTTTGTTCATTGCCGGTTTGTCAGTCCTGTTCCCCGCGGGATTCGCCCCTGCCGGAGACCAGCTTGCCCAGCAGCTCCTGCAGGTCGATGCCGGTGGATTCCCGCATGCCCTCCATGATCTGGTTGGCGCTGCTCATCACATCGCGGACGACCTTGGTGGCGTTGCCGTCGCCGTACATCACGATCTTGTCGGTCTGGGCCAGCGGCGCGGCGGCGTTCTTGACCACCTCGGGCAGGGCCTGCAGATACATGTCAATGACGGACGCTTCGCCCATGCGCTTCTGGGCTTCGGCCCTCTTTTCGATGGCCTCGGCTTCGGCCAGGCCCTTGGCGCGGATGCCCTCAGCCTCCTGTTCCATGGCGTAGCGGGCGGCGTCGGCCTCGGCCTTGCGGGCCTCAGCCTGCTGGAGCGCCTCGTATTTCTGCGCCTCCGCCTCCTTCTGGCGGCGGATCAGCTCGGCCTCGGCCTCCTTTTCGGCCTTGTACTTCATCGCGTCGGCCTGCTTGCGCACCTCCGCATCCAGCTTGCGCTCCATCAGCGCGATCTCCTTTTCGGCCAGCTCGGCCTCCTTTTCGCGGCGCGCGATGTCGGCGTTGGCGCGGGTGATCTCGATGGTCTTGCGCTGACTCTCCTGCTGAATGGAGTAGGCGGCGTCGGCCTCGGCGCGCTTGGTGTCGGCCTTGACCTTCATGTCGGCCTGCTGAACGGAGAGCTGGGTGTTCTGCTCGGCGATCTTCTTTTCCGCCTCGACCTTCACGGCGTTGGCCTCCTGCTGCGCCTGGGAGGTGGCGATGGCGATGTCGCGCTGGGCGTTGGCCTTGGCGATCTGGGCGTTCTTGCGGATCTGCTCCACGTTGTCGATGCCCATGTTTTCGATGGTGCCGGCGTTGTCCTTGAAGTTCTGGATGTTGAAGTTCACGACCTCGATGCCCAGCTTCTGCATGTCGGGCACCACATTTTCGGTGATCTTCTTCGCCACGCCCTGGCGGTCCTGAACCATCTCCTTCAGGCCGACGGAGCCCACGATCTCGCGCATGTTGCCCTCGAGCACCTGGGTGATCATGCCGATCATCTGGTCCCGCTTCATGCCCAGCAGGCTCTCCGACGCGCGCTTGAGCAGCTCGGGATCGGAGGAGATCTTCACGTTGGCCACGCCGTCCACCAGCACGTTGATGAACTCATTGGTGGGCACGGCCTCGCTGGTCTTCACGTCCACCTGCATCACATTCAGCGAGAGCTTGTCCACGCGCTCCAGAAACGGAATGCGCCAGCCCGCCCGGCCGATCAGTATGCGGCGGCTGCCGGGGCCGGAGATGATGTACGCGGTGTCCGGCGGCGCCTTCAGATAGCCCATCGCCAGCAGCAGGAGCAGCAATACGACCACAACGCCCACGATGATTCCAAGAGTGAGTCCCATGTTCCTTCCTCCTTTGTACGGTTCCATGCTTCATCGTGATCCCAGTATAGCATAACGCGGGCTGCAACTCAACGCAAAATCGCGCAAAGATACATTTCCCCTGCTGAAACCCGCATTTTGGGGATTGAAAGCCGCACCGGAAACCGATATAATGGATACAAATCAACCTTCAGGAGGAAGATCATCTATGGCGAACAACGTCAAGCTGCTCGATCAGTTCTTTGCGGCGGAAAACAAGCGCGACTGGGCGGCCTACAAGGGCTATCTGCACCCGGAGGTGATGTGGTTCATCCACACCGAGGACACCCACATGCCCGTGGCCGGCCGCGAGGAATACATGGACCGCATCATGTCCGGCTACAAGGATTCCGACGCCACCTTCATCTGCGAGGGCGTGGAGGTCAGCTCCTCCGGCAACCGCATCGTGGCCTATCTGCGCAATTCCAACGGCTCCCGCTCCGTGAACATCTTCGACTTCGAGGAGGGGCTGATCCGCTGGGAGCATGAATTTGTCCTGGACTGACCGCCATTTTGCCAAATCCCCGAAAGCTGTCAGCGCCGCCGATCGAAAAATCGGCGGCGCTGTTGTTTCCAAAGCCGACTGCACAGAGCGTCGGTGCGGCAAATATGCAAAAAACAATCCCATCCGACATATAAACTGCCAGATTTCCTTCGTTTTCCTCCCAATAGGATTGTAATATTTTTTCTTAATGTTTATTTTTCGTGCATATAGCTATATATACAACTTAATTTATGCGTCTACTTGACAATGCTGAACATCTATTGTAAAATAGTGTAGAAAGGGGGCTTGTGTAAACGGCGCGAAACCACAAATTTCGCAAATCGGAGGGAATTATCCTTGAAGCGTTTTTGCCAGTTGATCCTCGCAATCGCCTGGCTCACTGCCCCGGCAATCACCCTTCAGATCATGCGCGAATGCGCATCGACCGTGGGGAGTTACCCGTTTTTCGGCATCATTTCCTGTCTTTACGGGATACTGTACACATCGACCGACACAGCGTTTGTCTTCATTGTTCTGGGAGCATCCGTCTTCTGGATCGCAATGGGAGCTGCAAGCCTCCTGGTCAGCCGATATCATAAGCTGAAGTTCGCGCTGTGCGGCTTCGCACTGCTCGATCTTTTTGTCGCACTCCTCCGCCCGATCAGTTCGCTGACGGCAGTATGGGATGCAATCATCATTTGCGCGGCACTCGTTGTCGGCAAACAGGAGACGCCGAATCGATCCGAAACCCCGTCCGCGGCAGTCATGCGCTTTACGCACATCCTGCGGGGCGGGCGAGACTGACGCTCTGGAGCAGCGAACGCTCAACCCTCGCGCCTGCCCTTTTTCCGGGAGCCGCTCTTCCCCTGCGGGAAGGCAGCTCCCGTTTTTGCTCAGCGCCTGTCAAACGCCGGATTGAAGGCGTAGAAATTGCGGCTGTCCAGATCGTCCGTCACGCGGCGCAGGGCCTCGCCGAAGCGCTGGTAGTGCACGATCTCCCGCTGGCGCAGGAACCGGATGGGCTCGCGCACGTCGGGGTCATCCACCAGGCGCAGGATGTTGTCGTAGGTGGTGCGGGCCTTCTGCTCGGCGGCCATGTCCTCGTGCAGATCGGTGATGGGATCGCCCTTGGACTGATAGGCCGAGGCCGTGAACGGCGTACCGGACGCCGCCTGGGCCCACAGCCCGGCGGTGTGGTCGACATAGTACGCATCCATGCCCTGCTCGCGCAGCTGCTCTGCGGACAGGCCGCGGGTCAGCTGGCGGACGATCGCGCCCACCATTTCGAAGTGGGCGATCTCCTCGGTTCCGATGTCGTTGAGCAGTCCCGCCGCCAGGCGGTTGGGCATGGCGTAGCGCTGGGAGAGATAGCGGGTGGACGCGCCCAGCTCGCCGTCCGGGCCGCCGAACTGGCTGATGATGATCTTCGCCAGGCGCGCGTCCTTGGTCTTGATGTCAATGGGGTACTGAAGCATTTTTTCATAAATCCACATGGGTTGCGCGCTCCTCTCTCACTGCCACGGGAAGGGTTCATCCACCCAATCGAACGCGGACTGCCGGCGCAAGCCGTCGGGCTGGAGAGAGCGCACCTGCTGTTCGTAGGCGCGCACGGCCTCGCGGCGGTCGCTCAGCGCGCGCTGATAGGCTTCGAAGGCCTCTCGGTCGTCGGGGTGGGTGTCCAGATACAGCAGGATATCGTGGGCCAGAAAACTCGCTGCCTGCACATCGCGCAGCAATCTTTCATCGTTCCTCATCGCACACCTCCGCCGCCTCAAAGGGCATCACCAATCTGCGAAACGCCGTTCCGCGGTTCAGCGCCTCGCGGGCGCACATGGGCCGCTCCCAGCGCTGATCGCGCACGGAGGCCATGGCCAGCGGCCTGTTCCGATCGGGCGCAGCATCCTCTATCCTTGAATCGCACGCCGACTCCGGCGCGCGAAGTGTATATTCAGACATTGAATCGCTCCTTTCCAGGGCGTTCGAACCGCCCTGGGCATCCTATGCCGCCCCGCCGCTTCCGGACACAGACCCGCGCGCTCCGCACATAAAAATCCCCTGCCCGTCGAGGGCAGGGGATCTCAGCTTGTCGAAAAACCCGTACAGAACCGCCTGTAAAATCGAGCGCGGCGGCGTGTACGGCGCGCTCGGATTTTTCCGCAAGCGCAAGCGGCGGAAAAATCGTTCCTTCCGTCAGGAAATCGCCCGGAAAATCGTGAGATTTTCAGATTTCCGCAGTTTTCTTCTTCCTCGATGAAAATCCTCAGATTTTCATCGAAAGTGTCAAAAAGACTTTTTTGACACGCAAAAATCCCCTGCCCTTGACGGGCAGGGGATCTGCATTGGGATTACTTCTTGTAGAACGGGCCGTAGTTGGCGCAGGCGCGATAGTCGG
>JBJEUD010000184.1:0-1565 GCA_051883655.1 Candidatus Faecivicinus sp. | reverse complement strand
CTCACAGAAAAGGTGATAGTATATATACCGTTCCAGAGGGACAGGAGAAACCGGAGGTACGGATTATGTACGATCAGAAGCAGATGCAGGCGCTGACGGCGCGGGTGCGCGCACTGGTGCAGGAAAATCACGTGTGCGAGGCGGAGGCTGCGGCGGCGAAGGCCATGGCCGACGCGCCCCATGAGGCGCAGCCACACAACCTGATGGGCATCATTATGGAGCGGGAGAACGACCATGTACAGGCCATGAAGCACTTCCGCGCGGCCTGGGCGCTGGATCCCACGTTCGTTCCGGCGCGGATCAACATGGAGCGCTACGGCAGCTTCAGCTTTACCATGCCGCGTCCGGCCTACGACGAGGCGGATTGTCCGCAGGAAAACGATGCACAGAAGTGCAGGATTGAAACCGACGAGCGCGGCATTGGCCACGTTGTCCGGAGGTGAGTTTATGAACAGAGAGGAAAAGTATACGGTGATCGTAGGCTGCGGGCGGCTGGGCGCGAGTCTGGCCAACGCGATTTCGGACGCAGAGGGAAGCGTAATGATGGTAGATCAGGACGAGCGCGCCTTCCGCAAGCTGGATGCGGCCTACGGCGGACTCACGCTGGTGGGCGACGCGACGGACGTCGCCGTGCTGCGCAGCGCGCAGATCGAGCGCGCCGACACGGTGGTCTCGGTCACCAACGACGACAACACCAACATCATGGTGGCGCAGATCGCCCGCAACCTATACCACATTCCGAACGTGGTCTGCCGCCTGTACGACCCGGAGCGCGAGGTGGTCTACCGGGAGTTCGGCATCGACACCATCTGTCCGACGGTGCTCTCCACGCGGGAGATTGACCGGCTGCTGGGATGCGAAAGGGAGGCGACGGTGCGATGAAGATGCATGTACTGCTCATCGGCGGCTTCGACATCGCCAGGACGCTTGCTGCGTCGCTGATTCAGAAGAAGTACAGGGTCACGGCCATCCACCCCGACTATGCGTGCTGCGAGGCGCTGTCCGAAATCAGGGATCTGCTCGTCATCCATGGCGACGGCTCCAAGCCCTACATCCTCGACGAAGCGGGCGCCGGACGTGCGGACGTGGCCATCGCGCTGACGGACAACGACGCGGACAAT
Organism: Candidatus Faecivicinus sp.; assembly: GCA_051883655.1. Lineage (GTDB taxonomy): Bacteria > Bacillota > Clostridia > Christensenellales > Aristaeellaceae > Faecivicinus. Next base: position 444 of record JBJEUD010000184.1, on the reverse strand, counting down.
CTGGTGATCTGCGAGCTGTGCAAGAAGCGCTTCGGCGTGACCCGGACGGTCAGCCTCGTCAAGAATGCCGAAAACACTGCTTTTTTCCGGCAGATGGGCGTGGATGCGGTGGTCTGCGCCACCAACACCATCACCGGCATCCTCGAACAGCTCAGCTTCATCAACGACATGACCGCCCTGATTCCCGTGGGCGACGGACGGCTGAGCGTCGCGGAGGTCACCATCCCGGAGGGCGCGCCCGCAGCGGACAGGAAGCTGTGGGAGATCAATCTGCCCGGGGAGGTCATCGTGGGCTGCATCCTGCGCAAGGATCAGACGATCATCCCGCGCGGCGACAGCCGGATTCTGGCGGGCGACACGCTGGTGCTGCTGTCCTCGGCCCATCAGGAGACCGAGACGATTCATGAACTGACAGGACGGTAAGGACCCATGAAACTTATGTTG
>JBJEUD010000183.1:0-8558 GCA_051883655.1 Candidatus Faecivicinus sp. | reverse complement strand
ACATGTGGTCGCCGTTGTAGGTGGCCCAGCCCAGGGCGAGCTCGGACAGATCGCCGGTGCCGACGACGAGACCGCCCAGCTTGTTGGCGACATTCATCAGCACCTTGGTGCGTTCGCGGGCCTGACCGTTCTCATAGGTCACGTCGTGAATGGATTCATCGTGGCCGATGTCGCTGAAATGCTGGCGCACGGCGGCGCTGATGTCGATCTCCCGGAAGCTGACGCCCAGCTGTTCGCACAGCACTTCGGCGTTGGAGCGGGTGCGCTTTGTGGTACCGAAGCAGGGCATTGAGACGGCGACAATGTCCTTGCGGTCGCGCCCCAGCAGATCCATCGTGCGCACCATCACCAGCAGGGCCAGACAGCTGTCCAGGCCGCCGGAGATGCCGACCACGATCGTCTTGACGCGGGTGTGCTCCACGCGCTTTTTCAGGCCGTAGCTCTGGATGCGCAGGATTTCCTCGGCGCGCTCAGCGATCTGAGCGTCGGACGCGGGGACGAAGGGCGTGCAGGCAAAGGGGCGGGTGAGCGTGGTTTCGCGCAGCGATTGATGGAAGACCACGGCGGAGGCGGCGCCTTCGGCATCGGCGGAAACGTAGCTGGGCGTCTTGTGCCGCTCGGCGATCAGGCGCTTGACGTCGATTTCGGAAAGAATCAGCTCGTCCGCGCCGAATGGGGGGTTCTCCGCCAGCATGGAGCCGTTTTCGCAGATGATGTTGTGCTGGGAGAAGACCATGTCCTGGGTGGACTCGCCGCAGTTGGCATTTGCGTAGATGTAGCCGCAGATCAGGCGCGCAGAGGTGGACTGAATCAGCAGGCGGCGATACTCCTTTTTGCCGATGACCTCGTCGGAAGCGGAGGCATTGGCAATGACTGTCGCGCCGCTCTGGCAGAGCATGCGGGACGGAGGGTCGGGCGTCCAGACGTCCTCGCAGAGTTCAACGCCGAGACAAAACTCGGGCAGTTCGGCGCAGGCGAACAGAAGGCGGGGATCGAAGGGCACGGCCTGGCCGCCGATGAGAACTTCCTTCGGGCGCGTGGGGCAGTCTGCGGAGGTGAACTGGCGGCGCTCGTAGAACTCGGAGGAATTGGGCAGATAGGTCTTGGGAATGAGGCCGAGGATCCGGCCATCGTGGAGCACTGCGGCGCAGTTGTACAGCTTGCCGTTGGCGCGCAGCGGCGTTCCGACGACGACGACGGGATACCTGCCCTTTGTGAAGGCGGCCAGCTCCGCGAGCACATTGCGGGCAGCGTCCAGCAGAATCTCGGAATAGAACAGATCGGCACAGGTGTAGCCGGTCAGACAGAGTTCGGGCAATACCAGCAGATTGGCGCTGCATTCGTCTGCGCGGGCGATCAGCCCGCGGATTGCGGAGGCATTCAGCGCAACGTCGGCGACAGCAACGCGCGGAGAGCCTGCAGCGACTTTGATAAAGCCATCGTGCATGGCAGGGCGACCTTCTTTCTTCGTGATCGATAGTACCATTATACAGGAAAGTGAAAGTGAAAGCAAGTGCGGTTTTTGGTGCAAAAAACGAGAGTTTACACCGTTTTAATTTGACAAAAACGAATTCGAGGCGTATAATTCCTGCATTGAAAGAGCGAAGGCGCTTGAAAAAGCCCTTCGCTCTTTCTTTTGTTCCGGCGATGAATGCGCCGAAACCAAACGGGGAAGGGAGAAGAAGACTATGACGGAAAACGTAATGGTGCTGTTCTCGGACATGAACACAATGTGGGTGCTTGTTGCAGCCGCGCTGGTGTTCTTCATGCAGGCCGGCTTCGCGATGGCGGAGTGTGGCTTTACCCGCGCGAAAAATGCGGGAAATATCATCATGAAGAATCTGATGGATTACAGCATCGGCACGCCGCTGTACTGGTTCGTCGGATTCGGCATTATGTTTGGAACGCAGAGCCTGGTCTTCGGCGGCATCGACTTTTTTACGACCGGTGACTATACGTCCATTCTGCCCGCGGGCGTGAGCTTCTATTCGTACTTCATCTTTCAGACGGTGTTCTGCGCGACCTCTGCGACGATTGTCTCCGGCGCGATGGCCGAGCGCACCAAGTTCAGCGCGTACTGCCTCTACTCCGCGGCCATCAGCCTGATCATCTATCCCGTTGAGGGACACTGGATCTGGGGCGGCGGCTGGCTGGCACAGATGGGCTTCCACGATTTTGCCGGCTCCACGGCCGTGCACATGGTCGGCGGCATCTGCGGCCTGATCGGCGCGGCAATGCTTGGACCCAGAATCGGCAAGTATGACAAGGACGGAAAGGCGCACGCGATTCCCGGCCACAACATTCCGATTGCAGCGCTGGGCGTGTTCATTCTCTGGTTCTGCTGGTTTGGCTTCAATGGCGGCTCCACGGTTGCGATGACCGACGGCGCGGCGGAAGTGGCCGGCAAGGTGTTCTTTACCACGAACATCGCCGCGGCGGTCGCCACGCTGGCGGTGATGATCATCACCTGGGTGCGCTACAAGAAGCCTGACGTCTCCATGACGCTGAACGGCTCTCTGGCCGGCCTGGTGGCGATCACCGCGGGCTGCGACATGGTGGATCCCTGGGGCGCGGCGCTCATCGGTCTGATTGCGGCGTTTGTCGTGGTGTTCGGCATTGAGTTCATCGACCAGAAGCTGAAGGTGGACGATCCGGTCGGCGCGGTTGGTGTTCACGGACTGTGCGGCTGTGTGGGCACGCTGCTGACGGCGGTGTTCGCCACTTCCGCGGATCTGGCGACCACGGGCATGTCCCGACTGCAGTTCCTGGGCGTGCAGGCACTGGGCGTCGTTTCGGTCATCGCTTGGACCGCTGTGACGATCACCATTGTGTTCACGCTGATCAAGAAGACGGTCGGTCTGCGCGTCACCCCCGAGGAGGAGCTCAGCGGACTGGATCTGCCGGAGCACGGCCTTGTGAATGCCTATTCCGATTTCATGCCCTCGCTGGTCTCCACCAATGCGGAGATGGGCGTGGCGGAGATTCCTGCAAATGCGGTGCCCGTGGACGAGGCGGTACCGGTGCAGATCAAGACGCCCAAAACGGTCACGGCCTCCGATGTGAAGCTGACCAAGATCGAGATCCTGATCAAGCAGGAGCGGTTCGAGAAGCTGAAGAATGCCATGACGGAGATCGGCATCACCGGCATGACGGTGACCAACGTGCTCGGCTGCGGCATTCAGAAGGGCAAGCCGGAGTACTACCGCGGCGTTGTTCAGGAGGTCACGCTGCTGCCCCGCCTGCAGGTGGAGATCGTCGTCAGCAAGGTGCCGGTGCGCACAGTGATCGAAACGGCGAAGAAGGTGCTGTATACCGGCCATATCGGCGACGGCAAGATCTTCGTCTACGATGTGGAAAACGTCGTCAAGGTTCGCACTGGAGAGGAAGGCTACGCTGCGCTTCAGGACATCGAGCAGTACTGATACAATACAAAAGGCCCGCGCGGGAACTGCGCGGGCCTTGCTTCCATATTGGATTGCAGACGGAATGCGGGCGGATCAGATGTCGAACTCCTCGCGCGCCGGATTCTTCCGGGGCAGGCACCAGCGGCCGCCGGTGAAGTCGGGGATGGCGACGGGCGCGCTGCCCATGGCGATGGACTGCTCGCTCAGAGCCGTGATGGACATCCAGGCTGCGGCGTCATAGACGTCGATGGGCGGCTCGGTCTGGTTCTGGACGCTTTCAATGAAGGCGCGCAGCACGAGGTAATCCATGCCGTCGTGGTTGCCGCGCACGCCAAACTCGCGGTACTCCTTCCACAGCGGATGGCGGTACTGGTCCATGTACTTCTTGTCGCTCTCGGGATGATGGGCCCAGTCGTTCTCGTCGTGGGGCGTGATTCCCTCGAGATAGATGGACCGGCCGTCCTCCATCCACATGCCCTTGGTGCCGCGCACCACGCCGCCGCGGGAGTAGGGACGGGGCAGCGTGCAGTCGTGGGTGAGCAGGATGGTTTCGCCGTTGGCGCAGCGGATCATGGTGGTCACGACGTCGCCCTCGTTGAAGGAGACGTTGGCCAGCGGAGAATCCGGGCGGTTCTTGACCAGCCATTCGTGCATGCCGCAGGCCTTGCTGGCCATGCTGGTCAGCGTGAGCATGCGGTTGCCGCGGTTGATGTTCAGATAGTTGCAGATGGGGCCCAGCTCATGCGTGGGATAGAGCTCGCCGTTGCGGTGCCGGAAGTGATTCTGGCGGTAGTGGCGGTTGATGTCGCCGTTGCCGATCTCATCCCGCAGATCGTGGGAATAGGCGCCGGCGCAGTGAACCACCGTGCCAAAGACATTTTCATGGATCATCTTCAGCAGCGTCAGCTCGGTCTCGCCGTAGCAGCAGTTCTCCAGCAGCATGACGGGGATGCCGGTCTCCTCGCTGGCATGGACCAGCTGCCAGCATTCATCCACGGAGGTGGCGCCGCCGACCTCCATGGCCACGCGCTTGCCGGCGCGAAGCGCCTGGATGCACAGCGGAATGTGGGTCTCCCAGCCGGTCATCACGACGACGGCGTCCACGTCATCGCGGCGGATGCATTCGATGGGGTCGGTGGAGCCGAAGGGGTCGGTGCCCTTGGCTTCGCGGACGATTTCGCGGGCGCTTTCCACGCGATCGGCATAGGCGTCGCAGACGGCGGCGATCTGCACGTCGGGCATGTCCAGCAGAACCTTCATCTGGCCGACGCCCCGGCAGCCCAGGCCGAGGATCGCGAGGCGAACGGTATCGCCAAACTGATTGAGCTTCATTGAAAAATTCCTCCTGCGTATGGTGCACTGTCGGAAAAGGTGATCCTGACGGGTTCTGCATCCCGCCCGGGTTGCCTAGATTATATCACAGGCGGTCGGCATATAATTTTGATATTGGACATTATAAATTTGACATCGGGCAAAATCCCGCCTATAATTTGGGAAGAGGTGAATGCCATGCTGCCGGAAGCGTTTTACGAGGATCCGATTCTCGAACTGACGTCGATCTATTCATTCTATCATTTTCGGTTCGCCACGGGATATGTCTTCAAGGGCGAGCGGCATCCGTTCTGGGAGATGGTCTACGTCAAGGGCGGACAGGTGGATATCGGTGCGGACGGGGACGTCTGGATGCTGAACGGCGGGGATGTGATCTTTCATCGACCCGACGAGTTTCACAGCATCTGGGCCAACTATGCCCGCGCGCCGGAGCTGATCGTGGTTTCCTTCGCCTGCGATTCTCCCGCCATGCAGAGCTTCGAGCGCAGGCATTTCCGCGCGTCCGCGCGCCAGGAATCGCTGCTCCAGGGGCTGCTGCGCGAGGCGGGCGGGGCGTTTTCCTCCTCGCTGGAGCGCGGAGAGCGGACGATCAACCCGGAGCACCCGGGCGGCACCTATGTCATGCGGCTGATTCTGACGCAGCTGCTGATGGACATGCTGTGCACGCAGCGTTTTGCAGGCGATGTGCACGGCTCGCAGGGGCGCAGTCCCGACGCGGATACGGCGAAGCTGATGGAGACGATGACGCAGTACATGAAGGCGCATCTTCAGGGAGGTCTGCGCTTCGACGATCTGTGCAGGCAGGTTGGCATGAGCGGCACGGCGGTCAAGCAGCTGTTCAGGAGGTATTTTGACGCTTCTCCGATGGCCTATTACGAGCAGATCCGCATGGCGGAGGCGCGCAGGCTTCTGCAGGAGAGCCGAGGAAATATCGCCGCGGTGGCCGACGCACTGGGCTTTTCCAGTCCGTCCTATTTCTCCACGCGGTTCAAGCACGTCAACCGTGTGTCCCCGAAGGAATATATCCGCGAGAGATCGATCGACTGATTGAAAATGTTGGAGAGAGTTTGTTTTAATTATGCATTGAGAAAAATGTTAATAAATAGTTAAATGTTCGATTGATTGTTGCATGGAAGTGGAATTATAGGTATAATGTAGATGAATTTGTTAAATGGATTTTATGTACGATGTCCATGAGGATGGGAAAAGGTTAAAACACCGCTAAAATTCCGCGGGGAATGGAGCGCGTGATTTCAAGAAGGGGGAGTGCGTATGGCGAAGGGACCGATGACGGCCCGTCGCAAACAGGAGTGTGTGTCGGCATATCTGATGATCGCGCCTGTGGTCCTGGGAATTTTGATCTTTTTCATTGTCCCCACGATTTGGTCGATGTGGTTGTCGCTGACGGAGGGACCGGATTACGTAACCTATGAGTTTGTCGGGTTGAAGAACTACTTTACGCTGTTCTCGGCCAGCTCGGATATGTGGCGGGAACTGCTGAACACGATTTACTACGCGTTTGTCTCGGTGGCGCTATCGATGATCGTCAGCGTGCTGCTGGCCAACGCGCTGAACAAGGAGATCCGCTTCCGTTCGGTTTTCCGCGTGATTTACTTCCTGCCGTCGGTGACGATGGCGGCTGCGGTCGGCATGGTGTGGCGTTCGCTGCTCAATTCCCAGTACGGCATTGTGAATCAGGCGCTGAAGGTGATCGGCATCGAGGGGCCGAAGTGGCTGACGGATCCGAGGTTCATGATGCTGGGCGTGATCATCGTCGGCGTGTGGTCCTCGGCGGGCTACAACATGATCATCCTGCTGGCGGGTCTCAAGAATATCCCCAAGGGCTATTACGAAGCGGCGCAGATCGACGGCGCGAATTCGTTCCACCAGTTTACCAACGTCACGGTTCCGCTGCTCTCGCCCGTGCTGTTCTTCGTCTCCATCACGTCGCTGATGGGCGGCCTGAAGGCCTTCGACGTCATCTATACCCTGGCGGGCTCCGGCGCGACGGCGGACAAGTTCATGCAGTACTATCGCACGATGGTTTACGGCATCTATGAAAAGGGCTTCCTGAGGCACAAGCTGGGCATTGCATCCGCGGAATCCGTGGTTCTGCTGGTGATCATCCTGGTGCTCACGCTGGTGCAGTTCAAGATGCAGGACAAGTGGGTTCACTATGAATAGAGGAGGACGGACGATATGAAAGCTCGAAAAAGATTCCCGATCGGCCGCGTCATCCTTTATGTGATGCTGATCTTCTGGGCAATCTTCATGATCATGCCGTTTGCGTGGATGATCCTCACCAGTCTGAAAGCGCAGGCGGAGGCCATGAAGGTGCCGATTGTTTGGCTGCCCAAGGAGCCCCAGTGGCAGAATTACGTGGATGTGCTGCAGAAGTACAACTTCGGCAGATACTATCTCAACACGATTACCGTCACGGTGATTACCGTCGCTTTCCAGATTATCACCTGCTCGATGGCGGCCTATGCCTTCGCGCGGCTCGATTTTCCGGGCAAGAACGTCATTTTCCTGGTTTGCATGATGGTTCTGATGGTGCCGACGCAGATGATCATCATCCCGCGCTTCCTGATCGTGCTCAAGCTCGGGTGGCTGGACACGTTTGCGGGCATCATCATTCCCAATCTGCCCAGCATATTCGGAACGTTCTTCCTGAGGCAGAACTTCATGTCCATGCCCAGGGAACTGGATGAAGCAGCCATGCTGGACGGATGCAGCTTCTTCGGCATCTATTGGAAGATTCTGCTGCCGCTGGTGAAGAACGGTCTGATCGCCTTCGGCGTGCTCACCACGCTGTGGTGCTGGAATGAGATGCTGTGGCCGCTGATCGTCGTGACGAAGGAGCGCCTGTACGTGCTCTCCATCGCCATCGCGAATATGCAGGGCCAGTACGCCACGAAGATCCCCATTCAGATGACCGCCGGCGTTTACGCCATGGTGCCCATGCTGCTGGTCTTCCTGATCGGCCAGAAGCAGATGCTGGAGGGCATTGCGACCTCCGGCCTGAAAGCCTGAATCCCTGCCGGGCAGGTGTCCGGCTGAAAATAATTTGGAGGTGTTTTCATGAGGAAGTTTCTCGTCCTGACCCTTGCCCTGCTGATGGTTCTCAGCTCCACCGCGTTTGCTACGGTTGAACTCGAGATGAACTATTGGATGAGCGAGCAGGAAACCGGCATCATGGCCGCGGTTGAGGCATTCAACGCGTCCCAGGATGAAATCAAGGTCAATGCAAGCACGGTACCGTGGGATCAGTATTGGGACAAGCTGGTGACCGGTCTGCCGGCCGGCTCCGCGCCCGACATCTTCTCCATCAACGCGCTGAACGTGCGCGACTATGCGGTGAACGGCTATCTGCTGGACATCAGCGATCTGTTCGAGAGCGGCGCTGTGGATCTGACCAAGTTCCCGCAGCACGTCATCGATACCCACACCGTCGATGGCACCCTGTGGGGCATCCCGAAGGACTACGACTGCATCGCCGTGTTCTACAACAAGGATATGTTTGACGCTGCGGGCGTTGAGTATCCCTCCGACGACTGGACCTGGGATGAGTTCATCGAGATCGCGAAGAAGCTGACCGACGCCGATAACGGCGTTTACGGCACTGCGATTGCACCCACCGGCCAGCAGTTCGGCTATGACTATCTGTTCGACAACGGCGGCCAGCTGTTCGACGAAAACGGCATGTGCGTGGTCAACACCCCTGAGGCCGTGGAAGTGTTCCAGAAGCTGGCTGACGCCATCCTCGTCGAGGGCGTTTCTCCCACCGTGGAGGATCAGGTTGAAATTGATGCGGATACCCGC
>JBJEUD010000182.1:0-1579 GCA_051883655.1 Candidatus Faecivicinus sp. | reverse complement strand
CGCGTCGATTTCGTATTCCGGCGCGCGGCGCTCCATCTTGCTCAGGGCGCTGCCGACGATCTCCTCCACGGCTTCTGGCTGCTTTTTGATGTGCAAACTGCCGTCCTCCAGCCGGGTCAGGCTCAGGATGTTCTCCACCAGCGAGCGCAGCCAGTCCGCGTCGCTCCAGATCTCCTTTGCCAGTGTGTAGCGCCGGTCTGAGGGCTGAGACAGATCCCGAATCATTTCGCTGGTGCCCATGATGCCGGACAGCGGCGTGCGCAGATCGTGGGAAATGGCGCGCAGCAGGTTGCTGCGGTAGCGCTCCTGACGGCTCTCCTCCCGATAGCGCTGCTGGGCCTGCGCCGCGTTGAGGCGGTCGATGGCCATGGCCACCGATTCCAGCATGGAGCGCAGCAGCTGCTGCTGGTGATCGGTCAAGGGCGTACCCTCCCGGGGCAATCTGACCACGCCCAGAATCTGTTCGCGCCCGTACACCGGCCACTCGATGAACTCCGCCGACTCCACATGGTCGCCCCGCAGATATTCCAGCCGGTGCGCCACCTCGTCGCGGGGATCCAGCTTACGATGCACCACGCCGCCCGACGCATACTGCAGAAAGGTCTTTTCCGGAACGCCCCGGACGAAGGCGAGGAACGCCGTCTGGCAGGAGAAGGTTCGGCTGACGCTCTCCACGGCCACAGCGCCGATGTCCTCCAGACTCTGTGCGTCCGACAGGCGGTTGGTCAGCTGGTAAAGCGCCTGCGTCTCCTGCGCGCGCTCCGTGGCCTCGCGGGCGCTCCTCTTCACGCGGGCGGTCAGGGCGCTGGTGATCAGCGAGGTGAACATCATAATGGCGAAGGTGATCAGATAGCTGGTGTCATTGACCGCAAAAGTGAAGCGGGGATCGGTAAAGAAGTAGTTGAAGGCGAAGGTGGCGATCACCGAGGCCGCCAGGCCATAGTAGAGCCCGCGGGTAAAGCGGGCCACCAGCAGCACCGCCGCCACATACACCAGCACGATGTTGGTCTCCGGAAAACCGATCGCATCAAAGAGAACCCCGATGCCGGTTGCCGCCAGCAGAAACAGCGGAACCATCAGTATATCCTGCCATCGGAGGGTATTGCGCCCCATGCGCGTCATGTCGTTCATCTCCTGTTTTCCCGTTTTCGCAATCAGTATAGGCACAGAAAGTGCATTCCGCAAGCATCTTTAGGGCTTTTTAACAGGGCCTGCGGAAATTCCCTGAACCGTGGGGTTGAAGGCTGTGAATATCGGATGTATAATCGCAGGGATTGGAGGCGTTGCGCATGTACTATCGAATTGGAGAGACCCTCACGCCGGTGGAGCGCGGGGAAATTGCGGACTGGAGCGCCATCGCCGCGGTGCTGCGCCCGGAGGAGCTGGCGGATGCAGCGCTGCCGCCGCAGCTTCTGCCGCCGGAGACCATGCGGAAGATGGAAAATATCCGCAGCTGTCATCTCACGCTGGAGCGAAGCCGCATCCTCGGCGGACTGCACATTCCGGCCCGTCCGCAGCGCGCGGCGCGGCATGTGATCTTCGTCTGGTGGAAGGACTGCCTGCTGTTCGTCGATCCGGA
>JBJEUD010000181.1:0-8982 GCA_051883655.1 Candidatus Faecivicinus sp. | reverse complement strand
CGCGGCCCTGCGCGGCCGATTCGGCTCCTCAGCTTCCCCCTGCGCAGGCCTGCGCGGGCGGTCCGGCCTTCCGGGCGCGGACTCCGGCGATGCGCCGCCGGCGGCCTCCGCCTCCGAGCCGGGCTTGCTGCCGGGACGGCGGCGCGGGCGATCCTTCAGCGATTCGGGAATGTCCGCCTGCGCCTTCCGGTCGCTCGCGCGGCGGCGGGAACCGTCGAACGCCGCCATGCTGGGGCCATCGTCCGGGGCGAGCTCCTTTCCGAAGGGCGCATCGTCGATCAGCGTCCCCGAGCGCTCCGCCCGCGGGTCGCGGGAAAGCTGAATCCCGTCGCCGGCCGGGTCGATCTCCCGGCGGCGGCGCGGGCGCGGCGCTTCAACATCGAACATGCGTTCATTCTCGCGCTCCATGCGGCGCTGCTCGGTGCCGTGCTGGATGTCGTCCGCCCGGTCGCCCGCCCAGTGCGCCAGTTTCTGGAGCTTTCCGGTGGCCGTGAGCGACAGCACCGCCAGCAGAATCGTGGCCAGAATGCCGCCCACCTTGCCCAGATACCCATACAGCGGCCAGGCCAGCAGTGCGCCGATCGCGCCGCCGCCCGCGCCGTAGGAATAGGATTTGTTCACGAAGTTCGCGAAGGTCATGATGGTCATGCGATTGTGAATCACATCCTCGGCGACCACCAGCTGCACCGCCGTGAACAGGCACACAAACAGCACGCCATCCACAGCGCTCCTCCACACCGAGACCTTCCTTCCCGCCGCGGCCAGCGCCAGCAGCGTCGCCGCCCAGCCGAAGATCAGCGGAATCACGATCGCCAGCGTGCCGCCCAGGCCGCAGAGCACATCCCGAATCGCGCCCATCGCGGTTCCGGCCTCCGGCGTCGCCAGCACAATGTATCCCAGCAGCAGCATCGCGCCATACAGCGCCACCGCCCCCAGAATCCGCCCGGCCTTCCCGGAGCCCCCGCGCTCCTCATACTTCTCAACCGTCTGCCTTCTGCCAGCCATAAACCCTCCTCAATCCCAAAAGCTCAAAAATGGCTCCCACACAGCCCTTTGTGACTTTCCGACCACCGGAAAGTCACAAAAGATCCAACCTCCCAGAAACAACTCCGCGGCCTGCATGCAGGCCGCAATCGATTTCTTTTTCGAAAAGGGGGTCAAGGGGGAAAAACCTTTTTCTTTCTTCCAAAGAAAAAGGTTTTTCCCCCTTGCGTCTCCTCTCCCCCCAAAGCCCGCTCAGCCCATCACGAGCCCGCGGATCCATCCGGCGGCGCCGAGCAGATCGAGCTGGGAGGCGAAGGTGTAGAGGGCGGAGCCTGAGAGCAGGTTGGCGGTGAGCTCCGGGTCGATGACGTTGGTCAGGGCCGGGAGCACGGTGAGCAGCAGGACGACGACGACGGTGGCGCGGAGGAGTCCGAAGACGCCGCCCACCAGCCAGTCGCAGCTGCGGAGCACCGGGAAGCTGACGACGTGGTCCAGCAGATTCACCACGAGGGAAATCACGATATAGAAGACGATGAACGCGACGATGAACGCGGCCACATTGAACACGGCGACCCACAGCGTCTGGTTGAAATAATCGGACATGGTGGAGATGCCGAGGTTGGCGAAGGCCTGGCTGCGCACGTTGGCGCTGAAGGCCTCGGAGATGAACGAGAAGTTTTCGCCCACCGAACTGACCGCGGCGGAGATGGCGGACTCGCCGCCGGCGACGATATCGCTGACCGAGGAGGCGGCGACGGCGTGGTCGGCGAAGAATCCCGCCGGCTCCAGATACTGGTTCAGCACCGCCATGAGCGTGCTGTTGGAAAGGGCGAGGTTCGCGATGCTCCCGTAGACGGCCTGCGCGCCGAACCATGCGCCGGCGAAGCCGAACAGGGAAAGGCCGGATGCGATCATGCCCTTGTACATGCCCGCCAGCAGGCAGTAGACGAAGACCGCGATGATGATCATGTCGATGATGTTCAAAATTATCCCTCCCGATTCCGTTTCAAAGGAAGTATTTGGTTTTTATGTGAATAGTGTACCCGGCGGCGGGGCCATCTATTCGTCAGGTGAGTGAAACGAGATAGATGGTGGAGCCGTAGCCGAGGACAGCGACGTTGTTTTGGGTGACGCCGTAGACCTGGTCGAAGTAGACGGGCAGCTGATAGGCGCTGACCTTCTGCCGGCCCATGACGGCGATCATGACGTAGCCCTCGCTGGAGAAGCCGTAGACGCGGTCGCCGGAGGCGATCACCTCGCTGCAGCCGTAGGGCATGCGCACAATCTGCTCGGAGGAGCCGCGCAGCATGCGCAGGTCGCTGATGGCGACGGTGCTGTCGTACTGGCCGTTGGGGGTGAAGACCATCAGCGGCATGTCGCTGGACTCGTCGGCATCGGCGAGGGTCCAGCCGTAGATGAGGGTGCGCTTTTCGGTCTCCTCGACGCCGTTGTAATTGAACACCTTGAGGTGCGAATCGCCGGCGACGCAGATCTGGGTGGACTGGAAGATGGCCTTGTAGAGCAGCTGTTCGCTGTCGGTGATGGAGCCGACGAGGCGGCGTCCGGGGCGATAGGTGCTCACGGTACAGCTGGGCGCGGTGCCGTTGGTGTCCAGGGTCATGATCCAGAAGAGGGTGTCGTTGTAAAAGAATCCATAGTCGATGACAGTCTGGTCGGACAGGGTGATGCTGTCGATCTTTCTGCCGCCGGTCTCCATCAGGACAATCGTGCTGTTGTGCTCCGGGCCGAGCAGCACGGCCGCGTACTCGCTGCCCACGTGGGCGGAGAGGACGTCGGCGTCCATGTTGCCGGTGTAGTCGGTCACGCCGGAGCTGCTGTTGATGAGGGTGAGCTTCCTGCCGTTCCAGGCGGCGACGCCCGCGTCGGTGGCGGAGAAGTCCGCATCCGCGCCCACCATGTTGGTCCAGCGGTTTTTGCCGTCGTCGCCGACCTTGGAGATGGTGCTGCCGTCGTAGCAGATGAAGCCGTCGCTGACGGTCTCCAGCTTGCCCACATTGCTGAGCAGCAGCGTCTGGCAGCTGGCAAAGGAGCTGGAGCTGCGCAGGCGGTTGATCAGAAGCGCGCTGCCGATGGCAATCGCGCAGGAAAGCACACAAATCAGCAGAACAATCGCCCATGGCAGCCGGCCTTTGCGGTTCCGCTCCATGGAAGCCTCCTGATTCTCAGATTAAAATCCGTGCGGGAAATTTCATGAAAAAATCCCTTGTATAGCAATACCATTCCTATTATAATGGATGAAAGGAACGGTTGCAACGACGGTGCTGTAACAAAACTGGGCAAAATATCAACATTTCGGCGATGAAATTCACATCTGTTTCACATCGGGCATTTCCTGTCACGATTGGAAAATGTTTCACGTGAAACATTGAAGGAGGACCATGGCGGGACGACAGAAAAAGAAGGCCGCGCCGAGGCGCAGGCGGCGCATCGGGCTGGCCGTGGGTGTGGCTGCGGCGGCGCTGCTGGCGCTGGGTGCGGGCGCGATGCACCTGAACGCACGGATTGTGCACGTCCGGTACGCGGAGGTTGCGCTGAGCGACCTCCCGGCGGAATTTGACGGCACGCGAGTGCTGTTCGTGACCGACGTGGACCTCTGCGGCACCAACAATGCCGCGAGCGTGCGCAAGGTGTTTCAGAAGCTGCAGGCGCTCAAGCCGGATCTGCTGCTGCTGGGCGGCGACTACGCGTCGCCAACGCTGCTGGAGCGGCTGAACGGGCGAACCGGGGCCGACGAGATCGCCGCGCGCAGGGATTTCTTCGCGGCCATCGCCGACTTTCAGGCGCCGCTGGGCAAGCTGGCCGTCTCCGGCGACAACGACGGCGGCGCGGATGCGCTGCAGATGGCGATGATCGGCTCCGGCGTGCAGCTGATCGACGGCGCCGTGTGCACGATTGAGAAGAATGGAGAGTCCATCGCGGTGGTGGGCGTGGGCGAGACGGGCGGCGACGTGGCCGCCTGCGCGGCGCAGCTGAGCGCCGGCCAGTGCGCCATCGCGCTGCTGCACCGGCCGTCGAAGGCCGTGGACGTGCGCATCGCCGAGGCGAGCGGCGGCGGGATGTGGGCCGACCTGATTCTGGCCGGGCACACCCACGGCGGTCAGCTCCAGGTGGCGGGCCGCAGCGTGCTCTCGCTGGAGGCCGGGGAGAGGCGCTATCCCTCCGGGTGGACCGACGGTGACGCGCCGATGCTGGTCAGCCAGGGGCTGGGCTGCGAGGGCGCAAACCTGCGCTTCGGCTCTCAGGCCGAGGTGTGGCTGATCACTTTGCGAAAAAAGTGATGTTTCACGTGGAACATTCAAAGCTGAATTGCCTTTATATGGTCCATTTTGTTTCACGTGAAACGCATAAATGCGGCGTTTCATGTGAACGATTTTGGTTTATAAAAACATTAGAAAGGATGGTGGAATCTCATGAAATATGTCTGTGCTGACTGCCCCCGCATGTGCAGCGCGATTCGGGATCTGCATTCCGGCAACGGCTTCTGCCGCATGGGAACCGAACCCGTGGTCGCGCGCGCCGCGCTCCACTTCGACGAGGAGCCCGTCATCAGCGGCACCCGCGGCTCGGGCGCCGTGTTCTTCACAGGCTGCTCCCTCCGCTGCTGTTACTGCCAGAACTACCCCATCTCCCATGAGAACTTTGGCAAGCCCCTGTCGGTCACCCGTCTGAGGCAGGTCTACGCCGAGCTCATCCTCCAGGGCGCGCACAACATCAACCTCGTCAACCCCACCCACTTCGCCGAGCCCATTCTCCACTCGCTGGAGTATCCGCTGTCCGTGCCCGTCGTCTGGAACAGCAGCGGCTACGAGCGCGTGGAAACCCTGAAGCGCTTCGAGGGCTCGGTGCAGGTCTATCTGCCCGATCTGAAGTACATCCGCGCCGAGACCGCGAAGAAGTACTCCGGCGCCGCCAACTACTTCGAGTTTGCCGCGCCCGCGCTCAAGGAGATGCTCCGCCAGGCCGGCCCCGTGCGGCTGGACCGCAACGGCCTCATCCAGTCCGGTATGATCGTGCGCCATCTGGTGCTGCCCGGCTGCGCGGACGAGTCCATCGAGATCCTCGACTGGATCGCGGACAATCTGCCCGGCGCGTGGGTCAGCCTGATGGCCCAGTACGTGCCCTGCGGCAAGGTGGAGGGCGTGGACGAGCTGAACCGCCGCATCACCCAGGAGGAGTACGACCGCGTCTCCAACCACCTGATCGAGATCGGGCTGGACGACGGCTTTGTGCAGGAGCTGTCCGCCTCCGACAAGAAGTACATTCCGCCGTTCGATCTGAGCGGCGTGTGGTGATGGAGCTGCGCTTCTCGCCGCTGTTCAGCGGCTCCAGCGGCAACGCGGTCTACGTGGGCTGCGACGCCGCGCACATTCTGGTGGACGCCGGCCTTTCGGGCGCTCGGGTTGCCCAGGCGCTGGAGGGCATCGGCGTCCCGCCGGACAGTCTCAGCGGAATTCTGGTGACCCACGAGCACGTGGACCACATTCGCGGCATCGGCGTGCTCTCGCGCAAGTTCGACCTGCCCATCTACGCCACAGAGGGCACTTGGGCGGCCATGGACGGCAAGATCGGCGCGATCGCCACGAAAAATCAGTGCATCATCGAGCCGGAGGTCGGCTTTTTTCTCGGACCCATCGAGATCATGGGATTTTCCACGCCCCACGACGCAGCGCAGTCGGTGGGGTATGTCTTTGAACTGGAGGCGGCGCGGTTTGCGCTGGCCACCGATCTGGGCTGCGTGCGCGACAGCTGGCTGAAGCACGTCTCCGGCGCGGACGCGGTGCTGCTGGAGTCGAACTACGATCCCGGCATGCTTCAGGCTGGGCCGTACCCCTACGATCTGAAGAAGCGGATTCTGTCCCGGAAGGGGCATCTGTCCAACGACGACGCGGCCTCCGCGGCCGTGACGCTGGCCGAGCGGGGTGCGCGGCAGATCGTGCTGGGGCATCTGAGCAAGGAGAACAACTTCCCGGAGCTGGCGCTGCAGTGCACGCAGATGGCGCTGACCGCCGCCGGGGTGGAGCCGGGCGTGGATTTGGACCTCCGCGTTGCGCTGCGGGACAGCACCACGGGCATTTTCAGCGTGCGGTCCGATCTGCGGTAGGGGACGGGCGTGCGGCTGATGCATATATATAATAGAAGAAACTCGGATCTGTGAGGTGTTTATGAGAAGAGGACAACTGCGAATCCTGGGGCTGGGCGGGCCGCTGGCGGCGCTGCTGGCGGCAGCGCTGGGCCAGAGTGGGGCGGCGATGAAGCTGATGTGCGCGGCGATTGCCGTGCGGGCCTGCTCGCTGGGCGCGCCGGAGGCGCTGGGGCGGAGCATTTCCCGGTTGATCAGCGAGCGCAAGGTGGCGGGGACGCTGCTGCTGGCGCTGGGGCTGGTGGGAATCGCCGCCGGCGCGGGCATTTTTTTTGCGCCGGTGCTGGCGGGTGCGCTCGGCGGGGCGCTGGGTGCGGCGGAGGTGGCGCACTGGATTGGCGCGGGGGCGATTCTCGCGGCGGTAAAGTGTCTGGAGGAGCGATTTGCGGGGCAGGGCGACGCGGCAAGCGCGGCGCTGACCGACGCGCTGACCGGCATCGCGATGGCGATGTGTCTGCTGAGCGCGGGGGACGATCCCTCCCGCGCCCGGGCCTGCTGCTGGGCGGGCGGCGCGGTGCTGGCGCTGAGCGGGCTGATTCTGCTGGTCTTCCGGCGCAGGGAGTGGCCGGCGGGGTCGGCGGCGCTGTTCCGGGATCTGCCCGTCGGGCTGCTTCGGGTGCTGCTGTATCCGGCGCTGTGTCTGTTGGCGGCGGAATGGCGGTGCGGGGCGCCGGCGGGGGAATCGGCGGTGCTGGCGGCGGGATTTTTCGCCGGGCTGGCGGTGATGGAGCTGGGCCGGAGCACCTTCCGCAGGAGTCACTTTGAGGCGGGCGGCTTCAAGCGGTGGATGGCGGCGGGGATGCTCGCAATCTCGGCCGGAATGGCCGCTGTGCCGCTGCTGGCGGAGGCGGGAATGGCTTTGGCGCTGTCCTGGGGGGAGCTTGCGGCGGCGGCGGGGCTGGTGCTGCTGGCCGGCGGATGCGCCATGGCGCTGTACGGGCCTGCGGACTGGAACGGCATTGCGGGCGCGGCGGTGCTATTCGTGGCGGCGGCGGTGAGCTTCGCGGGCGCTGTGCCGGAGATGGGAGGATATCCGGCCGGGCTGCTGGCTGGGCCGGCGGCGGGCGCTGTGCTGTGCCTGCTGATGATTCCGGAGTGGTGCGACTTGCGGCGCAGGGTTCATGCGAACCGCATGCGCAGGCGCGCGCGGCGCAGGGCCGGAAATCGATGATGCGAAAACAGGATGCTTTCGCCGGGTGGCGGAGCATCCTGTTTTATTCATATTATCGTTGATCTGCGGTGTTTTGGATGGGATTATTCAGCAGAAGTGCTGTTTGTGGACTGGATGACCCAGAAGCCTGCGTCGCGGGCGATGACCTGGGCATCGGCGAAGAGCTCGCGGAGGTACTTGAGCGCGGAGGGCGCGCCCTGCTGCTTGCGGATGACGATGAAGAGGCTGCCGCCGGGATTGAGGCGGTCGCGGGCGTCGGCGAACATGCGGTAGATGGCCTGCTTTCCGGCGCGGATGGGCGGGTTGGTGACGACGAAGTCGAAGGTACCGGGGACATTTTCGAAGCCGTCGCCCTGGACGGTCTGCGCGGAGACGCCATTGAGGGCGAGGTTCCGGCGGGCGAGATCGACGGCGCGCTGGTTGACGTCGGTCATTGTGAGGTCGATTTGGGGGAAGTGCTTTTTCAGTGTGACGCCCACTGCGCCCCAGCCGCAGCCGAGGTCGAGCACGCGGCCGCGGAGCTCGGGGAGGGCTTCGAGCAGCGCGCGGGAGCCGGTGTCGAGTCCGTCACGGGAGAACACGCCCGCATCGGTATCGAACTGAAGGGCTTCGCCGAGCACCTCAAACCCGATGCGGCGCAGGTCGTGGGCGGAGGTGGGGTTGGGGGTATAATAGTGGTCGTTCATGGGGAGATTACTCCTTTTCGAGGGATGTGAGGCGCTTGAGGCCCCGGATTTCGTCGGGCGTGAGGGGGCGGAAGTCGCCTTCGGCGAGGGTTGGGTCCAATGTGACGCAGCCGATGCGGATGCGCTGGAGGTGGGTAAGCGGGTGGCCGATGGCGATGAACATGCGCTTGACCTGGTGAAACTTGCCCTCGGTGAGGGTGACGTCGGCGACGGAGTGTTCGTCTGTGGCGGACAGGATGTTCATCTGTGCGGGCTGTGCGGTGAAGTCCGAGAGGGCGATGCCGGAGCGGAATGCGTCGGCGTCGCGGGGGGAGAGGCGGCCGGAGCAGACGGCGCGGTAGGTTTTTTCGGCCTTCCATTTGGGAGAGATGAGGCGGTGGGCAAGTTCGCCGTCGGTGGTGAGGAGGACGAGGCCGGTGACGTCGCGGTCGAGCCGGCCGACGGGGCCGAGCTTGCGGCGGCGGTATTTTTCCGGGAGGAGGTCGGTGACGGTGGGGAGGTGCTTGTCCTCGGTGGCGGTGACGACGCCGGCGGGCTTGTTGAGCATGAGGTAGAGGTCGGTTTCGATGAAGAGGGGCTGGCCGTCGAGGTTGAGCTGGTCGGGCGCGGCCTTTGCGCCGGGATCGCGGATGACGACGCCGGAGACGGCGACGCGGCCGGCGGTGATGATTTTGCGCGCCTCAGTGCGGCTGATGCCGGTGAGGGCGAGGAGTTTATCCACACGGGAAAATAGAGTTTCGGGCATATTTTTCCCCTTAATCCACTGATTTTTCCCCAATTTTGTCATGATTGGGTCGATACTATTATAGCGAAGACTGCGGGAATTGGCAATGGGGCGGGGAGAAAATGGGAGAAGATGGATTAGAAACGGCGGCAGCAGGAGAAGGGTCAAGGGGGATCATCCCCCTTGCGGGGTGCAGGGGCAGAGCCCCGCCCGCCGGAGGCGCCCATGCAGCGCAGAGAAAAGCTGGAATAGAAAG
>JBJEUD010000180.1:2622-9135 GCA_051883655.1 Candidatus Faecivicinus sp. | reverse complement strand
AACAGCGCGCTGCTGGGCGTGCCCTATCCGAAGGCCGTCATGAACGCGCTGGAGGCCCTGCGCGAAAAGGGCGACGAATAGCGCAAAGCGCCGCCCCGGCTCGAAGCGCGGGGCGGCGCAGGATGGATGCGCTCATTCGGGCGTTCAGCCGATCTTCGCCATTTCCGCAGAGATGGTCTCCTCGGTCTCGCCCTCGCGGAGCTCGCGGCACATCACCACCAGGCGGCCGTTGCGGTTGGTGTAGCTGCAGGTGATCAGCGACAGCAGGCGGTCGCCGGGCTGGGCGTCGAAGGGCAGATCGATGGCGGAGCGGGACTTGGCGTCGGCCGCGAAGGCGGCGAAGTCCTGGTCGGAATCGAAGTTGAACTGCTGGATGTCCATGTAATTGGGCTCATCCGGCTCGGCGGAGATGTCGAAGATGGCGATGGGCACGTAGGCGGCGTCCCGGTAGAGGGTGTTGTAATGGATTACGGGATGCGCCTTCAGATAGTCGGCGCTGCGGAAGTCGTCCAGGCGGCCGAACACGGTGCCGTTGCGCATGTTGTGGCCGTGGATGATGAAGTGGGTGTCCTCGGGCAGCACGCAGCAGCCGGCGTCCATGAAGGCCATGCCCTCGCTGGCCGCCTCGCCGAAGAAGTTGTGGCTGAGGTAGAACTCGTTGTCCCGCTGGGTGACGGCGGTGTCGATGGCGTCGCCGGCGGTCAGCCAGCCCTTGGTGTCGGGGTTGACCAGGAGCAGGCTCTCGAAGGCGGCCCGGGGCTCGAGGGCCTTGTCCCAGGGGCCGGCCATGGGCGTCTCCTCGGGGGCGGCGGTGGCGGCCTCGGACAGGGGGGCGATCGTGGCGCCGGAGCCCTCCTGCGTCCCGTAAAACAGCGTGTGCATTTCGGCCTGGGCCTGCTCATTGCGCTGGCGCACGGCGGCCTTGGCGATGAGCCCCACCGCGCACAGCAGGATGGTCAATATGCACACCAGCCTGAGCAAGAGAAAGGGAAAGCGCTGTTTCCTGCGCCTTGAGGTTCTGCGCTTCATGATACGCTCCTTTCAGAAGATCCGCGTGGACTTCGCTGAAAAAAGCGCCGGACCAGGGCGGCCCGGCGCGGAAGGATTGCCTTAGCGGCAGGTGCGGCGCTTGGAAGCGACCAGACCCAGCGCGCTGACGGCGATCAGCGTCCACAGCGCGATGGCGGGGACGGAGGCGTCGCCGGTCTTGGGCAGGGTGGACTTGGAATCGGAGGACTTCTCGTACTCGTCGTGATAGACGATGGCCACGCGGGTCTCATCGCCGTCCTGGGCGTTGATGACCTTGTCCACGGGCTCGGTCACGACCACGGTGTCATGATCCAGCGTGGCGAAGGTGCCCTTCACGTCGGTCTTCTCGTCCAGCGGGACGATGAAGTAGGAGTAGCTGTACTTCTCGCCGGAGTACAGATCGC
This sequence comes from Candidatus Faecivicinus sp., assembly GCA_051883655.1. Classification (GTDB taxonomy): domain Bacteria; phylum Bacillota; class Clostridia; order Christensenellales; family Aristaeellaceae; genus Faecivicinus. The sequence goes on along the minus strand of JBJEUD010000180.1, from coordinate 7,702 downwards.
CGATCTCCCAGCAGATGACGGTGTTGCCGTCCTCGTCCTCGCCGACGAACTCCCAGGTGTCATCCGCGGTCTGGACCAGCTTCATGGTGCTGGGGATGGTCTCGATCAGCTTGGTGTTCACGGCGGTCAGCAGGCCCTGGGTCAGCTCCATGCTGTGCAGCTGGACCTCTTCGGTGGTGATCTGCTTGAAGGCCTGGGTGAACATGTCGGTGATCTTCTCGGCGACGTCGTGATCGGTGTACTCGGGGATGTTGTAGAACACGACGCGCTCCTTCAGCAGAGCCTCGGTCTCCGGGTCATGCTCAGCCACGATCTGCTCGCTGTCGCTGTTCTCGCTGTACAGATAGTTGTCGTCGGTGGGATCGAGGTAGTCCCGGCAGTTGATGTTGCCCAGCGCGACGTTGACGACGGTCGCACCGTACTTCTCGGCCAGATCGGCCTCCGTCAGGACGATTTCGCCCCTGTCATAGGAGCCGTTGTCCTCGCCGTCGGTGAAGAGCACGACGCCGGAGTTGCGGCCCTCCTCGGAGCGGCTGCTGATGATGTCGCTCAGAACCGTCTCGGCGAGCTCGAGGGCGTTGTTGGTATAGGTCAGGCTGCCGATGCCGAAGGCTCTTTCCACCGTGTAGGTGGCGTTGCTGCTGCTGCTGTTGATCAGGTCGTTGAGGCTGACGTCCATGGAGCCGTCGATGACGCCGTTGAAGACGTCGTCCACGGTCAGGCCGGCGGCGCTGCTGAACACGGACAGCGACGTGCCGTTGATGTTCGCGGAGAACTGCGCGGAACCCTGGCCGTAGACAACGATGCTGACGTTGTTGTTCGGGTTCTCCATGATCTTGGCCATCAGGGTCTTCAGCGCCTTGAGCATGGCGACGCACTTGCCGGAACTGCTCATGCTGCCGGAGAAGTCCAGGGTCAGCACGAAGTCGGTGCCGACGGCCTCCACGGGCTGGGTGATGGTGACCTGCTCGTTGCCGTCGTAGGTCAGCTGATAGATGGCGCTGGGATCGATGGTCACGGTCACCTTGCTGCCCTCCTGGGAATTGCCGTCGACGTCCTCGAACGCGGCGTCCTCAATCTCGCGGTCGGTGTCGACGACGATCTGGGTCACGTCGATCATGGGCATCGTGGGCTCCTCGACGGGAACGGGCGCCTCGACGGGGGTGGGCTCCTCATATCCTTCGGGATCGTTCTGCCAGTTTTCCAGGTCGATGAGGTACTGATCGTACGCAATCTGAGCGTCGATGTAATCATCATAGGCGGCGAGGCTGTCATTGTACTCGGTCACGAGAGCATCCAGCTTTTCGCGGATCACTGCGATGTCATCGCCGAAGCCCATGCTGCGGGCGAAGGCATAGTAGAAATCGTAGTCGGCGGTGCCCTCATTCTCCTCCAGGAGGTACGTGTTCAGTTCGTCGATGGACACGCTCGCGATGGGAGAGGTGCCGTCGCCGTTCTCATAGGTGTTCTCGTACACGTCGATGGGGTCGCCAACCTCGTCCAGCAGGTCGAGGATGGGGTTGGAGGTCTCTTCGGGCTCTTCAGGCTCTTCGCCTTCGGCGGGCTCGTCGCCTTCGGCGGGAGCATCGGGCTCTTCGCCTTCGGCGGGCGCTTCGGGGTCGGCGCCCTCGGCGGGAGCATCGGGGTCAACGTCGTAGACGGGGCCGTCGGAGTCGCCCTCTTCGGTGGAGTCGGCCGGGGTCTCTGCGCCGGTCTCCGCCACTTCCAGATTCACGACCTGGACGTTGGCGGTCACGGTTTCGGTCTGTTCGGTCTGCTCGGGTTCGACCGGAGTCACGACCTCGGTCGCGGTCTCGGCCAGCACGTTCAGGGTCATGCCGCACAGCATCAGCAGGCACAGCACGACGCTAATCAGTCTTTTCATTGAATCAGGTCCTTTCTCACACATGAGTCGCTTGCAATGCAAAAGGTCAGTCGGTTCCTCCTTCCCCGAAAGCATCGAAATGAGCGCCGGTCCGGTCACGCAAGCGGTAACTCCATCGCCGCCCAACAGCGCGGCTCAAGGTCAGACGGCATCTCATTCCACGAATCCCACGGTACATTATACCAATAGAGGAAAAATCTGTCTATAACAGTCATTAAATTTGCAATTTTATTTAACACTTGAATAACGAAACGCTTGCGAATTTGTGTTCAAAACGCGCATAAACACAGCGTTTTGTGTCGAATCGGCGGCAAGAGACGCGAAAATCCGTGTGCGCGCGGCTCTCCCCGGAAGCACCTGTTTTGCAAGTTGATGCAGGAATTTTGCAAAAAAATACGCCCGGAAGGCATTGCCTTCCGGGCGATCGGTTCAGTCCAGAATGCCCTTCAGCGCGGGGCGGACCATTGCCGGGGCGCGGTGGTATTCGGATTCGATCTTCGTCCAGGCGCCGGTGCGGGCGCTGGTCTCGAAGCCCTCGATGATCTCCAGCACGTGGTAGGTCTGCTGGACGGCGCAGCGGGCCTCGCGGCCGGTGAGCAGCGCCTTGGCCATGTCCGCCAGGCCCAGGCCGCGGGAGTTCTCCGGATAGCCGTACATCATGGGGATCTCCCTGCACACGCCCTCCTCCGGGCGGAAGAGCTGGATGCTGCCGGAGAAGTTGTTGGGATCGGGCACGAAGAGGGTGCCCTCGCTGCCGTAGATCTCGATGAAGCGGGACTTCTCCCGGGGGAACTGCACGTCGAAGGTGGTGAAGATGGTGCCGATGGCGCCGGAGGCATACTGCACGGTGCCGGCGATGTAGGTGTTCACGTCCACGTCGATCACGGTGCCGGACAGCGGCTGGCTGGTGATGGTGCGCTTCGGGAAGGTGATCCGGCTGGCGCTCATCACGCGGTCCACGCCGCCCATCAGGTTGATCATGGCGGTGAGATAGTAGGGGCCCATGTCGAACATGGGGCCGCCGCCGCGCTTGTAGTAGAACTCCGGATCGGGGTGCCAGCTCTCGTGGCCGCAGCCGATCATGTAGGCGGCGCTGCCGATGGGCGTGCCGATGTAGCCGTCGTCGATCAGCCGGCGGCAGGTCTGGATGCCTGCGCCGAGGAACGTGTCCGGCGCGCCGCCCAGCATCAGGCCCTTTTCGCGGGCCAGCGTTGCCAGCGCCCTGCCCTCGGCAAGATCCGCGCCCAGCGGCTTTTCGCTGTACACGTGCTTGCCGGCCTCCAGCGCGGCCTTGCTGACGGCGAAGTGCTCGTAGGGGCGGGTCAGGTTCAGCACCAGCTGCACCTCCGGGTCGGCGAAGGCGTCGTGCATGGTGTCGTAGATTTTGGGGATATTGTAGTCGCGCTGCGCCTTCTCGGCGCGCTCGCGCACCAGGTCGCACACGCCGATCAGCTCGACCTCCCTGAAGGTCTTCGTCAGGTTTTCCAGATAGATGCCGCTGATGTTGCCCACGCCGATCATGGCGACTTTCACGGTTTTCATGCGGTTCAGCCTCCTGTGAATCAATACATTTTGGCGGTGTTTTCGAAGCGCTCGGTGGTCAAATTCTGCTCGACGGCGATCCGCTTGCCCTCGGCGGCCCAGACCAGGCCGCGCTCCATGAGCACGGCGGCGGAGGGGGATTTTTCAAACACGTCGTCGTGATGGCCCAGGGAGGTGTAGAACACGCGGCCGTTGCCCCAGAACTTGGTCCAGGCCACGGGCATGTCCACGGGCTTGTTGGAGATGTGATAGTAGGGCACCGCGGGGAAGCGGGTGGTGGCCAGCACCTCGATGGCGGGGTCGACGTGGAGGTAGTAGTGCTCGCTGCAGACGGTGAAGTCCTCGAGGCCCTCGGTGATGGGGCTGGAGCCATGGCGGATGTTCACGGTGTACTCCACGCCGTCTCCGCCGGGATGGGAGACCCACTGGCCGCCGGTGATGAACTGCCATTCGGTGTCCTGGCGGAAGGAATCGCACATGCCGCCGTGGCAGCCGGCCAGGCCCACGCCCGCGCCCACGGCCTTCGCCACGTTGCGGGTGTACTCCGGGCGGATCTCGCCCATGGTCCAGCAGAACACCATGATGTCCAGCTGCATCAGGTCGTCGAGGCTGGCGAGGGGGTCGAGGGTGTCGAAGATGGTGGTCTCATAGCCGTGCTTCTGCAGCATGCCGGCGAAGCGGGCGGAGGTCTGAACGGGCTCGTGGCCGTCCCAGCCGCCCTGGAAGATCCATGCCTTTTTCAAGGGAATCCCTCCTGTTTTTTTGCTTGTATTATAGCATTCGGGGCGGTATAATGAGCGCAAGAAGACGCGCGGATTCTGGACAAAAGATGCAATCGGAGGGGGGAGCGGCATGAGGCCCTATTTCGAGGAGCTGAGCGACCGGCTGCGGGTGCAGGAGACGGACGCGGCGGCGTTTCCGGAGCATCTGCACACGCAGGCGGAGCTTCTGTACCTGTTCGAGGGGCGCGCGGCGATGACGGTGAACGGCGCGCTGTGGCGGATGGAGCCGGGGGACCTGTGCGTGTGCTTTCCGGGCAGCGTGCACGGCTATCTGGAGCCGGAGCGCGCGCGGGCGCTGATGCTGATCTTCTCGCCGGAGCTGTGCGGCGATTTTGCGGCCGCGCTGACGCGGATGCAGCCGGAGCGGCCGCTGCTGCGGGCGGCGGAGCTGCCCCAGGACGTGGGCCTGTGCATGGAGCAGCTGCGCAGGGAGTGCGCCCAGGGCGGCGACGAGCGGGCGATGCGGGGGTATATTCAGGTGGCGCTGGCGCGGGCGCTGCCGAGGCTGGGGCTGACCGGCGGGAGAAGGGAAGTGACGGACATCGCCTATCGGGTGATCGCCCATCTTTCGGAGCGGTTTGCGGAGCCGGTGACGCTGGAGAGCGTGTCCAGGAGTCTGGGCGTGAGCAAATCCCACCTTTCGCACCTGTTTTCCCAGCGGCTGGGCACGAACTTCAGGAGGTATGTGAACGCGCTGCGGGTGGACCATGCGTGTCTGCTGCTGCGGGAGACGGACTGGAGCGTCACGCAGATCGCGTATGACTGCGGGTTTGAGGCGCAGCGGACGTTCAACCGGGCCTTTGCGGAGCAGTACGGCATCGCGCCCACGGAGTACCGCAGGAGGTACAGGGCCCGGGAGGAATAGGCGCGG
>JBJEUD010000180.1:0-2522 GCA_051883655.1 Candidatus Faecivicinus sp. | reverse complement strand
CATCGCGCCCACGGAGTACCGCAGGAGGTACAGGGCCCGGGAGGAATAGGCGCGGGGAAAAGTCCGGTGAAATCAAAAAACAGCGGTCCATGTGGATCGCTGTTTTCTTTCAATATCAATCAACCGCATTCGTGCAAGGATGGCTTCGGTCGCGGGACGATTGACTATCGTCTGCCTGTTTCCGCGCGAAGGACGGATTCGGTCGCGGGACGATAGCCGGTCGTCTGCCTGTGCCGGCGCAAGGACGGCTTCGGGCGCGGATGGATGCGCCGGCGGGCTCGCCTAATCCTCGGCAAATTCCACCTGCCGGACGTTCAGTTCCCGGCGGGCGGCGCGCTTCAGGGCGGCCTCGTCCTTCTTCAGCAGGCGCTCGAAGGGCGTTACCAGAATTTTCTCCCCGTCCAGCTTCCACCGCGCCCGCGCCCGGCCCCGCAGCACCGCCACGGGAAACACGATGCCCGCCGCGTTGACCACCTTCTGCCGGTGCGCTGCGTCCGCCAGCCGGTCCCGGTCGCGGTACGCCATCACCGCCTGGTCGAATCCCGGCAGCAGCACGCAGGGCGGAATCTCGCCCTCCTCCAGCGGGCGCGCGTGATAGTACCGCGCTCCGTTCAGCGCAGTTTCGGTCAGCTCCGGCAGGATTTCCTTCAGGATTGGATCCAGCTCCTTCGCTGGGTAGCCGAAGAACGTCCTGCAGTCCTGACGGGTGGCGGGGCCGAAGGTGCTGAAGTACCGGCGCACGAGAATCCGCCGTGCGTCGTCCCGGTCCATCCATTCGATTTCCCCCGGCAGCGCGTAGCGCTTGTCCGTGCCGGTGCCGCACACCAGCATGCCCCGCCAGGCCATCTCCTTGATCAGGCCGCCCCAGCCGTAAAACGCCTTCTGAACCAGCTCTGCGGTCATTCCGGCCTGCATGCACGCCTGCTTCAGGCCGTCGCGGGCGTCGTTGCCCAGCGCGATCTGCTCCTGGATGAACGGCGCCCAGCGCGCCTGCTCTCCGGCGGTCATGCCCCACCAGCCGTCGCGGAACGGCCCGCTCTGGCCCGCGGCGGACAGGAACAGCCCCAGCTCCTCGCGGCGCACCATGTGGATGGTGCTGCGGTGGCTCCAGATCTTCACCAGGCCGCCGTCCCAGTCCGCGTCGGAGTAGTCGCTGGCGCGCAGGCGCAGCGAGATCTGGGGGTTGCGGGAAAACTGCGCCTGCAGCCCGCAGAGGTCCCGGGCCACCTCGGCCTTGGGCGCGCGGGCAAGGGAGTGGACGTTTTTCAGCGTGTTGTACAGAAGCAGCGCCCGGTCATTCATCCGATTCCTCTCCCTTCGGCTCCTCGTGGAGCATCTGCCAGATGTTGCAGGCCACGCTTTCCGGAAGTCCCGGCACTTTGGCGATCTCGTCCACCGACGCGGCCTTGAGTGCCTCCACGGTTTTGAAGTACTTCAATACGCTCTTGCGCCGCGCGGGGCCGACGCCGGCCACGCCGTCCAGCCGCGAGGCCACCGACGCGCTGCCGCGCAGGGCGCGGTGATGGGTGATGGCGAAGCGGTGGGCCTCGTCGCGCAGCCGCTGGATCAGGTGCAGCGCGTTGGAATGGCGGTCCAGCACGATGGACATGTCGCTGTACGGCAGCCAGATTTCCTCGATGCGCTTGGCCAGGCCGAACATGGGGATGTCCAGCCCCAGCGCGTGCATGGCGTCCTGGGCGAAGGCCAGCTGCTCGCGGCCGCCGTCGATGAGGATCAGGTCGGGCAGGTCGGAGAACTTGCCGCCCCGGGGGTCCAGACCGGCGGCCTGGCGCTCGGCCAGCTCGTTGAGGCCGTGGGTCAGGCGGCGGGTGATGACCTCGTGCATCGACGCGAAGTCGTTTGCGCCCTGGACGGTCTTGATGCGGTAGTGGCGATACTCCTTGTTGGCGCACACGCCGTCGATCATCACCACCTCGCTGCCCACGCTGAGCACGCCCTGGGTGTTGGAGATATCGTAGCCCTCGATGCGGCGGGGCGTCTTTTTCAGGCCGAGGATCCGGCCCAGCTCCTCGGCGGCGCCGATGGTGCGGGCGCGGCTGTCGGCCAGCTTTTTGTCCAGCTTGCCGGCCTCGTCGCGGAGGTTTTTCATGGCCACGGAGATCTGGCGCATCTTGTCGCCCTTCTGGGGGGTGCGGACATAGACGCGGTGGCCGGCCTGTTCGGTGAGCAGCTGTTCGACGATGGACTGCTCGTGGACGACGGCGCTTAAGAGGATCTCCTGGGGCGGGACGTTTTCGGGGCCGTAGTACTGGAGCATGAACTGGGTGAGGATTTCGCCGGAATCGTCGTCGCCCGCGCCCTCAAGGGTGAACTTTTCCGAGCCGATCAGCCGGCCGGAGCGGATGAACAGGATGCAGACGAGGGCGTCGGCGTCGTGGTGGAGGGTGGCGATCACGTCGCGGTCGGAGGCGGTGGTGGAGATGGCGGTCTGCTTTTCGATCAGGGCTTCCACGGCGCGGATGCGGTCGCGATAGACGGCGGCGCCCTCGTAGTTCATCTCG
>JBJEUD010000179.1:0-9149 GCA_051883655.1 Candidatus Faecivicinus sp. | reverse complement strand
TGCCACGGCAATATCTGCCGGTCGCCGATGGCGGAGTTTGTGATGAAGGATCTTGTGAAAAAGGAAGGGCTGGAGAGCCGGTTTGAGATCGACTCGGCGGCGACGAGCACCGAGGAGATCGGCAACCCTGTCCACCCCGGCACGCGGGAGAAGCTGCGCCGCGAGGGCGTGCCCTGCGGAAATCACGCCGCGCGGCAGATGACCCGCCGGGACTACGACCGCTACGACCTGCTCATCGGCATGGACCGCTACAATCTGCGCAACATGCAGCGCATCTGCGGCGGCGACCCCGACGGCAAGATCCGCAGTCTGCTGTCCTTCGCGGGCTCCGGGCGCGATATCGCCGACCCCTGGTACACCGGCAATTTCGAAGAGACCTACTCGGATGTGCTCGAGGGCTGCACCGCGCTTCTGAAGGCGCTGCGCTGAATCCTGCGGCTGCCGTTCATCTCCTGAAACCCGCATTTCGTCGCGTTCCATTGCGCGCAGGGTCGAAATCCCGTATACTGTTCACAGCAAACGATCAAGGAGATTGACCATGAGCGACAGGATTCTGTTTTCCTCAAACGGCCTCGCGGGCATCGCCCGCCAGCTCGGCGCGCTGGCAGACGCCATCGGCTCCGCCCGGTCCGGGCTTTCCGGCCTGCACATGACCTCTGAAAACGGCGGCGAGCTGGATCTCTCCGACCGCAGCATCCGGCTCAGCCACGCAACCTTCTCCGGCGGCGGCACGGCCGCAGCGCGGCTGCAGGCGCTGCTGCAGTCCATGCAGGCGGAAGAGGCGCATGTGCGCGCCACGGTGCAGACCATCAACGGCGTCATCGACCTGTTTGAGGCGGCGGAAAAACGGGTCAGCACGCTGGCGGACGCCTTCCTCTCCGGCGATGGGGAGCTCTCCTCCGGGGCCCAGGCCCTGCAGGAGGAGCAGATGGAGGCCATTCGCCAGATGCTGAAACTGCTGCAGCTGGATGATGCGAATTTCAACGGCTTCGTGAACCGCGACAGGCTGGACAGCATGACCGGCTTTCTGGGGCTGTTCTACACCACCGCCTCCGGCAACATCGCCGACGGACTGCCGAAGGGCGCGCACGATCTGATGCTCGCCCTCTATTCCTCCATCAGCACCGGCGGACAGAAGGGCATCGTCAGCCACGCGGTGGACGGCGCGTCCGACTTTGCCGACAGCTTCGACAGCGCAAAGGGCATCGCCGTCGATCTGGCCACCGTCCTCTCGGACGGCGAGCTGGGCGCGGATTTCGAGGCGTTTCTCGACGATCTCCCCCTCGCGGGCAAGCTCAACGTCAAGAGTCTGGACGACCTGAAAAAGAATCTGGACGCTGCCAAACAGCTGCTCAACGCCTACAGGGAATACACCGCCATTCGCAGCGCCGATCCCGCGCGGCTCGCGAGCATCTGCAGCGGCCTGCGCAGCTCCGGCGACCCGATGCTCTCCCAGACCGCCGCGCTGATGGAGCAGCTGAAGGACCCCGCCTTCGCGAAGGCCTACGTGCTGGCCAGCAACGGCCTCGACCTGGCGACGGACAAGCTGAGCAGCGCCGCCCAGAAGGCGCTGGCCAGGACGGCTCCCGGCGCGGTCGTCGCCGCCGGCCAGGAGATCAGCGAAAAGCTGACCAACGCCTCCGAGCTGGTCAGCTGCGCGCAGCAGATCAAGTGCATGGACAATGCGCGCATGACCGCCTATCAGACCGCGGTCAACGCCATGAACGACTATCTGGCCAATCCCTCCGACGCCGCCTACCAGGCGGCGGTGGACGCCAAAAACGTCTACTACGCCCTCACCGCCGAGACGGTGGACTCCATGAAGGGGCTGGCCGAGGCGCAGAACGACTCCATCCTCGGCGCGTTCGACCGCACCGACACCGCGGGCTTCGACCGCCTCGCGGCCGGCTACCGCAGCCGCATGAGCTGACCCGGGACAAATAGGGACTGTCTCACTAAGGACGAACTGCACAGATAATCGACGAAAATCGCCTGTAGAACACCAAAAAAGTGTTTTACAGGCGATTCTTTGTGCAATATAACGCTTAATGAGACAGCCCCTTTTCGCGCCGTTCCATCGCCGGGCTCACATGCCGGTCAGGTCCAGCTTCCGCTCCACGCGGACGTCCTCCCCGGCGATCATGGGCAGGAAGTCGCTCCACTCCACGTTCAATATGTACCTGAACAGCGGATACAGCCGCTTCTCCGCGCCGGCGAGATACTTCTCGTCCGCGTCGCTGAACTTCTGCCCGGCGCGCAGCTTCTCCGCGCGGCGGCGGGCGACGGTGCGGATCAGTCCGATCAGCTCCCGGGGATGGCTGCGGTTGAGGATCTCGGTGTACTCCTTCTTGCGGATCATCGGGCTGTCGATCCACGCGACATGGATGGAATCATCGTTCAGCATCTGCCGCAGCTCGTCGGCCGTGAAGGCGCGGCGCAGGCGGGATTCATCGGCATTCACGGGAACGTACACCGTGGAGTTGGACGGCGAGTCCTCATAGACGGGCTTGAGCACGTAGTAATCGATGCGCTCCTGGCCGAGGAAGGGCATCTTCCGGACGTCCTGCACGCGGCAGACGTCGGTCTGGTTGTAGAGCACGATGTCGTTGACCTGAAACATATGAATCACCTCATCCCAAAAGAAGAAAAAAGCGGCCGCCGACAACTGGTTTGGGTCGTTCAGCCATCGACGAATCGCACGTTGAAACTACGCTTATTTTATCAAATTTGATGAGATTTTTCAAGCAATGAGCCCATATGTTTAACGTTATGTGACCTCCTGCGCATTCACCATGCGCCGAAGCGACAAACGCCCCGAACAGCGCAAAAGCGGGACGGCTTCCGTCCGTTTCCAACGGAAGCCGTCCCGCAGTGCATTCAGCAGAGGGGGCGCGGAGCGCGCCCTCCCGGGCCGCGCCGTCAATAGCCCTTCGACGCGCTCAGGTCGTACACCGGCTTCAGCGCCGGATAGAGCCGGGAATAGATCTCGAAGGAGTCCCTGTAGGCCTTCTGATTCTCGCGGTTGGGCAGCGTCTCGGTCTCCACGCGCACAATGCCGGCGGCCTCGCTCAGGTTTTTCCACACGCCCGCGCCCACGCCGGCGACCATGATCGCGCCGTACGCGCCGCCCTCGCTGGCCGCGGACATGGTGTACACCGGCAGGTCGAACACATCGGCCTGAATCTGCCGCCACAGCGCGGAGGCGCTGCCGCCGCCGGAGGAATACACCTTCTCGCACTTCGCAAAGCCCGCCATCAGGTCGATCACCTGCTTGAGCGAGTAGGTCACGCCCTCCATCACCGCGCGGGTGATGTCCGCGCGCCGGGTGTTCAGGCTCAGGCCGTAGAACGCGCCGCGGGCGTTGGGATCGGGATAGGGACAGCGCTCGCCGGTGAGATACGGGGTGAAGATCACACCGTTCGCGCCGGGCCGGGACTGCGCGGCCTCCTCGCCCATCAGATCGTAGACGTTTCTGCCGGCCGCCCTTGCCGCGGCGGCATGGTGCTGGCAGAGCTCGTCGCGGTACCAGCGGTACGCGCCGCCGGAGGTCAGCGGACAGCCCAGGCTGTGCCACAGCCCCGGCTCGTTGTTGCAGAACATCTGCAGATCGCCGTTGGGATTGGCGTGGAAGGCGTCCAGGCCCATGGAGACGTTGCCCGCCGTGCCGATGACCACGCCCAGGATGCCCGGGCGCACCAGGCCCGCGCCGGTGGTCTGAATCACCGCGTCGCCGCCGCCGAAGTAGACGCTCAGGCCCTCCGGCAGCCCCGTGCGCTCCGCGGCCTCCCGGGTGACGCGCCCGGCCAGCTCCGTGGATTCATGCGCCTCGGGGAAGATCGACCGGTCCAGCCCGGCGATATCGATCAGCGCGTCGCTCCAGCGGCGGGCACGGGTGTCAAAGAACCCGGTTCCGGACGCGTCGGACACGTCGATGCCCAGCTCGCCCGTCAGGCGATACCTGATGTAATCCTTGGGGCAGACGAAGGTCTTCATCCGCGCGAAGTTCTCCGGCTCCTCGTCGCGCAGCCAGAGAATCTTGCCGCCGGTATAGCCGGTGAGCATGCGGTTGTTGGTGTATTCCAGCAGATTGCCCGCGCGCGCGGCGATCCATTCGCACTGCTTTTCCGTGCGCTGGTCGCACCAGAGGATGGCCGGGCGGATGACCCGGTTCTCCCCGTCCAGCGCCACGAGCCCGTGCATCTGGCCGGAAAAGCTCACGCCCGCGATCGCGCTTGGGTCCACCTTCGGCAGAATGGCGTTCAGCCCGCGGACGCAGGCCTCAAACCAGTCCTCCGGGTTCTGCTCCGCCCAGCCGGGGCGGGGTGTGTACAGCGGATACTCCTGCGTGGACGACGCCAGCACGCGGCCGTCCTCGTCGGCGGCAATGCACTTCGCGCCGGACGTACCCACGTCCAGTCCGATCAGAATTCTCTTTCCCATAACTGTGCTCCTCTCCCCCTGCGGGGGCATACGGATTTATTTCTTCGCCCGCTTCTCGCGGTGCTTTTTCATGTAATCCCGGGAGATCCGGGTGATTTTTCCGAAGTCCAGCCTATTCTCCTCGCCCCGGAAGAGGCGCCGGAGGTTCGAGCGATGGCAGAAGATCGACAGCAGCATCGTGGCCACGGCGAACACGATGTACAGCGTCCGGTTCGCGCCCTCGGGCAGATAGATCCAGAACAGAACCGGATAGGACAGCGACGCGACCAGCGAGCCCACCGACATCATCCGCGTGACCGCCACGATCGCCAGCACGATCACCACCAGCCACGGCGCCACGGGCGTGCAGATCACAAACGTGATGCCCAGCGAGGTGGCGATGCCCTTGCCGCCCTTGAAGCCCATGAACACGGGGAAATCGTGCCCCAGCACCGCGAAGAAGCCGCCCAGCAGCATGCCGGCCTCGCCGCCCAGCAGCTTGCCGATCCACGCGCCCAGCACGCCCTTCAGACAGTCGCCCACCAGCGTCATCACGCTGGGAAACCAGCCCAGCGTGCGCAGCACGTTGGTGGTGCCGGAGTTGCCGCTTCCGGTCTTGCGGATATCCAGATTGCCATAGAACCGGGCGATGAACACCCCCACCGGAATGCAGCCCAGCAGATAGCCGATCAGCGCGGACAGCACCGTCCACAGATAAACCATTCAAAATCCTCCTTTCGGGGCTTCACGCGCGCAGCCCGTACCCTGCGCAGAGAGGTCCTACTCCTCCTTCTTCTGCTTCTCCCGGAGAATGAACCTCAGCGGCGTGCCCTCGAAGCCGAAGGCCTTGCGGAACTGCTTTTCCAGATAGCGCTCGTAGGAGAAGTGCATCAGCGTCTGATCGTTGACAAACATCACAAACGTGGGCGGATTCGTCTCCTGCTGCGTGGCGTAGTAGATCTTGAGCCTGCGGCCGGAGGTGGCCGGGGGCTGCAGCGCCGCCTGGGCGTCGGCCAGGATGTCGTTGAGCAGGCCGGTGGTGATCCTCCGGCTGGCCTGCTCATAGACGGCCTTCACCGCCTCCAGCACGCGGTCCGTGCGCTGGCCCGTCAGCGCCGAGATGAACAGCACCGGCGCGTAGGCCATGAACTTCAGCTCCTCGCGCACCTTGGCGATGTACTCGTTCATGGTGCCGGTGTTCTTCTCGATGGCGTCCCACTTGTTGATGACGATGATGGCGGCCTTGCCCTTTTCGTCGATATAGCCGGCGATCTTGGCGTCCTGCTCGGTCACGCCCTTGGTGGCGTCGATGACCATCAGCGCCACGTCGCAGCGGTCGATGGCCGCCAGCGCGCGCACGATGGAGAACCGCTCCAGCGACTGATACTCGATGGCGCGCTTTCTGCGGATGCCCGCCGTGTCGATGAGCACGTAGTCCTGGCCGTCCGCCGCGGTGAAGCGGGTGTCGATGGCGTCGCGGGTGGTGCCGGCGATGTCGGAGACCATCACGCGCTCCTCGCCCAGCAGGCGGTTCACCAGCGACGACTTGCCCACGTTCGGCTTGCCCGCCACGGCGATCTGAATCGCGTCCGGGCGCTCCTCCTCGGCCTCGGGATCGGGGAAGTGCCTGCACAGCTCCTCCAGCAGGTCGCCGAAGTTCATCAGGTTCACCGACGAGATGCCGATGGGGTCGCCGATGCCCAGGTTGTAGAACTCATAGATGTTGTCCATCATGCGGATGTTGTCCACCTTGTTGACCACCAGCATCACGGGCTTGCCGCTGCGGCGCAGCATGTCCGCCACGGATTCGTCGTCCGCGGTCATGCCGCTCTTGCCGTCCACGAAGAACAGGATCACGTCGCAGGTCTCGATGGCGATCTCCGCCTGGCGGCGCATCTGGGACAGCAGCGGGTCGTCCGACTGGGGATCGATTCCGCCCGTGTCGATCAGCGTAAATTTGTAGTTCTGCCATTCGCAGTCGGCATACACGCGGTCGCGGGTCACGCCGGGCGTGTCCTCCACGATCGCGATCCGATGGCCGGCCATCTGATTAAAGAAAGTGGACTTGCCCACATTGGGCCTTCCAACGATTGCAACAAGCGGCTTTGCCATGTTTACCTCCTCAATTCCTGCTCCGTCCGCGCGCGCAGCGGACGGATTTTTCCGGTTCAGCGGTCCGCCAGGATCGCCGCCAGCAGCTCGTCTCCCCGCCGCCCCACGGGCACGACGGGCCTTCCGAGCCGCTCGCAGGCCTCCTCCAGCGTCATATCGTCCAGGAAGCGGTCGCCCTCCGAGCGCAGCATGCACTCCGTGATGAGCACCGCCTCGCACGGCACGTCCTTCATCCGTTCCACCAGATCCCCGCCGACCACCAGCCCCGAAACCGTGACGTTCGGCCCGAAGAACCGGTTCTCCACCGGCACCACCGATACCTGCACGCCCGACACCGGATGCTTCGCCATCAGCCTTGTCAGAAACGGCGCCGCCGATACGCCGCAGGCGATCGCCAGCCGTCTTCCGCCGCCGGGCGCCCTTTGCGCCTCCGGCAGCTCCGCCCACGCCGCGGAAAACTCCGTCTCCAGCAGCCGCAGCAGGCCCACGCCGTCGTCGATCTGGCCGTAATCCTCGTATTCCTCGTCCGCGGGCACCTCGACGCCCGCCTGGAGATAGAACTCGTCCGACGGGAACACAAACCGCGTCCCCCGCTCCTCGAGCAGCTTCTTCCGCCAGGCCTCCGCCTGGGCGAGCACCGCCCGGGCCTCCTCCGGCGCGTACTTGCGCAGCGCCGGCAGTCCGTCGCGATGGTTCGTCAGCCCCACCGGCACCAGCGCCAGCGAAAGCGCGCCCGGCAGCGCGGTCAGCGCGCGGATGGTCTCGTCCAGCGCCGGCCCGTCGTTCAGCCCGGGACACAGCACCGCCTGGCAGTGGAACCCGATTCCCCCGTCCGAGAGCCTCTTCAGCTGCTCCATCATCCGCGCCGCCCGGGGCGTGCCCAGCAGCTCCGCCCGCAGCGCCGGATCCGCCGCGTGCACCGAGATGTACAGCGGCGACGCGTGGCGGGCGATGATCCGGTCCAGCTCCCGGTCGGACACGTTGGTCAGCGTCACATAGTTGCCCATCATCAGGCTCATGCGCCAGTCGTCGTCCTTCACGCGCATGCTCTCGCGCACATGGCACGGCAGCTGGTCCACAAAGCAGAACAGGCAGCGGTTGCAGCACATGCGCACGCCCGACATCATCGGCGCGGCAAAGTTCAACCCCAGCGGCTGATACTCCCCCTTGACCACCGAAGCCTCCCGCGCCGCGCCGTCGCGCAGAAACTCCACGCGCAGCCGCCGCTCGGCGCTGAGCGCCTGATAATCCAGAAAGTCGATCACGACTGTGCCGTTGATCCGCGTCAGCCGGTCGCCGGCGCGAAGGCCCGCCCGCGCCGCAGGGCTGCGGGCATCGACCGATGTGATGATGTGCGACATACGCCCTCCAGTTTGAGATTACTCCAATGATATTATGACGCATTTCGCCCCCCGCGTCAATAGCGGAAGGACAAAAAAAACGCCGCTCCATGTGTTTACAACGTATAAAAGAAGCGTTTTTTTGCCAAAATGTGCTTGTAAAATCGGTCATGTTGCTGTATAATAAATTGCTTCGACCCGACGGCTGTGACTCACTGCTGTCGGGTCGCGACCCCCCATTTCTACAAATAGGATCGAGGAGGATGATTACCATGCAGAAGTACGTTTACCTCTTCAGCGAAGGCAACGCTTCCATGCGCAACACCCTTGGCGGCAAGGGTGCCAACCTCGCTGAGATGACCAACCTGGGACTCCCGGTTCCCCAGGGCTTCACCATCTCCACCGACGCCTGCACCTCTTACTACGAGAACAACCGCCAGATCACCGACGAGATCATGGCCCAGATCGAAGAAGCCCTGGCCAAGATCGAAGCGATCAACGAGAAGAAGTTCGGCGACGCGAAGAACCCGCTGCTGGTCTCCGTCCGCTCCGGCGCCCGCGCCTCCATGCCCGGCATGATGGACACCATCCTGAACCTGGGCATGAACGACGAAGTCGCCGCCGGCCTGATCGCGGGCAACCCCGATCCCAAGTTCGAGCGCTTCGTGTACGACTCCTATCGCCGCTTCATCCAGATGTTCTCCGACGTCGTGATGGAGATCTCCAAGAAGACCTTCGAGGTCATCATCGACGAGATCAAGGAGAAGAAGGGCGTCACCAACGACATCGATCTGGACGTCAACGACATGAAGGAGCTCGTCGTCCGCTTCAAGGCCTACTACAGGGAGCAGAAGGGCGAGGACTTCCCCACCGATCCCAAGGTGCAGCTGATCGAGGCCGTGAAGGCCGTGTTCCGCTCCTGGGACAACCCCCGCGCCAACGTCTATCGCCGCATGAACGACATCCCCTATTCCTGGGGCACCGCCGTCAACGTGCAGCCCATGGTGTTCGGCAACCTGAATGAGAAGTCCGGCACCGGCGTCGCCTTCACCCGCGACCCCGCCACCGGCGAAAAGGCGCTGTTCGGCGAGTACCTGATCAACGCCCAGGGCGAGGACGTCGTCGCCGGCATCCGCACCCCCAGCCACATCACCCAGCTCGAGCAGGATATGCCCGAGGTCTATGAGCAGTTCAAGACCATCGCCAACACCCTCGAGAATCACTACAAGGACATGCAGGACATGGAGTTTACCATTGAAAACGGCAAGCTCTACATGC
>JBJEUD010000178.1:0-1670 GCA_051883655.1 Candidatus Faecivicinus sp. | reverse complement strand
TTTGTCGAACAGAATGGTGCGCATACTGGGTAACCCCGTATGCGCACCTTGCGAGACTGAACACCCCGGACACCTGAATGTCCGGGGCGTTTTGCGTCACTGCGTCCCGAGCTAGGGGCTGCACGAAAGTCACGCCTTTTGCTCATTTTCTGACTTACGAACACCGCCCGAAGCGCGGCGCATTTTTATACTTCTCTTCTGCCTTGGAACGCTCTGAGCAGCGTCACTTCGTCCGTATACTCCAGCTCGCCGCCGACGGGCACGCCGTGGGCAATGCGGGTGACGCGAACGCCCATGGGCTTGATCAGGCGGGAGATGTAGGCCGCAGTGGCTTCGCCTTCCACGTCGGGATTGGTGGCGAGCACGACCTCGCGCACCTCTCCGGAGGACAGGCGGCTCATGAGCTCGCGGATGCGGATGTCGTCGGGGCCCACGCCGTTCATCGGCGAAATCACGCCGTGCAGCACGTGGTACAGGCCGTTGTAATCGCGCATGCGCTCCATGGCGTTGACGTCGCGGGGATCGCGCACCACGCAGATGATGTCCCGCCGGCGGCTGGCGTCCGCGCAGATCGCACAGGGATCCACATCGGTAAAGTTGCCGCAGATCGGACAGTAGTGCACCTGCTTTTTGCCGTTAAAGATGGCCACGGCCAGCTCGCGCACCTGATCCTCCGGCAGGCCGATGATGTGATAGGCCAGCCGCTGCGCCGTCTTCTTGCCCACGCCGGGCAGCTTCGAGAGCTGGTTGACCAACTTCGCAATCGCTTCTACATCCGCCATAGTATCTCTCCATCTGGAACAAAATTGCGCGGCGGCGCAATGAATCGCCGCCGCAGCCGGGTACCTTTCCGATCAGAACAGGCCGGGCACGCTCATGCCGCCGGTCAGCTTGCTCATCTCGCGCTCCATGGTGTCGTTCGCGGTGCGCAGCGCCTCGTTGACCGCCGCGAGCACCAGATCCTGAAGCATCTCCACATCGTCGGGATCGACGGCTTCGGGCTTGATCTCGATGGCGAGCAGCTCCTTCTTGCCGCTGACCTTGACGTTCACCATTCCGCCGCCGGCGCTGGCCTCGTACTCGCGCGCCTCCAGATCCTCCTGCATTTTGGTCATCTGCTGCTGAAGCTTCTGGGCCTGGCGCGCCAGCTGCTGCATGTTGCCGCCGCCCATCATGCCGGGAAATCCGCCTCTTGCCATAGTGATATACCATCCTTCCTCGGGCAGCACAGCGCCCGTCGTTGTTGATTCACGGCTTCCATTATACATGATTTTCCCCGAATCGTAAACCCCCGAATTTTCGCCGTGCGGGGGACAGATGCGAACAGGCCGCCCTCCCGCGGGAGAACGGCCTGTTCTTTTCATTTGTTTGCTTTTGTGGAACCGGTTTGATTAAGCAGCGGGCTGCTCGGTCGGCTCAGTTTCGGTCTCGGCAGCGGGCTCATCGGTGGCAACGGGCTCATCGGTGGCAACGGGCTCATCGGTGGCCGCAGGCTCATCGGTGGCGACAGGCTCATCGGTGGCGGTGGGCGCGTCGGTGGCCTCCACGGGCGCTTCGGTCGCGGTGGGGGTCGTGGTGGTGTTGGAGCAGGCCGTCAGAGCGATCACAGCCATGACCAGAACGAGAACAAGTGCAAAAATCTTCTTCATAATGAATATCCTCCTATTGCT
>JBJEUD010000177.1:0-9230 GCA_051883655.1 Candidatus Faecivicinus sp. | reverse complement strand
ATTTGGATTCCCGGGCCTCTGGCTTTTGAGTTTTATTTGAATTGGGGGAGCCAGTCCTTGTTGATTTCGAACATCTCGTCGACCATGGAGCGGATTTCGCGCAGGGAGCAGACGGCGGCGGTGAGGGGATCGTAGCAGATGGCCTGGTAGATCATTTCCCTGTCGCCGGCGAGGCTGCCTGCAACGGCGAGCTCCTCAATCTGGGCGGACGTGCCGCTGAGCAGTGCGAGCTGCGGCGGCATGGCGCCGACGTGGATGGGTTCCAGGCCGCGGCGGCTGGCGAGCACCGGCACCTCGACGCAGCAGCCCTCGGGGAGGTTGTCGATGAGGCCGAAGTTGCGGACGTTGCCGTTGAACTTGAACATTTCGCCGTCGCCGAAGATGGCGTTGAAGATGGAGGCGGCGTACTCATGGCCGCGGTTGAGGTCGAGCGGCTCCTGGAACCACTTGTTGATGTCGTCCTTCCAGTCGTGCTCGCGGCGGCGGTATTCCTTGAGGATGTAAGCGTACTCGCCGGGATTCCAGCCGGTGCCGGGCAGGCAGTATTTTTCGATCAGGTCGGGGCGCTTGCGGAACCAGGCGTTGTACTCGCTGTTGTGGCCGGAGGATTCGGTGACATAGTAGCCGAGGGCGAGGAACATCTCGTTGCGGACGATTTCCTCTTTATAGACCTCTTCGCGCTCGGTGATGGCCTTGCGGATGAGGGGATAGGCGTCCTGTCCGTTCCATTTGAACTCGGTATAGAAGGCCTGGTGGTTGATGCCGGCGCAGGTGTAGGTGATTTCATCGTCCTTGGCGCCGATCCACTTGGCGAGCATGGACGCGGTGCCCTGCACGCTGTGACACAGGCCGCTGGTGGTCAGCTCGGGATACACGCCCTGAACCGTGCGGCAGAGCATGGCCATGGGGTTGGTGTAGTTGAGGTAGACGGCGTTCGGGCAATATTTGACGATGTCAGAGGCGATGTCGAGGATGGGGTTGATCGTGCGCAGGTAGCGGAAGATGCCGCTGGGGCCGCGCGTATCGCCGACGTTGGTGTCGATGCCGTACTTTTTGGGGATCAGAATGTCGTGCTGCCAAACGTCGCAGCCGCCCTGCAGAATGGTGGTCACGACGCCGTCTGCGCCCACCAGCGCTTCCTTGCGGTCCTGGGTGGCGATGACCTTGGCCGGGTATTTGCCCTCCGCGACGATGCGTTCGCACGCGCGGCGGATGTAGTCAAGGCGTTCGGGGTCGATGTCCATCAGGGCAATCGTTGCGTCCTGAAAAGCCGGGAAGGAGAGTATGTCGCGCACCAGAGAGCGGGTGAAGCCGAAACTGCCGGCTCCGATAAATGCAATTTTCCGGGACATTATTTTTCCTCCTAAAGTAATAAATTCCAGGCAGCTTCATATTACATGATTCATGAAAGAAAGTCAATAGCAGCAGGGGATTTCGCACAAGAAAAGCCCTTCCGAGCGGGAAGGGCGGAGGGGATTACATCAGCGGGGCGAAGAGCTTCAGAAGCACGCCGAGCACCTTGCGATAGCGCTTTTCGTGCTTCAGGGAATCCAGCGTGACCTGCTGGCACTGCTTGAGCGTGCGGCGGAAGTCCTGCTCGATTTCATGCACGACGGACATGCGATAGAGATAGGCGGCGCATTCAAAGTGAAGGTACAGGCTCCGGTAGTCGAGGTTGATGGTGCCGACGACGGCCTTGAGATCGTCGCTGACGAACACCTTTGCGTGGACGAAGCCGGGGGTGTATTCGTAGATGCGCACGCCGGCCTCCAGCAGTTCGCGATAGTGCGTGTAGGCCAGCGCGAAGGCGCTCTTCTTGTCCGGAATGTGGGGCAGAATCAGCCGGACGTCCACGCCCCGCTTGGCGGCGAAGGTCAGCGCGTTGGTCATTTCGCCGTCGATGATCAGGTAGGGCGTCATGATGTGCACATAGCGCTCGGCGCGGTTGATGATGTCCAGATAGACCTCTTCGCCCACGCGCTCGTTGTCGAAGGGGCTGTCGCCGTAGGGAAGAACGTAGCCCTCCGCAGGAGGCAGCGGCGGGAGCTCGGCGTTCAGATAGCGGTCGCAGTCGATCGTGTGCTCGGATACGCTCCACATCTGCAGGAACATCAGCGTGAAGCTGCGCACGGCTTCGCCCTTGAGCATGATGGCGGTGTCCTTCCAGTGGCCGTGCACAACCTTGCGGTTGATGTATTCGTCGGCGAGGTTGATGCCGCCGGTATAGGCGGTGTGGCCGTCGATGACCAGGATTTTGCGGTGATCGCGGTTGTTGTGATAGGTGGAGAAGAGCGGGCGGATGGGAGAGAACATCTTGCACTGAATGCCCATCGCGCGCAGCTTTTCGGGGTAGTGATAGGGCAGCTTGAAGATGGCGTTGGTGCCGTCGTACATCACGCGCACCTCGACGCCCTGCTTGACCTTTCGCTCAAGGATTTCCAGCACGCTGTCCCACATGTAGCCTTCATCGATGATGAAGTACTCCATGAAGATGAACTTCTCGGCCTTTTCCAGTTCGACGAGCAGCGATTCGAACTTGTCCTCGCCCAGGGGGAAATAGCGCACATGGGTGTTGGCAAAAATCGGATAGCCGCCATGGGCGAGCATGTAGTTTGAAAGGCCATAGAGCTCCGGCTCCTCGGACTGGAGCTGCTTCATCAGCTTCTCGGGCCGGGGAAGGCAGTCGGCGGTTTCGCGCTGGATCTGATCGAGGCGGGCGCGAACCAGCCGGTGGCCGATGTCCGTCTCCACATAGAGGTAAAGCATGGTTCCGACGACGGGAACGAGCAGCGCCAGAATCAGCCACGTTTGCCGGGAGGTGTAGTTCATCGGCCGGTTGATCAGATACAGGGCCATGACGATGGACAGCACGAAGGTGCCTCCATAGGCAAACATGGAGTATTGCCAGCGGGCGAACAGGCTGATCAGCAGCAGAAACTGGATCAGCAGCAGCACGAGGATGATGGCGGTTCGGCCAAACAGAATGTTCAGGAATCCGCGCTTGCTGCGCTCATGGAACTGCGCGCGGTTGTGATTCAACCTCTTTCGGGCGTCGTTCATGGGGCCTCCTTACAGTTTCTGGGTCGGCTTCTTGGCAATTTTCACGGCAGCCAGCGCATCCATGGCCAGGATGTAGCCCATGGGGCCGAAGCCGCCGATGTGGCCGATGCACGCGCCGATGGTGACGGAGTCGTGCCGGAAGGCCTCCTGGCGATAGACGTTGCCCAGATGGACCTCCACGCAGGGCAGGCCGCAGGTTCCCAGTGCGTCGCGCAGGGCGATGCTGTAATGGGACAGTGCGCCGGGGTTGATGATCAGGCCGTCGTAGTGCTCGAAGTGGGCCTGCTGAATCCAGTCGATCAGCTGTCCTTCGCTGTTGGACTGGAAGCAGGTGAGCAGGTGCCCTTTCTTTTCGGCAACCGCCTTGAGGTTGTCGATCATGGCGTCGAAGGCGGTCTTGCCGTAGGGGTCAATTTCCTTGGAACCCGTCATGTTGATGCTGGGCCCGTTCAGAAGCATGATTTTCATGAGATTTCTCCTTTAAGTAAAGTCATCGTAGTGGTCGAGGAAGCTGGTTTCCACGCCTTCGTATTTCCAGCGAATCATCGTGTCGAGGCTCACGTTGTGCACGCTGTGGAAGATGTTGCGGTCGACGATGGGATTGAGCTTTTTGAGATGCCGGATCAGCTCCTTCATCTCCTGGCGCTTGGAGTTGCTGGAACCGTCGCTGTTCACATGGCGCTCTTCGGTGAACTTGCAGGCGCACTGGAGAAACTGGAGCCGGTTGTCGTCGCGCCAGCGGATGATCTCCTCCTCGTGGACCTTGTAGAGCGGGCGGATCAGCTGCATGCCGGGCACATTGTCGCTGTGGAGCTTGGGCATCATGCTCTGCAGCTGCGCGCCATAGAGCATGCTCATCAGCACGGTTTCAATCACGTCGTCGTAATGGTGGCCGAGGGCGATCTTGTTGCAGCCGCGGCGCTGCGCCTCGCGATAGAGATAGCCGCGGCGCATCTTTGCGCACATGTAGCAGGGCGAGCCGCCCATTTCCACGACCGAGGAAAAGATGTCGGTCTCGAAGATCTCGATGGGGATGTTCAGCAGCTTTGCATTGTCGACGATCCGCTGCCGGTTGACGGGGGCATAGCCGGGATCCATCACCAGGAATTTCAGAGAGAAATCCGTGGGGCTGTGCCGCTTGAGCTCCTGCATGCATTTGGCGAGCAGCATGGAATCCTTGCCGCCGGAGATGCAGACTGCGATCCGGTCGCCATCGTTGACGAGCCGGTAATCCTTCAGAGCGGACAGGAACGGACGCCAGATCTTCTTCCGGTATTCCTTGGTCAGCGCGCGCTCAACCTCCTGATAGAATTCCAAAATAACCACCTCGCAACGGTATGTCTTCATACCATTATAATCCAAATCGCGCGTTCTGTAAATCGCGCGAATGATTTTTTTCGCGCATGTCCTGATAGTACAAAGAGCGACTGCCGACGAGCATGTTTGGGCTGATCGGAAAAATCGGAAGGAATACAATTTTGTGGGTGGAATGAATTGAATCAGGCTGCATTTTGTGGTAAAATACCTGCTGAAAACAAAGGTTAAACGGAGGCATGGATTGTGTTTCAGTGTGTTTCCAGGGATACTGCCCTGCAGCTTTTGAAAAAGTACAACAAGGAGAGCTTTCATCTTCAGCATGCGTATACGGTGGAGGGCGTGATGCGCTGGTACGCGAATGCGCTGGGCTATGGCGAGGACGCGGATTTCTGGGCGACGGTTGGCCTGCTGCATGACGTGGACTTTGAACAGTATCCGGAGCAGCATTGCGCCAAGGCGCCGGAGCTGCTGGCGGAGATCAGCGCGAGTGAAGAATTGGTGCATGCAATCTGCAGCCATGGTTACGGCATTGTCGTGGATATCGAGCCGACCCATCCGATGGAGAAGGTGCTCTTTGCCGCAGACGAGCTTACGGGACTGATCGGCGCCGCCGCGCTGATGCGCCCTTCCAAGAGCGTTCAGGACATGGAGCTCAAGAGCCTGAAAAAGAAGTTCAAGGACAAGAAGTTCGCCGCTGGGTGCTCCCGCGATGTGATTACAAGGGGCGCGGAGATGCTCAGCTGGACGCTGGATGAGCTGATGGAGAAGACCATCGAAGCCATGCGCGCCTGCGAGGAGTCCGTGGCCGAACAGATGAAAGCTGAATAGGATCCCGGAAGACGGGAAAAGCTGTGTCCGAGGTGATGGACATGGAATATGAGAATCTCTATGCGCTGCTGCAGTCGGACGGAGAGGCGAAGGCCTGGTTCAAGCGGCTACCGGACGTCGTGCGCACGCGCCTGCTTCCGCTGGCGGACGAGATTCACAGCGTCGGGGAGCTTCACGCCTGTGCCTGGCGCGTTTCCCGGGAGGAGCGGTCATGATGACGGCCCGGATGTCCTGTACATCCGGGCCGATGCTTTTGCAGGGACGTCACGCGTGCGACGGATCGGAAAAGCGGCGGAGCTTGTCGTTGAGCTTGCGATAGACGATTTTCATCATGGGTTCCGTGCTGGCATTCACGGCGTCGTCGAGGGGGAACCAGCGGACGGCACTGTTTTCGTCGGGCTTGCAGTGAATCTGCTGGGTGTCATCGGCCTCCAGCAGGTAGGTGACGTTTAAGTGCAGATGGGGGACGACATATTGCCCGCGGCGATGATGCGCCGGAACGGTCAGAATCTCCACGGAGAAGATCCCGGGGGACAGCGCGCGGATTTCCCGAATGGAGGTTTCCTCCCGCGCCTCCCGCAGCGCGACCTGCAGCAGATCGGGGTCGCCGTCGGCATGGCCGCCGGTCCAGGACCAGCTGTCGTAGATGTTGTGATAGGCCATGAGCACGTGAGTGCGGGCAGGATTGACGATCCAGCTGGACGCGGTGAAGTGCGCGATCTCATTGCTGCGCAGCAGGATATCGCTGAATGCGTCTGCGCAGTGCAGAATCATGCGCAGCTCCCGAACCTCCTGCTCACAGTCGGGCTGGTATTGCGCCAGCACTTGCTTCAGGTTCACAGAACCACCTCCCGAGTTGATTATAGCACATCGGATGCATGGCGGACAAGGAAGCATCAAGATTTCTTGTCAAAATTGGGTTGAAATATTTGCTTTTTTTTGAAAGATGTTGTAGAATAGTAATATCGCTGATTGTGGAAGCCGGATTGAATTTCCAAGCCATGTGGGCGGAAGCCGGCTGAGCGAGCGGTTTGGCGCAGCCTGTGCCGGACCGGCGCTTTGCGAGCGACGAAGAGTTATCCGGAGGGATTCTGACCGGTTTCCGGGTTCGTCTGCCGACGATCCGGACGCTCGCTTGGCTGAAAACACGTTTGAATAGGCGAGGCTTTATGCAGAAGAAAGATTACCAAACGAAGATCATAACCATCCCGAACCTGCTCACTTTTCTCCGCCTGCTGTTGATTCCGCTGTTTATATTCCTTTACTGTGTGCGCAGGGAGTTTGAATGGTCAGCGACGGTGGTGGTGATCTCCGGCCTTACGGATGTTTTGGACGGGCTCATCGCGCGCAAGTGCCACATGGAGAGCAATCTGGGCCGCGTGCTGGATCCCGCGGCGGACAAGCTGTCGCAGGCGGCGATGTGCTTTGCCATGGTCTATCGCTATCCGATCATGCTGTGGCTGCTGGCGCTGTTTGCCGTCAAGGAACTGGTCATGGTCATATTGGGCTATTTTTACATGCGCCGCACGGGCGTGGTGAACAGTGCACGATGGTATGGCAAGGCGAGCTCCATCGTCCAGTATGCGGTGATGCTCGTGCTGATCCTGAACCCGACGATCAGCGAATACTCGGCGCATGTGCTCATCAGCCTGTGCATGGCGACGCATGTGCTGTCGCTGATTTCCTATGTGGTGTTTTACCTCCGCTCCCTCAGCAACCCGAACCACGTTCCGGGGGCGGCCATGCGCCCGATCGACTGGCAGATCATGGTGATGTATCTGCTGCTGATGATCTCCGTGTTCGTGCTGATGTTCACGTCGGGAGAATCCTTCCTGCGCGAAGTCCTGCCGAAGCCGATCTATCTGTTCCTGCGCTTTGCCGCGATTGTGGGAACGATCGGCGTGCCGGCATTCTTCCTGGGCGAAAAGCTGCCGAGATCCATGTTTCATGCGGACAAATTCCCCTTCAGGAGCTATGCCTGGGAGAACGAGGGGAAGATTTACGAGAAAATCGGCATCCAATGGTGGAAGACCCATACGCCGGACATGAGCAAGTACATTCGCCGTGCCTTTCCGAAGCAGGGCAACATGCTGCGCGATCCCAACCATCTGCGCAAGCTGGTGCAGGAGACCTGCTCTGCGGAATTTGTGCACTGGGTGCTGATTCTGCTCAGTCCGCTGTTCGCGGTACTGATGGACGAGCTGGGCGTGCTGGCGATGCTGCTCTACATCGTGGGCAATCTGGTTTCTATCATGATTCAGCGCTACAACCGCCCCAGAATTCAAAAAATAATACAGAGGATTGAAAGAAGAAAATGCGCCGACTGTTGATTATTACTGCCGTATACACCGGCCATGGGCACAAGAGCATTTCCGATGCGCTGATGGAGCGCCTGGCGGAATACAAGGACCTTGAAGTGAAGACGATCGACGGTTTTGACCTGATGTCAAAGGTGCAGCAGGTCTGCGCCGAGAAGACCTATGGCCCTGTGACGCGCATGCCCGGCATCGCTTGGGAGAAGAGCTATGCGGCGGGCATGAAGCTGCGACATCCGGTGGAGCGCGTTGTCGCGATGATGATCCGCTCGCGCTTTGAGAAGCTGATCCTGGAGTTCAGGCCGGATTGCATTCTCTCGGTGCACCCGATGTTCTTGGGCAGCATTGTCGACCTGCTGGAGGACATGAATCTCAGGATTCCCTTTGTGGCCCACGAGGCTGATTTGATCGATATCGCGCTGTATTGGTTCGATCCGCGGATTGATCTGATCCTCGCCCCGTCGCAGGAATCCTATGACTGCACGATTGCCAACGGCATCGATCCCAAACGGGTGCGCAAGGTCGGCTTCCCGGTGCGCAGCCGCTTCATGGGCCTCGCGGAGAAGATCCAGCGCCCCAAGGATGCGCCGCTGACCATCACAGTGATGAGCGGCTCCGAGGGCTCCGGCGTCATCAAGACGGTGGCCCGCGAGCTCCTCAAGGGGACGAATGCGCACGTCAATATCATCTGCGGCCGCAACAAGGCGCTGAGGAAGAAGCTGCGCAAGGCGTTCAAGAAGCAGTACTACGGCCGCGTGAACGCGATGGGCTTCGTGGAGCGCATTCAGGATGTGATGTGTGATTCGGACATCCTGGTCATGCGCGCGAGCCCCAACAGCGTCATGGAGGCCGTCGCACTGAACAAGCCGGTGATTCTCTTCGGTCAGCTGGCCGGCCAGGAACTGCACAATCCGCAGATGATGGAGAAGCACGGCCTGGCGAAGTACTGCCCGGAGCCGGACAAGCTGGCCGCGTGCGTTGCTGAACTCACGGCGAACGGCGGGGCTGAAATCGAGCGGATGCGCGCCAGCCAGCGCGCCTATGCGTCCGTGGATGCCGCGGCAGAGACGGCCGCGCTGCTCAACGAATTTATCAAACCGCTGCGCGCGTGATCGACACATACAAGCCCGTCTTCAACCATGTTGAAGACGGGCTTGATGTATGCCGGCGGCGTCAGGGCTGCAATGCGTCGATCTCTTCCAGCCACAGCGCGGAGGAGGCGTCGGAGGGCATGCGCCAGTCGCCGCGGGGCGACAGCGTTGCCGAGCCGACCTTCGGGCCGTCGGGCAGGCAGGAGCGCTTGAACTGCTGGATGAAGAAGCGTCGGAAGAAGGTTTTCAGCCACTTCAGGATGACTTCGTTCGAATAGGCGCCCTCAAAGGCATAGCGCGCCAGGCGATAGATCTTCCGCGGGCGGAAACCGAAGCGCAGCGTGTAGTACAGGAAGAAGTCGTGCAGCTCATACGGGCCGACGAGATCCTCGGTCTTTTGCTGGATTTCGCCGTTGGCATCGGCGGGCAGCAGCTCGGGCGAGACCGGCGTGTCGAGAATGTCGCAGAGCACCCTGGCGAGCTCGGGGGCGCTGTGGCTGGCCTCGTAGCGCACGATATAGCGCACCAGAGTCTTGGGAATGCTGGCGTTCACGCCGTACATGGACATGTGGTCGCCGTTGTAGGTGGCCCAGCCCAGGGCGAGCTCGGACAGATCGCC
>JBJEUD010000176.1:0-9254 GCA_051883655.1 Candidatus Faecivicinus sp. | reverse complement strand
CCATCGTCGGCTACTCGATCAACAACACCATCATCATCTTCGACCGCATCCGCGAAAACGGCAAGCGGCCGGGCTTCACCCAGAAGCCGAAGATGGAGATCGTCGAGCTGTCCGTGTCCAGCACGCTGAGCCGCACCATCAACACCACCATCACCACGCTGATCACGCTGGTGGCGCTGTACATCTTCGGCGTCGAGTCCATCCGCGAGTTCGCGTTCCCGCTGATCGTGGGCATGCTGGCCGGCACCTACTCCTCCGTGCTGCTGTCCGGTCAGGTCTGGGCGATGTGGAGCCAGAAGCTCGCCGACCGCAAGACTGCGAAAAAGGCGTAATTACACCCCGAATTCGGAATCGACCTGCGCGCCGGTTCCGAATTCCTTTTTATACACAAAACACAGAAATCGGAGAAACACCATGCTGCGATACCGCCTGAGAGAGACCACCCGCGCCCCCTTTCCCTGCCCTGAGGGCATGAACCCCACGCTGCACGCGCTGCTGATCCAGCGCGGCATCTCCTCCGCGGAGGAGGCCCGCCGCTTTCTGAACCCCGACCCCTCCCAGCTGCACGACCCGATGCTGCTCAACTGCATGCCCGAGGCCGCGGCGCGCATCCGCGCGGCGGTGAATGGCGGCGAGCCCATCTGCGTCTACGGCGACTACGACGTGGACGGCGTGAGCGCGTCGGCGCTGCTGAGCGACTATCTGCGCTCCCTGGGCGCGCAGGCGGAGGTCTATCTGCCCTCCCGCCACACCGAGGGCTACGGGCTGAACGAGGCGGCCATCCGCCAAATCGCCGGGCGGAACCGGCTGCTGGTGACGGTGGACTGCGGCGTGACCAGCGTGGAGCTGATCGAGCTGGCAAAGTCGCTGGGACTGGACTGCATCGTCACCGACCACCATCAGCCCGCCGCCCAGCTGCCGGACTGCCCCGTGGTCAACCCGCTGCTGAACGGCTATCCCTTTCCCAGCCTGTGCGGCGCGGGCGTGGCGTTCAAGCTGGTGCAGGCGCTGGGCGGCATCGGCGCGGCGATGCGCTACGTCGACATTGCCGCGCTGGCCACCGTGGCGGACGTGGTGCCGCTGACGGGCGAGAACCGCGTGATCGTGAAGCTGGGCCTGGATCGGATCAACCGCGATCCCCGGCCCGGCATCCGCGCGCTGATCGACGCCTCCGGGCTGAGCGAGAAGAAGATCGGCGCGGGCAACATCGCCTTCCAGCTGGCGCCGCGGCTGAACGCCGGCGGGCGCATCGGCTCGGCGCGGCGCTCCTACGACCTGCTGCTGTCCCCCACCGCGGCCGAGGCCCGGCCCATCGCCGACGAGCTGGAGGAGGAAAACCGCGCCCGCAAGGACATCGAGCAGCAGATTCTCGCCGACGCGGAAAAGCAGCTCGAGGGCTTCGACTTCCCCGCCCACCGCGCGCTGGTGATCGCCGGAAAGGATTGGAATCACGGCGTGATCGGGCTGGCGGCCAGCCGGCTGGTGGAGAAGTATCACTATCCCGCCATTCTGATGGCGGAAAGCGACGGCGTGCTGACCGGCTCCTGCCGCAGCATCCCCGGCGTGGATATCCACGCGGCGCTGACCGCCGTCAGCTGCCATCTGACCCGCTTCGGCGGCCACAAGCAGGCCGCCGGCCTGACGCTGGGCGCGGACAGGTTGGACGACTTCCGCAAGGACCTCGACGCATGGCTGTTCGAAAACATCCCCCCGGCCTGCTACATCCCCGAGGAGGAGTACGACATGGCCGTGCATTTCGACGAGCTGACCGAGACCTTCGTGGCCGGTCTGGACGCGCTGCAGCCCACGGGCTTCGGCAATCCCGCGCCGGTGCTGCGCGCCTCGCCCTACGTCTACGAGCAGCGGGCCGTGGGCGCGGACGGCGCGCATCTCAAGCTGCTGCTGTCGGAATACAGCGTGCAGCGGCCGGGCATCTTCTTTCGGGGCGGACATCTGGCGGGAAAGCTGCCGCGCACCGTGGACGCGCTGTTCACCCCCAAGCTCAACACCTTCATGGGCCGTACCAGCGTTCAGGTTGAACTGAAAGCGATCAATTCCGACGATGTTTTGTCGGAAATTGATGCAAAAATCGGGGATGAAGAGGAGCTGCAGCATGAATTCTTAACAGAAATGCTCTATAATAAGAAGATAGACCTCTATAAGCATTCGGCTCAGCCGCTTTCGGAGGCGGCGCTGACGGCGATGCTGCGGGCGGATCCCCAGGGCACGCTGATTCTCGCGGCGGATCTGGCCGAAGCGCGGCGCATTCTCGAGCTTTCTGACGACGCGGCCCCGGACCTGTTCATCGCCGCTGCGCCGGAGGATCCCCGGGCCTTCAACGCGCTGTGCGCCTATCCGCCGGCAAAGCTGCCGGAGCACTACCGCCGCATCGTGCTGGCGGGCGTCCCCGACGGCTTCGGCCTCCCCGACGGCCTCGAAATCTACCGGCTGGACGCCCGGCCCGAATGGCTCGGACGCCTGCCCGACGTGGATCAGCTGCGCACGGCCTACAAGGGCGTGAAGGCGCTGCTTCGAAGCAGGGAGCGCTGGGACGCCTTCAACATGCTGATTCATCTGGTCGCCGCCTATTCCGGTCTGGAGTACGTGTGCGCGGCGGCGTGTCTGCTGGCGCTGCACGATCTGGACCTGATCCGACTGGACCTCGACACCCAGCCCGTCGGGCTGAAGCTCGGCCCGATGCGCAAGACCGACCCCGAAACCAGCGCCGTCTGGCGCGCCCTGCAGGCGTGGCGGACGTGACGATTCAAATTCACCATAGCAGGAGGGAACACGATGTCTGACGCCGGAACCATGAAGGCATATATCAGCGTTGATGAGCTGATTGCGAAAATGCGAAAATATCATCCGGATGACGACATGGATCTGGTTCGGCGCGCCTATGAGTTTGCGGAGCGGGCGCACGCCAACCAGTTCCGAAAATCGGGCGATCCGTACTTCTGCCATCCCTGCGCGGTGGCGGTGATCCTGACCGATCTGATGCTGGACGCGACCACCGTCGCTGCGGGCCTTCTGCACGACTGTGTGGAGGACGTGGAGGGCGTGACCCAGCAGTCGATCGGCGAAATGTTCGGCTCGGAGGTGGCGCTGCTGGTGGACGGCGTGACCAAGCTGACCCAGCTGAACTTCTCCTCCCGCGAGGAAGCGCAGGCCGAAACGCTGCGCAAGATGTTCCTGGCCATGGCCAAGGACATCCGCGTGGTGCTGATCAAGCTGGCCGACCGCCTGCACAATATGCGCACGCTGAAGTTCCAGAAGCCGGAGCGGCAGGTGCCCATCGCCCGCGAAACGCTGGACATCTACGCCCCGCTGGCCCATCGCCTGGGCGTGTACACCATCAAGTGGGAGCTGGAGGACCTTTCGCTGCGCTATCTGGATCCCGAAGGGTTCTACGAGCTGGTCCGCCTGGTGGGCATGAAGCGCGATGAGCGCGAGCGCCTGGTAGCCCAGGTCACCCAGGAGCTCAAGGCCAAGCTCCACGAGGCCGGCATCCACAAGTGCGAAATCGACGGCCGCCCCAAGCACCTCTACTCCATCTATAAGAAGATGAAGAGTCAGAACAAGACCTTCGACCAGATTCACGATCTGATCGCCGTGCGCGTCATCGTGAACACCACCACCGAGTGCTATCATGCGCTGGGTGTGGTGCACACCATCTGGCCGCAGGTACCCGGGCGGTTCAAGGACTACATCTCCGTGCCCAAGGCCAACATGTACCAGTCGCTGCACACCACCGTGGTCAACCAGGGCAAGCCCTTCGAGGTGCAGATCCGCACCTTCGAAATGCACCGCGTGGCGGAATACGGCATCGCCGCCCACTGGCGCTACAAGGAGGGCAACGCCGCCGACGAGCTGGACAGCAAGCTGAGTTGGCTGCGCCGCATTCTGGACTGGCAGGGCGACGTGCGCGATTCCACCGGCTTCGGCGAGATGCTGAAGGTGGACCTGTTCGCGGACGAGGTGCTGGTGTTCACCCCCAAGGGCGACGTGGTCTCGCTGCCCAAGGGCGCCACGCCGCTGGACTTCGCCTACCGCATCCACTCCGCGGTGGGCAACCGCTGCATCGGCGCGAAGATCAACCATCGCATCGTGCCGCTGAACACGCCGCTGTCCACCGGCGACTTCGTGGAGGTCATGACCTCCTCGTCGTCCAAGGGCCCGTCCCGCGACTGGCTGAACATCGTCAAGACCAGCGAGGCCAAGGCCAAGATCCGCGCGTGGCTGAAGCGCGAGGAGCGCGACGAGAACATCGCCCACGGCCGCGACATGCTGGAGCGCGAGGCCAAGCGCCTGGGCTATCCGCTGTCGAGCCTGAACAAGACCGATCTGATCGAGACGCTCTACAAGCGCTATTCGGTGCAGTCGCTGGATGACATCTACGCCATGGTCGGCTTCGGCGGCCTGAGCACCCAGCAGGTGCTGAACCGCCTGATCGAGGAATACAAGAAGATCCACAAGGTGGAGGAGCCGCCGCTGATCGCGGAGCCCAAGGAGGAGCCGCAGCCGGCCAAGCGCACGCCCACCTCCAGCTCCAACGGCATCATCGTCAAGGGCGAGTCGGGCATGCTGGTGCGCTTTGCGAAGTGCTGCAACCCGCTGCCGGGCGACAGGATCATCGGCTATATCACCCGCGGCCGCGGCGTGTCGGTGCACCGCGCCGACTGCGTGAGCCTGAAGGACGACGGCGTGGAGCCGGAGCGCCTGATCGAGGTGGCCTGGGAGAATCAGGCCGCGGACACCACCTACGAGGCCGAGATCCGCGTGATCTCCTACAACCGCACCGGCCTGCTGGCGGAGCTGTCCGTGACGTTCGCGTCCCAGGACATCCCGGTCAGCTCCATGTCCGCTCACGCCGCCAAGAACGGCACCTATATCTTCCACATCTCCATCGTCATCAAGAGCACGCAGCAGCTGAACAAGATCATCAAGGACCTGCTGCGCATCCCCGATGTGATCGAGGTCACCCGCGTTTCCGGCTGACGGTGGAAAACCAGAAAGGATTTTGCACTTATGCGTTGTGTGATACAAAGGGTTACCCGCGCGAGCGTGACCGTGGAAAGCGAGCTCGTTTCCGAGATCGGCGACGGCTTCATGGTGCTGCTCGGCGTGGGCGAGGATGACGGCGAGGACGACGCCCGCTACTGCGCGGACAAGATCGCCGGCCTTCGCGTGTTCGAGGACCCCGACGACAAGATGAACCTGTCCATCAAGGACGTGGGCGGCAGCGTGCTGCTGGTCTCCCAGTTCACGCTGCTGGGCGACGCCCGCCACGGCCGCCGGCCCAGCTTCTCCCACGCCGCGCGCCCGGAGCTGGCCGAGCCGCTCTGCGACCGCGTGCGCGAGCTGCTGGTCGCCCAGGGCGTGCCCACCCTCACCGGGCGTTTCCGCACCCACATGAAGGTGGATCTGCTCAACGACGGCCCGGTGACCATTCTGCTCGACAGCAAGCGCGGCTTCTGAGGGGAGGAAAGTTATGCTGAAAATGGACTTCATCCGCACGGTTCACTGCGGCTCATTTCAGGAAAACGCCTACCTCGTCTGCCCGGAGGGGCGCACGGACGCGTTCTGCGTCGATCCCGGCGACGGTCTGGAGGCGCTCCAGGCCGCTCTTCGCGAAAGCGGGCGCACGCTGTCGGCCATTCTGCTGACCCACGGCCACTTCGACCACATGCTCGCCGCACAGCCGCTGGCCGAACAAACCGGCGCAAAGGTGTATGTGCACGCCGGGGACGCCGAGCTGCTGGACGATCCGGACAAGTGCGCCTACATGCCGGAAATCTGCCGTCTGGCGCCGCCGGCGGGATTGGCCCGCGAGCTCTATTCCGACGCCCTCGAGATCTGCGGAACCGCGCTTCAGGTGCTGCATACGCCGGGCCATACGAGGGGCTCGGTCTGTCTGTACGATCCGGAGGGCGGCATCCTGTTCTGCGGCGACACGCTGTTCCGCGCGGGCTACGGCCGCACCGACCTCTACGGCGGCAGCGACGAGGCCATCGCCCGGTCGCTGCAGATGCTGCTGACCGCGCTGCCCGGCGAAACCATCGCGCTCCCCGGCCACGGCGGCGAAACCACCCTGGGCCTGGAGCGCAGGAGGTACGGCCTATGATGCTGCGCCTTCAAACCGACGCGCCCGAGTTCTACTCCGATCTGGGCGACGTGCTGCGCATCTTTCTGGGGGACGTGACCGTGACCGACGTGTCCGGCCAGGAGAACGCCCCCGGCGACGATCTGTTCGTGCACACCGTCGAAACTGCGGACGGCGTCTGGATCGACCGCTGGTCCAACGGCTCCCACGCCCATGAGCAGCGCACGCCCGCGGGCGGAAGCCATCCGCTGGAGGTCAAGCGCCTGCGCAAGCGCGCGGTGAAGCTGGGGCTGTACAATCTGCTCCGGGAGATCACCGGCCTGCGGCCCCCGTGGGGCTCGCTGACCGGCATCCGCCCCACGCGCCTGCTGTATGAGGGCATGGAGCAGGGACTGGACCGGGACGCGGCCATCGAGCGCGTGATCCGCGAGTTCGACGTCACGCCCGACCGCGCCCGTCTGCTGGGCGAGATCTCCGACATGCAGCGGGGCATCCTGCACCCCGCAAAGGATGAATTTGACCTCTACATCGGCATCCCCTTCTGCGCCACCCGCTGCTCCTACTGCTCCTTTGCCTCCGGCGAGATCGGCGACGGGCGGCTGGTGGGCCCCTACGTCGAGGCGCTGCTGCATGAGATTGACCGCTGCGGCGCGCTGATTCGCCGGCGCGGGCTTCACCTGCGCGCGGGCTACATCGGCGGCGGCACGCCCACGGCCATCCCCTGCGGCGATCTGGAGCGGATTCTCGCCGCGGCTCAGGCGGCATTTCCCGGCGCCGTGGAGTGGACGGTAGAGGCCGGCCGCCCCGACACCATCGACCGGGAAAAGCTGTTGATGCTGAAGTCCCGCAATGTGAACCGCATCTCCGTCAATCCCCAGACCTTCAGCGACGACACGCTCCGGCGCATCGGCCGCGCCCACACCGGTGCGGAGACCGTTCGCGCCTACGAGCTGGCCCGGTCGCTGGGCTTTGACGACATCAACATGGATCTGATCGCCGCGCTGCCCGGCGAGACGCCCGAGATCTTCGAGCGCACGCTGGACCGGGTGATCGAGCTCTCCCCCGAGAGCGTGACCGTGCACGCGCTGGCCATCAAGCGCTCCAGCCGCCTGCACGAGCAGATGCACGTCTCCGCAGGCAGTCACAGTCAGTTCTCCGCGGACGGCGCCGCCGAGATGATCGCGTCGGCCCGCCGCAGGCTCACCGCTGCGAGCTGGCGGCCCTACTATCTCTATCGCCAGAAGTACATGGCGGGCAATCTGGAGAACGTGGGCTACGCGAAGCCGGGCCGCGCCTGTCTTTACAATATCGGCAACATGGAGGAGACCGCCAGCGTGCTGGCGCTGGGCGCCGGAGCGATCACCAAGTGGCTGTTTGACCGGGAGGTCTACGCCGCGGCCCGGGGCTGCGACGTGGAGGCCATGCGGTTCGCAAACCTGCAGCTGCGCATCGAGCGCGCGCCCAACGTGCGCAACATCGAGCAGTACATCGCCCGCGTGGACGAGATGGTCGAGCGCAAGCGCGCGCTGATTCTGCCGGAGGAGGGCTGCTGACATGAAGCGATTGCTTTGCGCAATTCTCGCCGTCGCCTGCCTGCTGCTGACCGGCTGCAGCCGGAAAAATCCCTATGAGGGCGTGGAAAATCCCATCGCCACCATCACCATGAAGGACGGCAGCACCATGCGCTTTGAGCTGCATCTGGAGATCGCGCCCAACACCGTGGCCAACTTCACCAAGCTGGCCAACGACGGCTTCTACGACGGGCTGGAGTTCTTCCGCATCGTGCCCGGCGTGCTGATTCAGGCCGGCTGCCCCCAGAACAACGGCACCGGCAACGCCGGCTACACCATCAAGGGCGAGTTCTCCCAGAATGGCGTGGAAAACAGCCTCTCCCACATCCGCGGCGTGCTCTCCATGGCCCGCATCGGCGGCAACAGCTACAACTCCGCCAGCAGCCAGTTCTTCATCATGCAGGGCAACTATCCCGAGTACGACGGCAGCTACGCCGCCTTCGGCACCGCCCTGGACGCCGAGACGCTGACCGTGCTGGACGCCATCGCCAACCGCGCCGTGGACGCCAACAGCGTGCCCATGGTGCGCCAGCAGATCGCGACCATCCGCGTCAACACCCATGATCTGGAGCTGGAACCCCAGATCATCCCCCTCGAAACCGCCACGGAAGTGCCCGTGGAGGAGACCCCGAATCCTTAATCCGGAGGAAGATTGAAATGAAAAATCCCATCGTCACCATCGAAATGGAAAACGGAAAGACCATCACCGCAGAGCTGTATCCCGAGATCGCGCCCAACACCGTGGCCAACTTCGTCACCCTGGTTCAGTCCGGCTTCTACGACGGCCTGATCTTCCATCGCGTGATTCCCGGCTTCATGATCCAGGGCGGCGATCCCCAGGGCACCGGCATGGGCGGCCCCGGCTACTCCATCAAGGGCGAATTCGCCCGCAACGGCTTCAAGCAGAACAACCTGCGCCACACCCGCGGCGTGCTGTCCATGGCCCGCTCCATGATGCCCAACTCCGCCGGCAGCCAGTTCTTCATCATGCACGCCAACGCGCCCCATCTGGACGGCGACTACGCCGCCTTCGGCAAGGTGACCGACGGCATGGACGCCGTGGACGAGATCGCCGCCACCCGCACCGGCCGCCAGGATCGCCCTGTGGTCGACCAGCGCATCCGCAAGGCCACCGTGGAGACCTTCGGCGAGACCTACACCGTGGAAAAGTACGGCGCGCGATAACCGTATAATCTGCGCTTTCGAGCCGGCCATCCTCCCTGCGGACGGCCGGTTTTTTGATCTCCCGTTTCCTAAAAGAATTGCCCGCAGGCGCGGAAATGCGCGCTTTGCGGGCAACATTTTTTATTTGACTTTCATCGGACCAACCCCGTTCCCTGCAAAGGGAATCAGCGGTTGTTCAGCTTTCTGCGAATGCGGAGCCGATGCTCTTCGCGGCGCTTGCGGGATGTGGGCTCGTCGGAGAGCACAATCCCCTCTGCGCCATCCTCCGGCTTCGATTCGCCGTCGGACAGGTCATCGCCCTGCGCAGTCCCGGGGATCTCCGCAGCCGACGGTTCAGCATGCGCCTCCTCCCGTTCATCGGCTGCGGGCGCGCTTCCGGGCGCTGCTTCAGGCTG
>JBJEUD010000175.1:0-9284 GCA_051883655.1 Candidatus Faecivicinus sp. | reverse complement strand
GTGATTTCCTTGGCAAACCGCGTTATCCTCATCACCGGCGTCATGGCCTCGGGAAAATCCACCGTGGCGCAGCTGCTGGCAGAGCGGCTTCCCCGGGCGGTACACCTGCGCGGCGACGTCTTCCGCAAAATGATCGTCTCCGGGCGCGAGGAGATGCGCCAGGATGCCGGCGAGGAGGCCTTTCGCCAGCTTCAGCTGCGCTACCGGATCACCGCTGACGCCGCCCGCAGCTACTATGAAGCCGGATTCGACGTCATCGTGCAGGACAACTATTACGGCCCCATGCTGGAAGCCATGCTTGGTCTGCTCGAGGGCCTGCCGGTGCAGGTCGTCGTGCTGTGTCCGTCCGTGGAAACTGTGGCCGAGCGCGAGCGCACCCGCGGCAAAAAGGGCTATGGCGGCTACGATGTGGCCCCGCTCTATGAGAGCTTCATGCTCGAAACGCCCCGCCTGGGACTGTGGCTGGACACCACATGCATGACGCCCGAGGAAACCGTAAACCGCATTTTCAACGACATCATTGGAGGATGACCATGAGAACCTATCGCAACGACATGCCTCATGCCGATTTCCCGCTGGGCGGTATCGGCACCGGCACCATCACCCTGACCGCTGCCGGCCATCTGCGCGACTTCCAGATCTTCAACCGCCCGTCTTTGGGCGAAAAGGTGCCCTACAGCTTCTTCTGCATGTACAGCCGCTGGGGCAACTGCACCGACGCCCGCGCGCTGGAGGCCGAGCCGCTGCCGGATTACTACAAGGCCCGCGGCTATCATCCGCTGAACACCATGGGCCTGCCCAAATTCACCTCGTCCGAAATGACCGTGCGCTATCCCTTTGCCGAAATCAGATTCGCCGATGAGGCGCTGCCGCTGAAGGTGAAGCTGTGCGCGTTCACCCCCTTCATTCCCACGCGCGCCGACGATTCCGGCCTTCCCGCCGCGCTGTTCCGCTATGAAGTGGAGAACACCTCCGGCCAGGAGGCCGAGGTGCTCATCGCCTCCAGCATGGGCAACATCCACAACTACCGCGGCGCGGACAGCTACGACAACTGCCGGATCTCCCCGAATCTGGAGAATCGCACCGTGCGCCGGGACGGCCTGACCGGCGTATTCATGACCGGCTCCGCCGTTCCGGAGGACGACCTGTTCTTCGCCAACAACGCCATCCTGACCCCCGAAGCCAACGCCGAGGTGCGCGAGATGTGGTATCGGGGCGGCTGGTACGACGGGATTACCGACTTCTGGACGCACTTCCGTCAGGGCCGCCTGGAGGCGTCCCGCGAAAATGACGGTGACAAGTTCAGCGTGGTCGGCCCTGCGGCCTGCGTGGTGGGCTCCGTGGGCGTGCGCAAGCGCATTGCACCCGGCGAAAGGGCGCAGTTCACCTTCGCCGTCTCCTGGTATGTTCCCAACCGCCCGAAGGGCTGGAGCATCGGCGACAACGGCGGCGCGACGATGAAGAACTACTATGCCACCCGCTTCTCGGACGCCTGGGATGCGGGCAGCTCGCTGCTGCTCCGCCTGGAGGAGCTGGAGGACGGCAGCCGCCGGTTCGCCGATGCGCTGTACGCCTCAACGCTGCCGGAAGCCATGCTGGACGCCATGGCCAGCAACATCGCCGTGCTGCGCAGCACCACCTGCTGGCGCGCGCCCGACGGCACCTTCACCGCCTGGGAGGGCAGCCACGAGCAGGAGGGCAGCTGTCACGGCACCTGCACCCACGTCTGGAACTACGCCCAGACCGTGGCCTTCCTGTTCCCGGAGCTGGAGCAGTCCGCCCGCCGCAACGAATTCATGGTGGAGACCAACCCCGACGGCAAGATGACCTTCCGCACGCAGCGCGGCTTCGGCCTGCCCGACTGGGAGATGTACGCCGCGACCGACGGCCAGTACGGCACCATCATGCGCTCCTGGCGCGAATGGAAGCTGGGCGGCGACCGCGCGTTCCTTCAGGAGATCTATCCCAGCGTGCTGCGCGCCTTCGACTACGGCCTGAAGGAGTGGGACCAGGACGGCGACGGCGTGCCCGATGCCCGACAGCACAATACCTACGACATTGAATTTTTCGGCCCGAACCCGCTGTGCGCCGTGATGATGCTGGGCGCAACCCGCGCGGTGGAGGAGATGGCGAAGGAGCTGGGCGACAACGCCCGCGCGCAGGAGATGCAGTCGCTGTTCTCCCGGGCGCAGAAGAATTTCGAAGCGCTGTGCTGGCAGGGCGAGTACTACGTGCAGCGCCTGGACGATGTGGACAAATACCCCTATCAGTTCGGCGTCGGCTGCCTGTCCGACCAGCTGCTGGGGCAGACCCTCGCCTACATCGCCGGCCTGGGCGATCTGCTGCCGAAGGAGCGGCTGAACTCCGCGGCCCGGGCCGTCTATCGCCACAATTTCCTGGACGGCTCCAGGCGCAATCCCTGCATGCAGCGCCTGTTCATCGCGCCTGACGAGCCCGGTCTGGTGCTGTGCTCCTGGCCCGACGGCGGCACGCCCCGCTTTCCCTTCGTCTATTCCGACGAGGTCTGGACGGGTATCGAATATCAGGTCGCCACGCTGCTGATCTACCTCGGCATGACGGACGAGGCCGCGAAGCTGGTCGAGGCTGTGCGCCGGCGCTTCGACGGCGTGCGCCGCAGTCCCTGGAGCGAGATGGAGTGCGGACACTACTACACCCGCGCCATGGCCAGCTGGGGACTGCTCGCGGCGATGTCCGGCTTCGACTGCAACGCCTATCACCAGCAGATGGCCTTCGCGCCCGCGCAACCCGAAGGCACGCTGTTCTGGTCCATGGGCGGCGCCTGGGGCAGCGTGAGCTTCCGCGCGGACGGCATCAGTCTCACGCCCCGGTTCGGCACGCTGCACCTGCGCCGGCTGTGCGTTCCCGGTCTGGACCGGCTGCGCTGCGCGCGCGTGGGCAGCAGAGCGCTCGACTGCACCGTGGAGGACGGCGCGCTCGTGCTGAGCGAATCCCTGTCCCTCTCTGCCGACGAAACGCTGACCCTCGAATTGGCCTGATCCCTTTCGGGCGCAATCCCGGCCAGGAAAATGTTCGACGCTCGCTCATGTTCCGGAGAAACCAGGCGCACCGCGCCTGGTTTCTCTGTCTGATCTGCGATGCTAAGCGCTCTGCGTACCGGCTCGCTCTTCGGCCGCGTTCCTTTTCCGCGCCCCGCAATTTCGCCTATTTAGTATTATATTTAATTCTATAAGTGTGCATTTCCATGTCATGTTGCGTTTGGTTGACAGATTTCCACCCGCAGCTGGTAGACTGATGCGGCAAAAAATGATAGGATAGAGTCAAACGCGAAGGGAGCTGAAAGCAATGTCGTTCTCGGAAAATCTGATGTTCCGGCGCAGGCAGCTCGGACTCTCCCAGGAGGAACTGGGCAGCCGGGTGGGCGCGTCGCGCCAGGCCGTGTCCAAGTGGGAGACGGGCCAGACCACCCCGGAGATGGGCAAGCTGATCGAGCTGGCGCGGGTATTCGGCTGCACGCTGGACGAGCTGGTGAACGGCGCGGAGCCCACTGCCGCAGAGATCCGCAGCGAACCCGCAGAAAGTCCCGCCGCTGCGGAATGTCCCCCACACGCCGCCTGCGGCTATGAATACCGAAGCCTCCGCGAATGGCACGGACTTCCGCTGGTTCACATCAACATCGGCCTGCGGGGCCGCCATCGCGCGAAGGGCGTGATCGCCGTGGGCAACGAGGCGCTGGGGCTGGTGGCCGTGGGCGCCGCCGCCTGCGGACTGCTCAGCGTAGGCGCGGTCAGCTGTGGACTCGTCGCCCTGGGCGCGCTGGCAGCGGGGTTGGTGTCGCTGGGCGGCGTGGCCGCAGGCGTTCTGGCGCTGGGCGGTGTGGCCGTGGGCCTCTGGGCGGCGGGCGGACTGGCCGTGGGCAAGGTGGCTCTGGGCGGACTGGCCGTGGGCTCGGACGTCGCGGTGGGCGGCATGGCCATCGGTGAAATCGCCATTGGCGACGAGGCGCAGGGAACGCGCGTCTTCCTGACCGGCGAGCTGGGACAGACCTGGACCGCCGCCGACGCCGCGCGATGTCTGGCCGCGGACCATCCCCTGCTGGCCCGATGGATTGAATGGCTGCTGTAACGTCTTTTTCCACGAAGCCTGCCCCGCTCATCCCGCATTTGACAACGCCCGCCTGCTTATACTATAATAGTCTGCAAAGAGGTGAGAAAAAATGTCAAACGCATATGGAGAAAACGGTTTTCAGTCCTATATGACCTATCAGTCCGGCGCGCAGGAGCTGACCGAGTCCCGCTACAATCTGATCATCGGCGCGACGCTGACCTGGGGCTTCTTTCTGAACTATCTGCTGCTCCAGTTCGCCGGCCCGATGGTGTTCCATCTGGTCTACGGCGCGGGCTGGCTCCCATTCCTGATTGCCTACATCGTGCTGGTGATGATCGGCAGCTCGATGGTGCGCTCCTACAGCCCGGTCAAGTGCTTCATCGGCTATAATCTGATCGCCGTGCCGGTGGGCGTGGTGGTCGCGGCGGCCGTGATCGGCTATGACCCCGCCATCGTGACCCGCGCGGCGCTTTCCACGGCGGTGGTGACGCTGAGCATGATGATCATCTCCATGCTCGTGCCGCAGGTGTTCACGCGGTTCGCGCCGGCACTGGGAATCTCCCTGCTGGCGGTGATCCTCGTGGAATCCGTGTCGATGTTCCTGTTCCGCGCCGACCTGACAATCCTCGACTGGGTGGTCGTAGGCATCATGTGCATGTACATCGGCTTCGACTGGGTGCGCGCCAACTCGGTGCAGCGCACCGCCACCAACGCCATCGCGGCGGCATCGGCGCTGTATCTGGACATCATCAACATCTTCCTGCGCCTGCTGCGCATCCTGGCCCGCAGCCGGAAGAACAACGACTGACGCAAAGGAGAACTCCCTTATGAAACCAAAGCTCATCGTCATCGAAGGAACGAACGCCTCCGGCAAGAGCGGGCTGGGCGTGGAGCTGGCCGCCCGCTATGGCGGTGAGATCGTCTCGGCGGACTCGCGGCAGGTGTTCCGCGGCCTGGATCTGGGCAGCGGCAAGATCACGCCCGAGGAAATGCGCGGCGTGCCCCATCATCTGATCGATGTGGCGGAGCCCAACGAGTTCTTCTCCATGCACGGCTTCCAGCGGCTGGCCTACGAAGCCATCGACGATATCCTGGCCCGGGGAAGGCTGCCGTTTCTGGTGGGCGGCACAGGGCTGTACGTGGCGTCGGTCACCGAGGGCTATGTGATGTCCGACACCGCGCCGGATCTGGAGTATCGCGCCTATCTGGAAACGCTGGAAACGCCGAAGCTCTATGAGATGCTGCTCTCCGCCCGGCCCGACGCCGACGTGGATTCCAAAAACCGCAACCGCGTGATGCGCATGCTGGAGAAGATTCACGACGGCGACGACCACTCCGCGCCCAACGAGCCGCGCTACGACTGCGTGAAGCTGGGCGTGACCTGGGATCGCCCGGTGCTGCGCGCGCGCATCGACGAGCGGCTGCAGCGCCGCCTGGATCAGGGCATGATCGAGGAGGTACAGCGGCTGCTGGACGGCGGCGCGTCGGTGGAATTTATGATGAAGCTGGGGCTGGAATACCGCTTCATCACCCGCTATCTGACCGGCGATCTGCCCGACAGGGACGAGATGGTTTCGCTGCTGGGCACCGCCATCAAGCAGTTTGCCAAGCGGCAGATGATCTGGTTCCGCCGGGACAAGGAGATCCAGTGGCTGGACATGACCGCCGATCCCGTCGCCCAGGCCTGCGAAATCATCGATGGATTCCTGAAGGCATAAAAGAGCGCCATCCGGCAGTGCAAACCGGATGGCGCCTTTTCATGCTTTCAGACTACAGCAGGCAGGCGATCGTGGCTTGTGTTCTCTCCGCATCGCCCAGGACTTCGCAAATCCGCTCCCGGAGCTCGCCCAGCTCCAGCCGCGCGCCCTCCAGCGCCGCGCTCAGCGCCGGACCGCGCTCGCCGGATATGCGCACATCCCGCATGACCGCCTTTTCCGCCGCGTAAGCGATCTGCATCGGCGAACCCCACGGCGCGCAGGCGCGCTCAAAGGTGAACTTCGGCGAGTTGGCAAACGTCCACTTCCACGCGCGGTATTTCTCCGCCGCGAGCGACTCCGCCCGGCCGGTGAAGTCCGCAGCTTCCGTCTGCTCGGGCGCGAAGGCCTTCGCCAATTCACCCACGAAGCCGCAGACGTCCATGCCCGATGCAATGTGCTGCCCGATGTTCGTCACCGGCGCGGGCTCCGACGGGATGGCCTTCGAACGATAGCAGGGACTGTGACCGTTGGCCAGCGCGCGAAGGGACGTCAGATCCGCGCTGAACAGCAGCGTGCCGTGGTGCAGCAGCCGGCCGCTCGAGACGCGCTGGGCGCTTCCCGAGATCTTCTTCCCGTCGATGGCCAGCGCGCTGGAACCGCTGCGATCCGCCGGAATGCCCAGCCGGCGCAGCACGCCGGTC
This sequence comes from Candidatus Faecivicinus sp., assembly GCA_051883655.1. Lineage (GTDB taxonomy): Bacteria > Bacillota > Clostridia > Christensenellales > Aristaeellaceae > Faecivicinus. Next base: position 2,800 of record JBJEUD010000175.1, on the reverse strand, counting down.
ACCCGGTCGAGCACGGCATCATAGCCCATGCCGTCCCGATAGTCCGTAATCAGCGCGTAGTTGACGTTGCCGGGGTCGTGATAGACGCATCCGCCGCCGGTGGTCCGGCGCACCAGCGCCACGTTCCGGGCCATCGCCGTGGGCACGTGCACCTCCTGAAACAGGTTCTGATACCGCCCGCAGACCACCGCCGGGCGATTGCGCCAGATCAGCAGGACGTCCTCCCGGGTCTCCAGCTCAAACGCGCACTCCTCGAACGCCTGATTATACGCGGGATCGAGGGAATCATTGGGAAAATAAATCATGCCTTCCTCCGCTGCTCTCCTTGATGGTTTCATTGTAAACGGAACCTTGCAGAATGTAAATACCCAATGGAATGATTTTCTCCGCAGTTCGCTCTTCCTCTTGATTTCCGCACCCGCACATGCTACAATGTGCCTGAGGATTACGGATTGAGAGGAACCCGACATGCGCTACGCTTCCCTGTACGTCTATTACTTTGTCTACTTCATCATGACCGGCGCATCCACCTTCGTGCCGAAGTACTATGGTGAAATCGGCATGAGCAACGCCCAGATCGGTGTGCTGACCAGCGTGCCGACGCTGGTGGCGCTGGCATTTACCCCCGTTCTGGGAATGCTCACGGACCGGGTCTCCAAAAAGCGCTATCTGCTCTCGGCAATGCTGATCTTCATGGCGGCAATGTGCTTCCTGGTGCCGTACAGCACGGGCTTTCTGACGCTGCTGGCGGCAGTGAGCGGCTATACCGTCATCTCCACCTCGGCCAATCCGCTGGCGAATACCATCGCGCTGGAATACACCCGCGAAATCGGCAAGCCCTACGGCCCCATCCGGCTGCTGGGCACGGTGGGCTATCAGTTCGGCGCGCTGCTGGTGGGCATCGTGCTGTCCCGGAGTCTCAACAGCCTGTACCCGCTGATGGGCGCCGCCGTGGTGCTGGCCTGCGCCATCACATTCATGATGCCCAACGTGGAGGGACACCAGCACAGTCGGCAGAAGGTGCCGCTGACCCGCCTGTTCGCCGACCGGCATGTGCGCATGCTGTACCTCATCATCTTCTGCGCGACGATCTCCACCCAGTTCTACATCTCCTTCTACACGAAGCACCTGGGCGACCTGGGCATGAGCAACGTCGCCACGTCGTGGATCACCCTGCTGTCCGTGGTGCTGGAACTGCCGTTTCTCTATTTCGGCGACCGCATCGCCAGGCGCACCAACATCTGGAACTGGCTGCTCATCGGCATGGCGGCCAACGGCATCCGCTGGCTGGGACTGGCCTTCAGCAAGACTGCGCTGCCCAACATTCTGTTTCAGCTTCCCGGCGTGACCGTGCTGGCATGCTTCGAGTTCTTTCCCGCGCTGTACCTGAACCGGAGGGTTCCCCCGGAGCTGAGCGGCTCAGCGCAGAACATGCTCTCGCTGGTCACCTTCGGCGCGGCGAAGATCCTCGGCAGCCTCATCGGCGGCCAGATCTGCGAATACACCGGCATTCCCGCGATGTTCGCCGCTTTCGGCGTGCTGATGCTGATCGGCTGCGCACTGTTCTGGAAGCCCACCCGCCGCCTGATTCGCGACGACAGCATCACCCAAATGACCTAAAAAAACAGGAGAAAAACATGCTTGACAGCTATCTGATTGTGGAGCGCTCCGCACTCCCGGACTATTTTATCAAGGTTATTGAAGCCCGGCGCCTGCTGGAAACCGGCGCATGTGCGCAAGTCAGCGATGCCGTGCGCGAGGTTGGCATCTCCCGCAGCACCTATTACAAGTACAAGGACAGGATCATGGAGCCCACCCAGCTCAACATCGGCCATCGCGCCTCGCTAATGCTCACCCTCTGCCACGAGGCGGGCATGCTCTCGCGGGTGCTCAACGCCGTGTCCGGCTTCGGCGCGAACATTCTGACCATCACCCAGAGCCTGCCCGTGCACGGCAAGGCCAGCATCATGCTCACGCTGGACATGGTGAACATGGAGCAGCCGGTAGAGCGGATGATCGCAGCGCTGCAGGACATCGAAGGCGTGGAAAAGGTTCGCCTGCTGGCCGTGGAATAGGAAATCCCAATGAGGGCCTGAACGAAAAACTTCGTTCAGGTCCTTTTTTGCGCCGGCTTCATAATTCCGCTGAAAATGGTCAACAATATTCTGCGAACGGGATCCCCAGGAGGTTTTCCATGCAAAATAAGATTGAACGTATCGTCTTTCCGATGCTGATCGCAGGAATTCTCGCATGTCTGACGGCAATGCTGGTGATGGCACTGTCCATGCCCATGCCGCGGGCCGCGAGCTATTCCGGCGCACAGCTGGTCCATTTTTGTTCAGGAGGAATGCTGTAATGGATCGACACTGTCTGCCGCAGAGCGCCGCTCACCCCGTTGACGTGCGCAGCGGCAACGAAATCCGCTTTCCCAGCGGCAAGGGCCGCCACAATCTTCGCGCGCGGGAGGAGGAACATGCATGACACAGGGCAATATGCAGCCGGAGGAATACAGCAAGCTCGTCTCCAAAATGACGCCCCACTCCCGCCACGTGCGCGGCTGTTTCCGGGCTTTCTGGGTGGGAGGCGCAATCTGCGTGCTGGGTCAGGCGCTCAACGCCGTGGGCGAGGCGCTGAATCTTTGCGAAACTGCCGGGCCGATGTTCACTTCCACCGTACTGATCTTTCTGGGAACGACGCTCACCGGCCTGGGCATCTATGATCGAATCGGCAAATACGCCGGCTGCGGTTCCATTGTGCCCATCACCGGATTCGCCAATTCCGTGGCCGCGCCCGCGCTGGA
>JBJEUD010000174.1:0-1683 GCA_051883655.1 Candidatus Faecivicinus sp. | reverse complement strand
TCGACGTGGTCATGGCCCGGCCGGACTACGACCGGCTGGTGAAGCTGTGCGAAGCTGATGCCTTCGGCCCGGACACCCGGTTCGCCTGCTACGAAAACGGACTGTTCATGCGCCCTTTCGCCCGCATCTACAACCTGAAAACCCGGGTCCAGCGCAAGTATTACATCAACAGCTCCGGCCCCCACGTGTGGATCGACATCCTGCCCGTCGACGGCCTGCCCGCCGACCCCAAGGCCCTCGAGCACCTCTACTGGCGGCGCTGGCACCTGAACCGGCTGAACTGCGGCGCCATGTGGCGCGTCGGCTGCGCGAGCCGCAAGCTGTATGTGCTCAAGAAGTGGACCTACTATCCGCTGGCGCGGATCCCGGGCGCGCGCTTCTGGGGCGGCCGGCTCGACAGGCTGGGCCGCAGCCGGCCCTATGCCGACTCCGATACCGTCGGCTGCCTCACCGGCGGACGCTACGGCGTCGGAGAAGCCATGCCCCGCGCCGCCTTCGAAATTCCCGCAAAGGTCACCTTCGAGGGCCGCGAGTGCGAAACCATGTCCTGCTGGAAGGAGTACCTCACCGGTATCTATGGCGACTATATGAAGCTGCCGCCGGAATCCCAGCGGGTTCCCCACCTGGACTATGCCACCATGTCCCGGCAGGACTACGAGGCGCTGTGCGCCCGCCGGCAGGCTGCGCCCCTGAACGCGACGAAAGAGTGATTTGCAATGTACTATAAGGATATGTCCACTGCGGACATTCAGGAGTGCGGCTATCGCCTGCTGTGCCTGTTCGACCGCATCTGCGCCGAGAACGGCCTGACCTACTTCCTCTCCGGCGGCACGCTGCTGGGCGCCATCCGCCACAAGGGCTTCATCCCCTGGGACGACGACGTGGACGTGATGATGCCCCGCGCGGACTTCATGAAGCTGCAGGAGGTCGCCCCGGCCTATACCACGGAGGACATCCGTTACGCCAGCGTCTTTACCGACCCGAACTATCAGCGCCCCTGGGCGCGCTTCTGGGACACCCGCACCATCCTGCGCAGCGACAGCCGCTTTACGGACAAGACGCTGCACGTGTTCATCGACGTGTTCCCCATCGACGGCATTCCCGCCGGAAAGCTGGCCACCAAGCGCTTCTTCGCCCAAATGCGCGCCTACGACGCCGCCTGCAAGATGGCCAAGCGCAAATTCGTGTACATGGACGAGCGGCTGCGGCTGCTGAAGCTGGCCGTCTATCCCTGGTGCGCCCGCCGGGGCGGCAACCATTTCTGCCAGAAAATGCACCGCCTGGCGATGAAGTATCCCTTCGGAAAGACCCGGTTCGCCGGCGTGAGCATGACCATCAAATACGGCGCGCGGGAGAAGCTCCCGGCGGAGGTGTTCGCCTCCGCCGTGCAGGTGGACTTCTGCGGCCGCCAATTTCCCGCGCCCGTCGGCTACGACGCCTATCTGAAGGCGCTCTATCGCGACTATATGAAGCTCCCGCCCGAGAGCCAGCGCGACGAGCACCACTTCGAATTCCAGGCGCTGGTCGACGATCCCACCTGATTTTTCGCTTCGGCTCCGCGCAGTTGACCGTTTCCGGAACAATCGTGCCGCCGAAGCATTTTGTTTGCAGGCAAAGGAGGAGCCCATCATGAATCCCCGCCATCCCGTCTATCGAGAGGACCTTTCCCGCGCCATCGCCGCC
>JBJEUD010000173.1:0-1689 GCA_051883655.1 Candidatus Faecivicinus sp. | reverse complement strand
TATATAGTACATCCGCGCATATCACCGGCGAGTATTCCGGCGAAATCGGGCAAAACCATTGCTTTTCCGGGCGAGTTCAGATATAATGGTGGCAAGGGGTGACAGCAAATGATGATTTCAACCCGGGGACGCTATGCTCTGCGCGTCATGATCGACCTGGCTGAACAGCAGGCCGGTGCATTTATCCCGCTCAAAGAAATCGCCCAGCGCCAGGAGCTCTCTGAAAAGTATCTGGAGAGCATCGTAAAGGCACTGGTCAAGAACGGCCTGCTGGAGGGCGTTCGCGGCAAGGGCGGCGGTTACCGGCTGGTGCAGCCGCCCGAGGCATGTACTGTGGGCAGCGTCCTGCGCCTGACCGAGGTTGGTCTCGCGCCGGTCGCCTGTCTGGAGGACGATGCCCCGCCCTGCCCCCGCGCCAACGAGTGCCGCACGCTGCCCATGTGGCGCAGGCTGCACAGCATGCTGACCGATTTCTTTGACGGTGTGACCATCGCCGATTTGATGGCCGAGCCCAATGCGCAGAGCATACAACCCCACTGACGTCCCTCCGCGAACAATGGCGTTCGCAGACGGCGTCCGCCGGTGAAAGCCTTCACGCCGGCGCTGTGTTCTGCCGGAATCCCGCGAAATCCTCCGGGCGCAGACAGGGCGCATCTTTCGCCCATGCCGCCGAACTTTTTTTGATTTCGCGCCGTCAGACCCCAAGAATCCCCCGCAGGCGAAAATGCCTGCGGGGGATTCGCACATTCTGTACTGTCGTCCGTCAGAGCGTGCCGACGAGCCCGCGCACCGAGAGCACCACAACCGCCGCCAGAACCGCGCCCAGAATCGCCAGCTGGAGAATGGCAAACCACCGGGGCACTCTGCGCATCTCCGAGCCGCCGCGGGTGAAGTCCCGCGTCCAGCTGTACGGGCGGAAGGAATCCTCCGGCCGCACGCGCGGCGGCGTTTTTCCTGAAGCTTTTCGTCTGGCCATGGCTCAAGGCTCCTTCAGCATTTCTTCCAGAATTTCCGCAGCGTCATACACCATGCGCTCGCAGGGGCGCATCCTGTAATATTCCTCGGTGCGCGCCTCGGGCACGTGACCGGCGCCGGCCTTCGCCCCCAGCAGGTCACGGCAGATGATCGAGCCGTTCCGCTCCTTGAACCGCAGCGCAAGCTGCTGCACCCGGGCGTAGTGCGCGGCCTTCGCCGCCTGGTCGTTGGGATCGTCCGTGCGGTCGCCGAGCATGCCCAGCGCCATCAGCGCGCCCGACACGCCGCCGCACACCTCGCGCATCCGGCCCATGCCGCCGCCGAAGGACGAGGAGATGCGCATCGCCGTCGTCTCATCCAGACCTGTCAGATCACAGTAGGCCGTGAACACCGCCTGGGCGCAGTTGCAGCCCTCCCGAAACAGCCTTGCGGCCTTTTCCGCGTGATTCTCCATTCCAATCGCCTCCAAATTCCCCTTCATCATATCACAAACGCCCTTCAGGGGCAACAGAAAGAAGAAAAAATGCGAACATTTGCCGGGTTTTTGTGTTTTCACGATTGACGCGGCGAAGTAGAACGGTTATAATAAATATTCGTTATGAACTATGCTACGATGGTTCCGGTTGTGCTCCGGAGCATCGGCAGGGAGGACAGAAAGAATGAAGGGCAAAAGCATCGCCAAACTCGCGGTCACACTGGTCGTGATCGTGCTCG
>JBJEUD010000172.1:0-9489 GCA_051883655.1 Candidatus Faecivicinus sp. | reverse complement strand
CACGCAGGTGCCGATGTACTCGGACAGCGCGCCGTAGATGTCCACCTCGCAGGCCGTGCAGATGCCCATCGCCGTCAGGCGGGAGTTGACATAGCAGGGCACGAAGCCGAATTCCGTCTGGAACGCGGGCCAGCACTTGTTGGCCATCACCACGTAATCACAGCTGCCCTTGTTGGCCGCAATCCAGTCGAGCAGCGTCAGTTCGTACTGCGCAAGGCGGGGGAGAATGCCGGGCATCTTGTTGCCCTCGCCCAGTTCGGCCTCCATCTCGGCGATCTTCGCGGGAATGCGCGGGTCGTTGGCGTGCTCCTTGTAGGCCTTCAGAAGGTCCAGCTCGGAGTTTTCCTGAATGTTCACGCCCAGCTTGAACAGCGGCGCGATGGGCGCGTTGCAGGCCAGGAAGTCGAAGGGACGCGGGCCGAAGGTGATGATCTTCAGCGAGCGCAGGCCCAGGATCGTGCGGGCGACGGGGATGAACTCGGCGATCATGTCCGCGCACTCCTCAGCGGTGCCCACGGGATATTCGGGGATGTAGGCGGGGATGCCGTTGAGCTTGAGGTTGTAGCTGGCGTTCAGCATGCCGCAGAAGGCGTCGCCGCGGTCGCTGGAGAGCACGCCGGTGTTTTCCTCGGCCGCTGCGACATACATCACCGGGCCGCCGAACTTCTTTGCGATCAGGGTTTCCGGGCCCTCCGGGCCGAAGTTGCCCAGGAAGACCACCAGCGCGTTGACGCCGGCCTTGGTGATGTCCGCATAGGCCTCCATCACGTTGCCGTCGATGCCGCCTTCGATGATCACAGGGCTTTCGTAGATTTCCACGCCCTTCGCGGCCAGCGCGGCCACCACCGCCTTGCGGCGATTTTCGGAGAGCGCGATCGGGAAGCAGTCGCGGCTGACCGCCACGATGCCCAGCTTGACGACGGGAATGTTGTTCATTTGTTTTTTCCTCCTTACATATGCTTGTGAGTGAAGATTACAATCCGATAACTATCCATATCATAACAGAAGTTTGCACAAACGTCAATCCCGATCTTTCCGGGGCAGAAGCGCAAGAATTTCCCAAGAACCGTGAAAATAGACAAGCGTTTTTTCCGGCTTTGTAGTATGATGGATTCAGAAACCCATTGAAACGATATGGAGGAATGCGCATGAATTCGAAGGAACGGCTGGACGCCTATCTGAGCGGCAAGGAGACCGACCGCCGCCCGAACCTGACCATCGTCGGCAGCGTGGTGACGCGCTACGTCGGCATGGGCATTGACACCTACTGCAAGGACTGGCGCAAGATGGCCGAGGCGGCGCGGCTCGCCGCCCACGACCTTGATCTGGACTTCATCCAGATTGCGTCCGATCTCGCCCGGGAGGCCGAGGGCTACGGCACTGTGCTGCGGTTCCCCGAGGACAAGCTGCCTTCTCCGGCGAAATACGCGCTGGAGGACATTGCCGACGCGGAGGAGCTGTGCCCGCTGAAGACCGCTGAGATTCCCAGGCTGTACGACCTGGTGAAGGCCACCGAGGCCGCGCTGAAGGATCCCGACGTGTATCCCATGACGCTGGCGGTCGGCCCCATGACCGTCGCGGGCAACATGCGCGGCGTGGAGGATCTGCTGGTGGATCTGTTCGACGAGCCCGAGGCTGTCGGACGCCTGCTGGATACCGTCACCGAAACCGCACTGGATTTCGTGGACTGCATCGCCGATGTCGGCGGAAAATACATGTATGTGGCCGATCCCGTGGCGTCGCTGGTCTCGCCGGCCATGTATCGCGATATCGTCCTGCCGCGGCATCAGCGCATCTTTGCCCGCATGGCGGAGCGCGGCATCACCGGGCGGCTGCACATGTGCGGCAACACCACCGGCATTCTGCCGTACTCGAAGGACTCCGGCGCGAAGATCATCGACATCGATCATGTGGTCGATTACGCCGAGGCGCTCGGCATCGTCGGCGACGCCTGCCTGCTCAACGGCAACATCGATCCCGTGTCCGACGTCTTTTCCTGCGACGCCGCGCACGTCAGACAGGCCATGCGGGCGACCGCGGAGAAGGCTGCCGGCCATCGCGCGCTGTTCATGCCCGGCTGCGAGCTGCCGACCGCCACGCCCACGGAAAACGTCAAGGCCATCGCCGAGGTGCTGAAGGAGATCGGATAGACAAAAATCCTTTGCAGATGAAAGCAGTCCCCGCATTTCCCAAATGGGTGCGGGGACTGCTTTTGCCGCCCGAAGACATGCTCCGGCAGACGAAGGGTCCCTGTCCGTGGACAGGGACCCTTCTCAAGCACCTTCAGGGTCAGGCTGCTGCTTCCAGCACCCAGGGATTCGCCTCCAGATAGGCGGCGAACTGCGCGCGGTATTCCTCCAGATAGGCGTCCAGACCCGCGGCCTTCAGGTTCGCGATGGCCTGGTCGATGTTCTCCTCATAGGAGACCATGCCGATCTTGATGGGATAGATCGAGGCGATGATCTCGGTCTGCAGGTTGCTCAGCTCGGTCTGCACGTTGGTTGCGTCGAAGATGAAGCCGGCGATGGGGGAGACGACGTAGTTGTCGGCCTTGTAGGTCATGTAATCGATCTGGCTGTCGGGGGCGTCGGCCGCGAAGCGGATGTAGGGCAGATAGCCGGTCATCCAGGTGTCCATGACGTACAGCGCGCTGCCGGACTCGTCCTTCATCTGCTCGATCTTGTTGTCGCCGATGGCGGTGTAGTGCACGCCCTCAATGCCGTAGTGGAACAGGTCGTGGTTCTCCTTGGAGGCGTACAGCCAATCCAGGAACTTCAGGCCGCTCTCGGGATCCTCGGCGGTGGCGGAGATGGCGTTCAGGTTCTGAACGAAGGTCATGACCATCTCGGGCTTCTCGGGGCACATCTCGACCCAGTCCACAACCACGTCCTGGAGATCGGTGTTGTTCATGATCGTCACGGCCGTGTAGGGATCGAAGGTCTGGGAGGGCAGGAAGGCGCCCAGCTGGGCGGAGTCGTACATGGAGGAGTGGTCGATGTTCAGCACGTCGGGGTTGACCAGGCCGGCCTGATACATCTCATAGTAGGTCTCGCAGTCCTGCTTGAACTCCTCGGACTCATAGAAGGAATCGATGGTGCCGTCCTGGCGGGCCAGCACGATGCCCAGGCTGTTCTCCACATAGAAGGGATAGGTGTCATAGGTGCGATGCAGCCAGTGGGCCGTATCCTGATTCTGATGGAACCAGTTGTACGCCTTGATGCCGGTCTCCTCCAGGATGTAGTCCTGGGACTTCTTCATCAGGTCGATGACGTCCTCGACGCTCTCGGACGGGAACTCCTCATAGCCCACGGCCTTCATGACGTCGGTGCGGACGTTCATGTAGGACATCAGGTTGTCGAAGCTCTTCCAGGAGCAGGGAACGGCGTAGTGCTCGCCGTTGTACAGGGAGCCCAGCCACTCGGTCTCGGTGAACATGGCGACCAGGTTCGGGTACTTGTCCAGATACTGATCGACCGGGACGATGGCGCCCATCGCGGCCAGCGCGGACATGTTCTTGACGTCCTGCATGACGTGGAGCAGCTCAAATTCCTCGCCGGTGGCCAGCATCATGTTGAGCTTGGTGTCGTATTCGCCCCAGGGGATGCGGATGATTTCCACTTCGATGTCATAGCCGTCGGCCAGCAGCTTTTCGTTGACTGCGGCGATGCCCGTTTCGTAATCGGTCGGCAGGGTGCCGGGCTGAACGAAGCGCATGGGGTGGATCGTCTTCTCCTCTGCGAGCGCGGCAAAGGCGCCGGTCATCGTCAGAACCAGAGCGAGCGCCAATACCAGGGTCAGGAATTTCTTCATTCTTTTCTCTCCTCCTTTTATGTTGTTCATTCGGGCGAACGCCCGATGGAACCGGTTTGAAGCGCCGGTCAGCCCTTGACGGCGCCGACGACCATGCCCTTCACAAAGTACTTCTGCAGGAAGGGATACAGCAGGATGATCGGGCCCATGGTGACCACCGAGGTGGCCATCTTGAAGGACTCCTTCGGCGGGTTGGCGCGGGCCGCGCCCTGCATCAGCTTGCTCATGGCGGTGATTTCCGACTGGATCTGGAACAGCAGCATCTGCAGCGTGTACATCTTGGAATCGTTGATCAGCATGACCGCGTTGAAATAGTTATTCCAGTATCCGATGGCATAGAACAGCACGATGGTGGCCAGCACGGGCTTGCACAGCGGGAAGTAGATCTGAAACGCGATGCGCACCTCGCCCGCGCCGTCGATGCGCGCCGATTCGTTCAGCGCATCCGGGATGCCCGCCACAAAGTTGCGCACCAGGAACATGTTGAACGGCGAGAACATCAGCGAAGGAATGATCAGCGCCCAGATGTTGTCGTATGCGCCGATCATCTTGGACACCATGTACCAGGGCACCAGACCGGCGGAAAAGACCATGGTGAAGTAGAAGTACAGCGACAGGCCGTTGCGGTAGCGGCACTGCTTGTTTGCCAGCGTATAGCCCGCGCCGAAGGTGATCAGCGCCGCGATCGCCGTGCCCACCACGGTGGCGAGGGTCGTTACGCCGTACGCCCGGGGAACGGCGGAGGTCTTGCCGAACATCATTCGGTAGGCCGCCGTCGACCATTCGCTCGGGAAGAAGGAATAGCCGTTCATGGTGATGCTGGACTCCTGCGTGAAGGAGACGATGATGACCATGAGGAACGGAAGCACGCAGGCCAGCGCGAAGATGAGCACCACCAGGTGAATCAGGAACGAGCCGATGTTTTCGCCCAGGGAATATTGAATCTTTCCGTTCTTTCGATTTTTCAAAGCTCTGTCCGCCACAGCGATTAACCCCTTTCGATGAATCCGCGTTCCCGTTTGATCAGAAGAGCGCGCCCTCCGGATAGTAGTGCTTCACCAGCCGGTTGGATGTGAAGACCAGGATGAAGCCGATGACGGACTGGTACAGGCCCACCGCCATGGACAGCGAGGGATTGCCCGTGTTCTTGAACACGCGGAAGACGTAGGTGTCGATGACCTCCGCGATGGGCATCAGCGAGGAATTGTCGCGGACGATCGCGTACATCATGCCGAAGTCGCCGTAGAAGATCCGGCCGATGGACATCAGCGTCATGATGCAGATCGTCGGCGCCAGCAGCGGCAGCGTGACGTAGATGATGCGCTTGAACCTCGTCGCGCCGTCGATGCTCGCGGCCTCGTAGATCGCCTCGTCGATGCCCGTGATGGCCGCCAGGTAGATGATGGAGTTGTATCCGGCATTTTTCCACAGGTTCAGAATCAGCAGGATCGGATACCAGTAGCCGGGCTTGGCGTAGAAGTTGATGCGCTCGCCGCCCATGGACTGAATGATCCGGTTCAGCATGCCGCTCTCGGTGCCCAGAATGCCCTGAAGCATGTAGCTGACGATGACCCAGGAGATGAAGAATGGGAACAGCATGGTGGACTGGGTGACCTTCAGAAACTTCTTGGCCCTGATTTCGTTGAGCAGCAGCGCGATCAGGATGGCGAAGACCGTGCCGAAGAGCAGAAACAGGAAGTTGATGACCAGTGTATTCCGGGTCACCGCCCAGGCCCAGGAGGACCGGAAAAAGGCCTTGAAGTTTTCAAAGCCCACGAAGGGACTGCGAATGCCCGTCTTGTAGTGGAACTTTTCGAAGGCGATGACGATGTAGGGCAGCGTCATGTATCCGTAGATGAAGGTGTAAATCATCGCCGGAAGCGCCAGCAAATAGAGAAATTTCTTGCTCCAGATTTCCCGGAAGGGGTTGACCCTCTCCTTTTTTCGAGCCTTGAGAAGAATGCTGTTCTGCGTGCTCATCCACATCACCCATTTCACAAAATACTTCAGAGATTGGCCGGAAAAACCGAATTTTCCACAAACGTTGAAAAAGGCGTTTGGACGATTCCGGAACGCCTTTGCTTCCACTTTATAATCTAAATGAACATTTAACTTAATATGAATAGTATACTCTGCAGAACTGATCTTGTCAAGGACATTTTGTGCGAATCGGACAGAATAATCAAAGCGTTGATTACAATCATGGCGTTTGCGGGGCGAACGCAGAAAAACCGCCTGCGGCGCGGCGGGCTGCGGGGCGATGAGCGCCGTTCGCGGGTGCTCACGTAGATTTCACATGGAGGACTTTACATTCTTGCGGAAATTGAGTATAATATTGGCATTATCATTTAGAAAGAGGGGCTCAACATGGCGCATTACCTCATTAAGCAGCTTTATACCGAAATGCCGTCGGCGGATCTCAGTGAGGTCAAGGTCAACGGCTGGGTACGCACAATGCGCGAATCCAAGACCTTCGCCTTTGTCGAGGTCAACGACGGCACCTATTTTAAGAACCTTCAGGTGGTTCTGGAGGCGGACAAGCTCGAAAACTATCGCGAGCTGACGAAGCAGATCACCCTTGGCGCCGCAGTGGAGTTCACCGGCACATTGGTGCTGACCCCGGAGATGAAGCAGCCCTTCGAGCTGAAGGCGGAATCCGCCGTTGTGATCGGCGAAAGCCCCGTGGACTATCCGCTTCAGAAAAAGCGCCACACCCTGGAGTATCTGCGCACCATTCAGCACCTGCGCCCGCGGGCAAATCTGTTCCAGTGCGCGTTCCGCGTGCGCTCCGTCGCCGCGCAGGCCATTCATCGCTTCTTCCACGATAAGGGCTACCTGTATGTGCACACGCCGCTGATCACCGGCAGCGACTGCGAAGGCGCCGGCGAGATGTTCCGCGTGACCACGCTGGATCCCGACGCCCAGCCCATGACGGAGGACGGCAAGGTGGACTTCAGCAAGGACTTCTTCGGCAAGCCCGTTTCACTGACGGTCTCCGGCCAGCTCAACGCGGAGATCTTCGCCCAGGCGTTCCGCAACGTCTACACCTTCGGTCCCACCTTCCGCGCGGAGGCCAGCTATACGCCCCGCCATGCTGCGGAATTCTGGATGATCGAGCCGGAAATTGCCTTCGCCACGCTCAAGGAGGACATGGACCTTCAGGAGGAGATGGTGAAGTACATCATCACCGCCACCCTTGAGGAGTGCCCCGAGGAGATGGCCTTCCTGAACAGCTTTGTGGACAAGGGCCTGATCGATCGCCTGAAGTTCGTCCGCGACAGCGAATTTGTGCGCTGCAGCTACACCCAGGCCATCGAAATTCTGACCACCTGCGGCGAGAAGTTCGAGTATCCGATCTTCTGGGGCAGCGATCTGCAGACCGAGCACGAGCGCTATCTGACCGAAAAGCACTTCGGCAAGCCGGTGTTTGTGACCGACTGGCCCAAGGAGATCAAGGCGTTCTACATGCGCGCCAACGACGACGGCAAGACCGTGGCGGCGGCCGACCTGCTGGTGCCCGCAGTGGGCGAGCTGTGCGGCGGCTCCCAGCGCGAGGAGCGCTACGATGTGCTCAAGGCCCGCATTGAGGAGCTGGGCATGAATCCCGACGATTACTGGTGGTATCTTGAACTGCGCAAGTACGGCACGACGCCCCACTCCGGCTTCGGCATGGGCTTTGAGCGCATGATCATGTATCTCACCGGCATTGCGAACATTCGCGACGTGCTGCCCTTCCCCCGCACCACCGGCAACGCCGACTTCTGATCGCGGCTGTCCTTCGGGGAGAGATTGCAACGATGGCGTCCCTGTCTGCGCTGGATCGCGGACGGGGGCGCTTTTGCTGCGGTTTGTCGGGAAGATGCGGTATGCCGGCGATGACGGGAGGCGAGAGGGATCTTCCGCCGATCGGGAAGCGGCATGCCGGTGGCTTGAGAGGACGATCGGCCGATATCGGACCGTCGGTCATTCCCGCTGGCATGTCTCAATTGCCGGTCTGTTCTCACCGGGAAGGAGTTTTGCGCAATCTGCGCGCGACGGTGAGCAGCCTCATTCGCGCCCCCGGCGCTTTGCAGTGATTTAGCATGGAGGCGCTTGACAAGCCGGAGTAGGTCTGCTAAAATCGTTAACATGTCAATGATTTTGGAAACAGCCGACGAAAGGTGAGAGATCCCATGCAGAACCAGGGCGAAAACAAGATGGGCGTGATGCCCGTCGGGCGGTTGATTCTGAACATGTCGCTGCCGATGATTCTTTCCATGCTGGTGCAGGCGATGTACAACATCGTGGACAGCGTCTATGTCAGCCGCGTGAGCGAGGCGGCGCTGACGGCCGTGTCGCTGTGCTTTCCGGCGCAGAATCTGATGAACGGTCTGGCGACCGGCACGGCGGTGGGCGTGAACGCGCTGCTTTCCCGCGCGCTGGGCGCCGGGGACCGGGAGCGCGCCAGCAAGGTGGCCGAAAACGGCGTGTTTCTGGCGCTGGTGGGCTACGCGGTGTTTCTGATCTTCGGCCTGTTCGGCAGCCGCGTCTACATGGCGACGCAGACCGGCAAGGTGGAGATCGTGCAGATGGGCGTGGACTATCTGACGGTGGTCTGCTGCTGTTCCTTCGGCATGTTCGGCCAGGTGATGTTCGAGCGCCTGATGCAGTCCACGGGCCGCACGGTGTACACCATGTTCACCCAGGGCCTGGGCGCGGTGATCAACATCGTGCTGGATCCCGTGTTCATCTTCACGCTGGGCATGGGCGTGAAGGGCGCGGCGGTGGCCACGGTCGTCGGCCAGATCATCGCCTTCATCGCGGCGGTGGTGCTCAACGAGCGGAAGAATCCGGACGTCAGCCTGAAGCTGCGGGAGTTCCGGCCCGACGGCGGCCTGATCGGGCGCATTTACGCCATCGGCATCCCGTCAGCCATCATGATCGGAATCGGCTCGGTGATGACTTTCCTGATGAACATCATCCTGATCAACTACACCACCGGCAGGGAGACCGCGGCCACGGTGTTCGGCGTGTACTTCAAGCTCAACAGCTTCGCGTTTATGCCGGTATTCGGCCTGAACAACGGCGTGATTCCCATCATTGCCTACAACTACGGCGCGAAGAACCGCAAGCGCATGACGCAGGCCATCAAGGTTACGGGATGCTATGCCATGGGCTTCATGCTGCTGGGCATGGCGCTGTTTCTGGCCGTGCCGGACGCGCTGCTGGGTCTGTTCGACGCCAGCGAGACGATGCTGGCCATCGGTGTGCCCGCGCTGCGCATCATCTCGGTCACTTTCCCTCTCGCCGCCGTGTGCATCGTCATCAGCGGCGCGTTCCAGGGACTGGGCTACGGCGTGTATTCCATGATCACCTCGCTGGCGCGCCAGCTGATCGTGCTGGTTCCGTCGGCCTACATTCTCGCGCGCATCGGCCTGCAGATGGGCAACGACAACCTGGTCTGGCTGTCCTACCCCATTGCCGAGGTGGCGTCCGCGGCGGTGACTGCGCTCCTGTTCGTCCGGCTGTACAGAAAGGTCATCCGGCATGTGCCGGAGGGCGCGGCGCACTGAAGAGGCATGTTGCTGAACGGGAAAGGAAAAGCGTCCGATGCTGCATATCGCAGCGTCGGGCGCTTCAGTTTCTCGAAAAACCTCGCGCAGAACCGCCTGTAAAATCGGGCGCGGCGGCGTGTACGGC
>JBJEUD010000171.1:0-1721 GCA_051883655.1 Candidatus Faecivicinus sp. | reverse complement strand
TACATGCCGCCCGGCACTTTTACTATTATTCCGCGAAGTTCCAACATTGTCAAGTGGGAATTTAGCTTTGCAGGCGGAATTTGTGTCAGATTTGTAATTTCCTCAAAGGAAAGCTCCTGCTCCATCAGCGGAAGGACGATGGATTTCTCCACCTCGTCCAGTTCCACGGTGGGCCTGGCGGGAGTGGCCTGCTTCGGCTTTTCCGCCCAGCGGTAGAAATCCAGGATCTCCCAGGCGGAGATGACCGGCTTTGCGCCGTCCACGATCAGCTGATTGGGCATGGCGCTCAGCGTGGAGTAAATCGAGCCGGGGACGGCGAACACATCGCGGTTTTGCTCGGTGGCAAAGTTCACGGTGATCATCGCGCCGGAGCCCTTGGCGCCCTCCACCAGCAGCGTTCCGTCGGTCAGTCCGCTGATGATTCGGTTGCGCGCGGGGAAATGTCCGGGATAGGGCTGGGTGCCGGGCATGTATTCGCTGACCAGCGCGCCGCCATTTTCGAGGATTCTGTGGGCGAGCTCGTCGTTTTCCGGAGGATAGATCACATCCACGCCGCAGCCGAACACCGCGATGGTGCGGCCATGGGCGCTCAGCGCGCCTTCGTGGGCGCAGGTGTCGATGCCGCGGGCCATGCCGGAAACGACGGTGACATCCTCCCGCGCCAGATGTGCGGCGATCTCCCGGGCGGCGCGCTGTCCGTCCCGGGTGCAGCGGCGCGAGCCGACGATGGAGAACATCTTTTCCGACGCCAGCGGGCAGCTGCCGCGGACGTACAGCGTGGCGGGCGGATCGTAAATCTCGGCAAGAAGCTTTGGATAGTCGCCGGACAGGCGGGTGACAGCGCGGCAGTCTGCGCGCTCGAGTGCGGCGAACAGGGCGTAGAAATAGCGCTCGTCCCGCGCTTCGCGCAGATTCGCCAGAGCCTTTGCGCCCAGGAAATTCAATTCCGGTGCGCGGATGTTGTTCCAGACCTCCCGGGGATCCTCGAAGATGGTCAGCAGCTGGTAAAACCGCTTGACGCCGATGCCTTCCACGCTGGAAAGCCAGATCCAGTATTGTTCCATCTCCGTGTATTCCATGATTTACCCCCAGTATTTCCTGTCGAGCGTGCGGTATTGCACGGCTTCAGAGATATGTTCGGCGGCGATGTCATCCGCGCCTTCCAGATCGGCGATGGTGCGCGCCACCTTCAGAATGCGGGTGTAGGCGCGGTTGGAGAGCCTCAGCCGTTCGCTGGAGAGCAGCAGCAGCTCCCGGGCCTCCGGCGTCATGGTGCAGGACTTCGCCAGCGTGCGGGCGTCCAGCTGGGCGTTGCAGCGCACATTTCCGCGCTCGGATTCATAGCGCTTCAGCTGTACATCCCGGGCGGCGGATACCCGGGCGCGGATGGAGGCGGAGCATTCCGATTCCGCCGCGTCGGCCAGGTGATCGGCAGGAATGGATTCCACCTCGATGTGCATGTCGATGCGGTCCAGCAGCGGCCCGGAGATCCGGTTCAGATACCGGCGGATCTCCGACGGCGTGCAGCGGCACTGCTGGGTGCGGCTGCCCAGATGGCCGCAGGGACAGGGATTCATGGAGCAGATCAGCACGAATCGGGCCGGATAGGTGGCCTGGGCGCTGACGCGGGTGATGGTCACGAAGCCGTCCTCCAGCGGCTGGCGCAGCGCCTCCAGCACGTCGCGGCGGTATTCCGGCAGCTCGTCCAGAAACAGCACGCC
>JBJEUD010000170.1:0-48674 GCA_051883655.1 Candidatus Faecivicinus sp. | reverse complement strand
CTGCTGGTGATGTGGCTGCTGGGCATGCTTTGAGCGAAAGCGCCTTCCCTGCAAAAGCGGTGCGGATAAGGGATAATTCAAAAACCATTGTCTGTACGTCTTCAAGCGGGTAACAGAGAATACGGTCATGCTGGGAATCCCCCCGGTGTGGCCGTTTTCTTTTGATTTTTCGCTTAACTACTTATTTTCACTTCTTGTGGCAGACTTCGAGTTTTCAATTTTAATATACAAAAGTATTGACTTGTCAATACTTTTGCTTTAGAATTGGTGGATGAATAGGAGGTGCTTATATGGCGTTCACATACAAGCCTCTGTGGAAATTGCTGATCGACAAGGAAATGACAAAGAAAGAACTCATGCAAAGAACTGCCATTTCAAAATCAACCATGGATAAAATGGGCCGCGGAGAAAACGTATCCTTGGAAGTATTAGATAGGATATGTTCCCATTTCAACTGTAAGATCGAGGACGTAATTAGCCATTGTGATCTTAGGAAAGAGGATGACAATGAGTAAAGCATATTCCAAAGCAGCGGCGGGGACCTTTGCTTTGAATAAGATAGAGCCTATCCATCGATGGTATTCGTATCTGGAGGGGTATTCTTCATGCCTTATTGAAGATTTGATACTTGAGGCCGGGCCTGATAATATCCACTCAGTATATGACCCGTTTTGTGGTACTGGTACTACTTGTCTTGTCGCCGCAAAACACGGTATAGAGTCATACTACAGCGAGACTAATCCGTTCATGCGTATGGTTATTGAGTCGAAAATAAACTGCATTAAGCGGCTTAGGGATACAGGTACTAAAAGCAAATACTTAAAGGCGCTCTTGCGTATACTGCAAAACCATAGTTGTTCTGAATCAAACTCCGATCTTCATTGGGATGGATTTGAAAAGTATTTTGACCAAGAGGTCCTTTGTGAAGTGAAATACCTTCAGAGCGAAATAGAGCAGATCACGGATCAAGATTCAAGGAAAATTGCACTTGTTATTCTGGCATCAGTACTTGTTCGTGCATCAAAAATGATTCGGCAAGGCGATCTGCGGTTTGCAAAAGATAACGAAAAAGCACTCGCTGATAAAGCCATAATGCGGAACTATATCGAAAAACTGGAGAACGCCATTTCTGATATTGATGGGGATGATTACCCTGTATTAGCAAGGACCTCGTGTTTAGCAGAGGACTGCCGTGATATTTCAGCGGAAAATATAGTTGACTGCGTGATAACGTCTCCACCGTACCTTAATGGAACCAACTATGTACGTAATACAAAACTTGAGCTAAAACTTGCCGGTTTTGTTACAACAGAAAAGGACCTACCTGCGTTCCATTCTAAAGGTATAATTGCTGGAATCAATAATGTTTCCAGACGCAAAGAAGCATTTGAAGCGCCGGAGTGTGTTAAGCCATATATCGAACTTCTTGAGCCTGTGGCTTATGATAAACGGATACCTATAATGGTGGCAGGATACTTCTATGATATGGAGAAGGTAATCGAAAAGCTCTCTAAAGTCATAGTAAATAACGGCCTGTTCATCATGGATATAGGGGATTCCCAATTTGCCGGGATCCACATTCCGACACATGAGCTCCTCGTGAAAATTAGCGAGAAGTACGGTTTTGTGCTCTATTCGCAGGAAATACTGCGAGAACGTCGTTCTAAAAATGGAATGGTCCTCACTCAGCGTCTGCTAAAGTTTAGACTAAAAAAAGCAGAGGACACAGAGGATCAATTCAAAAAAGAGGCCGCATCCTTTATTCACGACATGCCTTACCGTCAATCCCCTTTCTCTGGTAGAAACTGGGGACACCCATGGCATTCATTATGCTCGTATCATGGGAAACTAAAGCCTTCCATTGCACACTATTTAATTGAGCGGTTTACTAAGCCAGGGGAGGTTGTTCTTGACCCGCTCTGTGGTGTTGGAACTATACCATTTGAAGCATGCCTGCAAGGGAGGAAGGGAATCGGTAATGATCTTAGTGAAATGGCTTATGTTGTCTCAAAGGCAAAGCTTGAAAAACCTACCTTGGTAGAATGCCAGAAGGTAGTAGATGATTTGAGCAAGTACATTGAAACTAACCTCTCATCCCCCTTCATACCTGAGGAAATAATCCGGTATGATTCCTTTGGGTTTAATGGGAGAATTGCAACATATTTCCATCCGGAAACATTTAAAGAAATATTATGCGCCCGGCGGTACTTTGCTCCAAAAATAAAAGAAATGTCAGCCGCAGAAGCCATGGTGTTTTCTTGCTTTCTGCATGTACTCCATGGAAATAGACCGTATGCTCTATCTCGAACCTCTCACCCCCTTACCCCCTATGCCCCTAAGGGCGAGTTTATTTATAAAAATGTTGTAGAGCATATATCCAAAAAGCTGGGGCTTACATATGCAAAAGGAGAGTTCGATTCTTATCTGGAAGGGAACACATTTTTGGGGGATTATAGTATTCTTCCACAAAAAGGAATCATTGCTGATGCTATTATATGTTCTCCTCCTTTTGCAAATTCGATTCGCTTCTATATGCAGAACTGGATGCGCCTATGGCTATGCGGATGGGAAATTGAAGACTATAAAAACGCGGAGAATATTTTTTTGGATCAAAAACAAAAGAGGGATTTTAATGTGTATTCTTCGTTTTTTGAAATGTGTTCATCAGTCCTAAAGGAATCAGGGAAAGTGATCCTGCATCTTGGAAAGACTGACACAATAGATATGGCTGAAGAATTAGCAGTACGAGCTTCCCCGTGGTTTGTAGAAGTATTTCGTGGTTGCGAAGATGTTCAGACCATCGAAAAGCACGGAATCAAAGATAAGGGCGGGACCGTCGAACATCAATTCCTATTCCTTCAAAAGAAATAAAAAGAACCGGTGGAACATCAAAAGCTCCACCGGTTCTTTTACATCATGCTATTTGCCTGACGTATATATGCATCCGATATTGTTGTTGATACGGAGAAGAAATCATACCCGGTATCCCGCAGAATTCGATTCCGTAGCTTTATAACCTCTGGCATATATGCGGCAAATTTCTCTAATAAAGCATCAACCTTTCCAGAATCGTGAAGGGCCGCAATCGCGTCTGGATTATACTGGGGTTCTCCGGACAGAAGGTCATAATCAAATCCAGTCATGATAGACAGCCTTCGTAACTGCGTATCATTATAAAACTCTGACGGCCATGTGCCGGACTTGTTACCATTACAGTCCCTGCATAATAGTGTAGCGTTCTCCGTTGAAAGGGGCCACAAGTAATATACCGGTAGAGTGTGATCCAAAGGCTTTTCTCGCTTATCAGTTACTGCGCTCAGATCTTTACCGCAGCAGAAACACTTATGACCGTACCTTTCCTCAATTGCACGGCTATTGATTCGTGGACTTCCTGCTACATCCAGGAGCAGTCTTCTTTTTTGCGCTGCCTCTCTGTGTTGGTCGCTTAACCTGGTTCCATTCTTGATTTCATTATAGGCTTTTTTACAAAGTCTGCACTCGCCTTGACGTCCAGAGTTTCTCGCTGCATGACGGTCAAAGAATTCGAGCGGCTTTATTGCATTACAAACAATACAATACTTATATCGTTGCGCTTCAGCGATGTAGTCATCATGGTAGATTGTAAAGGAACCTGTGGCAACAGATACCGGATTACCATCATCGTCATTTACATCCATGGAATAATCATAGAATTGTGTTTCGCCGCCCGACTCATGAACATATCCACAAGCGGGGCATTCGATATGGAAATCTTCCCCGATTTCATCTTCTTTCACAAAAATGAAATCCGTACAGTAGGGGTTCAGACATTGGAATCCCTTAAAAACAACATCGCCCATGCCGCGGACGTGGTCAGCACGAATCTGATTTGTTTTATTAACGTTGCTGTATGGCGATCTTCTCGGCATTCGAAATCCTCCCCTGTATTCGTTTTCTTCGCGGTAGTAGCTTGTGTAATCGTGGTATAGTTCCCATCCCAAACGCCCTTTGCCATTGATTACATGGAAGTGCTTCTGGCATTCTATGCAATTTATGGAAACAGACACACTATTTGGCGCAGAGCCTATTATTCGACGTTCGACAATGCATCCTTGTCCACAAGGACATTGATATTCTCGATGTACGACAGCCTCATCTATAGTTTCAAACAATAGTGATAGAATCATTGCTGAACTCACTAATTCTCCCCATCAGGGATAAAATCCACAATATCATCGACCTTGCAGCCAAGCACCCGGCATATCTTCTCCACAGACTCAAGGGACACATAGTAGCCCCGGCGAAGGCGCGTGGAGATGTTGGCGCTATATCCTGCCTGCTGTTGCAGCTGGGCCGGTGTCATGTTCCGGTCGATCAGCATATGGAACAGCTTTTTATATGTAACAGCCATATCGAGACTCCTTCTGGAAACTCAAAATACATTTATATCCTTTACTATATCACGAATTGATGAAGAAATCTACCCCTTGATCACATTCTCATTATGCTATGCGGCCCAATCGACTGTGTGGCCGCTCATATTATGAACAAATACGCGACCGAAAGATTGTACGGATTATGCTCAGAATTAACTTGCTATATTGCCGCCGTCGAGTGATTAATACAGTACCCCAATGGGGAATACAACTTTTCGGAGGTACAGACCATGAAAACCAAGATGAACCTGAACAGAACCACCCGCAAGACCCTCGTTGCCGCCATCGCTGAGATTACCGGCGAGAAGGCCATCTACCGCAACATGCCCACCAGCAACTACGACATTGGCGAGATCACCGTGACCAAGGACGGCAGCATAATTTGCCCGGACGAATCGGACATCCTGACCACCCTCGCTGCCGCAGGCTTCTTCCCGGAGGAGGCCGAGCCGGTCGCGGAGGAGCATACGGGCCTGACGGTTTCCCTGCCGATGGACGGCTTCACCGAGACGGCCCTCGACAACCTGCGGAAGCTGGTGGAGGCCAAGGCCACACTGATCACGAAGGCGCTGGGCACGGACCGGCTGGACATCACGGCTGCGGATGACAAGATTTCCTTCCCTTGGTGGGATCGCCAGCCGGAGCCGGATGAAGCACAGGCTTACATGAGTTTCCTTGCCGCCCTGTGCTCGATGGCGAAGGAGACCAAGCGGGTCCTCGCCAAGGAGACGGATGTGGAGAGCGAGAAGTACGCATTCCGGTGCTTCCTTCTGCGGCTGGGCTTCATCGGGGACGAGAGCAAGGCAGCGCGGAAGATTCTGGTCCGCAACCTTTCCGGTCACTCCGCTTTCCGCAACAAGGCTGAGGAGGAGAAGTTCAAGGCCAACCAGAAGGCCAAGCGGGAAGCCGCCAAGGCGGAACGGCTGGCTGCGGCGGCAAAGGCAGCAACAGAGAACGAGACCGCTACTGAGGAGCCAGAGGAGGTGGCCGTCCATGAATGAGACCATCTGGGAACAGATTCTGGCGATCCGGGATACCGGCCTGACGAACATGTTCGATGTGCCAATGGTGCAGCGGCTGGCTTACGACCGAGGGTACTATGAACTGGTTTGCTACCTTGAGGAGCATCGCCGGGAATACGCGCATTTCATCCTGACCGGGGAATCCTGATCAGACAAACGCCAAGAGGGCCGAGCGGCCCTTTTGGTAATACAGTGGTATTTCGCCTTCGGATATTTTCCGGAGGCTTTTTTGTTTTCATCCGCTCAAAACGCTGCCCCATCTCCAAAGGAAGGTGTAGGGCAAAAAATGCTGAAAAAGCCCGGACCACCCTGCCGGTTTTTGTTCAGAGGGTACTGAGGACGGGGAAAGCCCTCGGAAAGGATGAAAAGCCAATGTATGAAAAACTGCCGCAAACCATGAAAGACCACGGGGCCTTCTGCCTCTGGCAATACGATAAGGACCGCTCCGGCCGGATGACCAAGGTGCCGTATCAGACCAACGGCATGAAAGCCAGTTCCACGGACCGGAGCACGTTTACCAACTTCGATGATGCCGTCAATCACATGGCCGGATACTCCGGGATCGGCCTCGGCGTGTTTGACGATCTCGCCGCCATCGACATCGACCACTGTGTGACGGATGGAGCGCTGTCGGAAATGGCACGGGACATCATTGGGATCATGGACTCCTACACAGAGTACAGCCCCTCCGGGACCGGCGTCCGCATCATCTTCAACGTCCGGGGCCTCGCATATGACAAGGACCGCTATTACATCAATAATCGCGGGATTGGCCTTGAGGTCTATGTGGCCGGGTACACGAACCGCTTCGTTACCGTGACCGGAAACGCCATCAGCGGCAACTGTATCGAGGACCGGTCCGAGGCCATGATGACCGTACTGGGCAAGTACATGCGCAAGCCGGAGAAACCGGTCAGCGCCATTCCGGCTCCCGGCAGCTATCTATCCGACGCCTCCGTGAAGATGAAGGCGAGGGAGTCCCGGCAGGGTGAGAAGTTCACAACCCTGTGGAACGGTGTGATCCCGGCAGGCAAATCCCATAGCGAGGCCGATGCTTCCCTCTGCTCCATGCTGGCGTTCTGGTGCGGAGGCGATACCGAGCAGATGGACCGGCTGTTCCGGCAGTCTGGTTTGTACCGGGAGAAATGGGAACGGGATGACTACCGCATCGGTACCCTGAACAAGGCCGTCGCGCTGTGCACAGACTTCTACCGGCCCACGGGAAAGAAAGCCTCCGCCGCAGAGGATTTCGATGATCTCGTGCCGATGGTCGCGGCCCTCGCCCCAGCGGAGAATGACCGTTATCCGTGGAACGACATCGGCAACGGCAGATTGTTCGCTGATGTGTTCCGGGACATCGCCCGGTTCGTGCCGGAGCGCAAGCAGTGGTTCATCTACGATGGGACGCGCTGGGTAGCGGATACCGGCTCCCTGAAAGCGATGGAGCTCTGCAAGGCGCTGGCCGATGCTATCATGCGTTATGCCCTCGATATCCGGGATGAGCACAAACGCAGGAGTTACATCGACCACTGTAAGAAGTGGCAGAGCCGCCATGTGCGTATCATCATCCTCAGCGATGCCCAGAGCGTGTATCCCATCTTCATGCAGGAATTCGACAGCGACCGGTACCTGTTCAACTGCGCCAACGGGACCCTCGACCTGCGCACGATGGCTTTCCGGGAACACAGTGCGGAGGACCGGCTGACGAAGATCACGCCTGTGGACTATGTGCCCGGTGCCCGGAGCGACCGCTTCACCCGGTTCATCAGCGAGATCATGAACGGCGATGTGGAAAAGGCCCGGTTCCTGCAAAAGGCGCTCGGCTACTCCGTCAGCGGCGATACCCGGTTCGAGTGCATGTTCTTCCTCTATGGGGAGACCACCCGGAACGGCAAGGGCACCCTCATGGAGAGCATCTTGCGCGTCATGGGCGATTACGGCAGAGCGGTCAGGCCGGAGACCATCGCGCTCAAGCACAGCGTGAACAGCCAGAATCCCAGCGAGGACATCGCCCGTCTGGCCGGTATCCGCCTTGCCAACATTTCAGAGCCGAGCCGGGGCCTGCTGCTCAATGCCGCGCAGGTCAAGAGCATGACTGGCAACGACACCCTGAATGCCCGGTTCCTGCATGAGAACAGCTTTGACTTCCAGCCGCAGTTCAAGCTTTATGTGAACACCAATTATCTGCCGGTGATCACGGATACCACGCTGTTCACCTCTGGCCGTGTGCTGATCATCCCCTTTGACAAGCATTTCGAGGAATGGGAGCAGGATAAGGGCCTGAAAGCAGAATTCCGCAGGCCGGAGGCACAGAGCGCCATCCTGAACTGGCTGCTGGAGGGCTACCGGCTACTGCAAACGGAGGGCTTCATGCCACCGCAGGCCGTGGTGGACGCCACCAACACCTACTATCACGACAGCGACAAAATCGCTCAGTTTGCCGAGGAGTGCCTCGTTGCCGATCCCGGCACTGAGACCAGAACAGCGGAGATCTACGATGCCTACCGCACGTGGTGTGCCGGGAACGGCTGCTGCGTGGAGAACAACAGAAACTTCGTCGCGGAACTGCGGAAGTTCGACGCAGGCAAGGTGATCCGCAAGCGTCCCCGGTCCGGTGGAGAGAAGACCACAGTGCTCATGGGCTACGCGCTCCGTGAGGCCGTGGAATTCCTGACATAATCCACGGGGCACATGGGGCAGCGAGTTCTGGTTAACTCATAAGAGCGGTTTTCTATAGAAAAAACCTATGTCAGTTGCCCCTCGTGCCCCAAAGCACGAAAGGTGGTGATCCCATGACACAGCATGTCCGTTCCCCCTGTGACCGATGGGTAGGGCGGGTCTGATCTCTGTGGCCGAGGCGCTACGAGACCGCCGCCCCCTCTCTTGCACGAAAAAACCGGTTCAAACAGGGTATTAACCCCACAATCATGATTGGAGGATAAAAACATGATCCGCAGATTTATTTACCAGCAAAAGCCTGTCTATACGCAGGCCGATACCGCGCTGTTCTCTAAAGGCGACTTTACGTGTATCCGGCTGTACCTGACCAAGAAAGGCAAGCCCGTGGCGCTTTCGGAGGGCAACAGCGCGGCCCACTACAAGTGGCGGGTCCAGTACGGCTTCTCCTGTGTGGTTTTCAAGACCTATGAGGAGGCCGTTTGCTTCTGCCGTGAGCGTTTTTACGATCTGGACGGCAAGCCTCTGAACGGAGGCCGCGCATGATCGACAAGAGCGTACCCGGCGATCATGCCACCCGGTATTACCCGATCATCGACATCGACGATACCGGCAGGCACAAGGTCGCGCTGATCCCAGCCATGTCGGATGCACAGCTGAAGCGCGACGAGAAGCCGTATCTGGAGGAGATCGTGCCTCACATCTTCCACCTCCGTGGTGGGGATGCGATCCGGGCTGAAATCTCCTGCCCCCGCTGTGGACAGCGGATGGAGCACTACATCGACTATAACAAACAGGCTGTATACCTTTGCAGACACTGCCTATAAGGAGGGCACGATTATGAATAACGATTTGATGAACAAGACCTACGCCGCGATGGCTTCCGATTACCATGATGCATTTTGGAAGGCGATGCGCGGCAGCAATCTGGCCTATGGCGATATGGCACAGGCCAAGATCAGCGCCAATGGCGGGACGTATCTGCTCCCCTCCAAAACGGCGTCCCGGTACTCCGCTGCTCTGCAGAAGATGAATCTGTTCCGCAGAGTCGGCACGACGCTGTCCCAGACCGTTGGAGACGGGGTCCTGTGGATGAGCAATATGGAGGTCCAGCCTCAGTGGGTCCCGGAGAACGAATCCATCCCGGTCGGCACAGACAGTCTTGAGCCGAGGCATGCTGTGCGCTCTCACAAGCTGGCGATCATCACATCTCTGGATATGGATATGATCCGGGATGCCGGTTTTGATCTGGAAGGTTATCTGATCGGGAAGTTTGGCAAGGGCTTCGGCAAGGCCGAGGAGGACACCTTCATCAACGGGAACGGCAGCACCATGCCGAAGGGCATTCTGCATGAAACTGAGGGAGCCGAGACCGGTGTCACCGCTTCCGGCGACATTTCCTTCGATGATGTGCTTAGCTTGTATTTCTCCGTGGATAAGCGGTTCCGCAGCAACGGCATGTGGCTCATGAACGATGAGACGGCGCTGAAGCTGAAAATGCTGAAGGACCAGAACGGCCAGTATCTCTGGAATCAGAACAGCGACACGATCCTCGGAAAGCCGGTTTACATCTCAGAGTTCATGCCCTCTGACGGCAAACCGGTGGCGTTCGGTGATTTCTCCTACTATTACATTATCGACCGCATGCCGTTGAACGTCCGTCCTCTGAACGAAATGTACATCAAAGAGGACAAAATGGGCTTTCTCTGCGTGGAATACCTCGACGGCCTGCTGATCCGCCCGGAGGCTGTAAAGGTCCTGAAGGTGGGACAGTGATGGATAGTGCCATCACTACCTACAAGGACCGGGCCTGCCGCAGCAGCGAGATGACCATTGGCAACACGACCTTCACAGTCATCTCGGTCCAGAGCGACGCTGCAAAGGAAACAGCCTATGATAAGGTCAAGCGGCTAGTGCTGGACAGCGTGGAAACCGCCCGGAAAAGTTATCAGTCTGTTCAAAACTAAATCCCAGAATTAGCTTGCGTACCCTGCGATAGAGAGCGAATATAGAGTACCCGCTTGGAGACGGTCGGAAAGGAGGATTTTTCATGAATATGAGCACAACAACATATAGGCCGTCTTCCTCTATAGCAGGAGACAAGATCACAGCCCTGTACTGCAGGCTTTCCCAAGAGGATGACCTTCGTGGGGAGAGTAATTCCATTTTGAACCAGAAAGCCATCCTCAAAAAGTACGCTGATGACCATAATTTCCCGAATACCATGTATTTCGTGGACGATGGTTACAGCGGGACGAATTTCACCAGACCGGATTGGCAGCGACTCCTCGGCCTGATCGATGAGGACAAAATCGGCATCATTATCGTAAAAGACATGAGCCGCCTCGGTAGGGATTACCTGCAGGTGGGCATGTACACGGAGATGGTGTTTCCGGCCCATGATATCCGGTTTATTGCCATCAACAACGGCGTGGACAGTATCAACGGCACGGAAAACGACATGACGCCCTTCATCAACATTTTCAACGAGTTCTATGCCAAAGATACCAGCCGGAAGATCAAGGCCGTGTTTAAGGCAAAGGGCAATGCAGGCAAGCCGCTGTGCACAAATCCGCCTTACGGCTATCTAAAGGACCCGGAGGATAAAAACCACTGGATTGTGGATGAGGAGGCCGCAGAGGTGGTCCGGGAGATATTCCGCTTGTGCATCGCCGGGTACGGTCCATCGCAGATCGCCTCCATTCTGGAGGAACGGCAAATCGAAATCCCGATCTATCATGCAAAGCGACTCGGTATTACGCTGCCTGCCCGGTCGGACGGCCACAGCCCCTATGCATGGGATGATACGACGATCACGCGTATCTTCACCAGACAGGAATACCTCGGCCATACGGTCAATTTCAAGACGCACACGAAATCGTTCCGGGACAAGAAGAAAATGGCAAACGACCCGTCCGAATGGGCTGTGTTCGAGAATACGCATGAGGCCATCATCGATCAGGAGACCTTCGATATCGTCCGGCGCATCCGCGAGGGACGGCGCAGATGGACACCGATGGGCGAGACGCCGATTCTCTCCGGTATGCTGTTCTGTGCGGACTGCGGTTCAAAGCTGTATCAGGTCCGCCACAGAGGCTGGACCCATGAGCAGGAGATTTTCGTGTGCGCCAAGTATCGCAAGCACAAGGGTTGCACCCCGCACCAGATTCACAATGTTCAGGTGGAGGAGATTCTGCTCCGGGAATTGAAGCGCATCACCGCCTATGCCCGTGAGCACGAGGATGATTTCATCCAGCTCGTGACCAAGCAGAGCGAAACGGAATTGAACCGACAGATGCGCAGCTCGAACAGAGAACTGGCTCAGGCCGAGGAGCGCATCGGGAAACTGGACGGCCTCATCCAGCGCCTTTACGAGGACAACGTGGAGGGCAAGATCAGCGATGAACGCTTCGCCAAGCTGTCCGCTTCCTACGAGACCGAGCAGAATGCCCTCGAAGGCCGGGTAAAGGAACTGCGCCAGTTCATCGATGCCGCGAAAGAGGATCAGCTGAATGTTGATTCCTTCATCGGTATGGTCCGGAAGTACACAGACATCACGGAACTGACCGCAGAGATCATCCGCTCCTTCGTGGAGAAGATTGAGGTCCTCAAGCCGGAGAAGGTTCCCGGCACACGGACGAAAAAGCAAACGATTGTCATCTACTGGAACTTCATCGGGGCCGTCGAAATCCCCGATGGGCAAAAAAAGACGGCATAGCCTACATTTCTGTTAGCTATGCCGCTTTTCTTAGAGAATCAAATGCTCCCTAATCCGCACGGGCAAAAGGGGAGGGCGCTTTTGTAAATCCCGGATTGACGATTCCGGGATTTTTGATTATACTTATAAATGGGTAGGTTGGTCGCCGCCGGAAGTAGGGCGGGCGGCCTGGGAAATGGTTGCTCATAGTCGATGGATAAAGGAGAGAAACTATGGTCAAAATCATCGCGGACAGCACCTGTGATCTGTCGAAGGAACTGCTGGAAAAATATGACGTGGACATTCTGCCGCTGTACATTCACCTGGGCGACGCGGAATATGAGGATGGCCGGGATATCTCGCCGGACGAGATCTATCGCTGGTCGGACGAGCACAATACCACGCCCAAGACGTCGGCATGTTCGCTGGAAAAGACGATCGAGCTGTTCCGGAAAACGCTGGGCGAGGGCAGGGAGATCGTCAGCTTCTCGATCTCGGACAGCATGTCGACCTCCGGAAACGTCATGCGCATGGCGGCGGAGGAGCTGGGCGCGTCGGACCGCGTGCACGTTGTCAACTCCGAAAGCCTCTCCACGGGCATCGGCCTGCTGGTGATCGAGGCGGCAATCCTGGCGCAGCAGGGCTGTTCGGCGGCGGAGATCGTCCGCCATGTGGAGACGCTGCGGCCGCAGGTGCGCGCCAGCTTTGTGGTGGACACGCTGACCTATCTGCATCGCGGCGGCCGCTGCAGCGGATTGGCCGCCATGCTGGGCGGTACGCTCAAGCTGCATCCCAGAATTCTGGTGGAGAGCGGCCGCATGATCCCCGGGAAAAAATATCGCGGCCGTATGAGCCATGTTCTGATGAAGTACGCATCGGAGATGGAGACGGAGCTTCGCGCGGCCAGGGCGGATCGGGTGTTCATCACCCATTCCGGCTGCGATGAGGCGGATATCGAAATGGTGCGGAACTATCTGAAGGGGCTGGACCACTTCTCCGAAATCCTGACGACGAGGGCGGGCGGCGTGATCTCCAGCCATTGCGGCCCGGGTACATTGGGCGTGCTGTTCATTGCGGGAAACTAGCGCACATATTTGAAAAGCCCCTGCTTTCGGAAGGGAGAGCAGAGGCTTTTGATGTGGCTTGAAGTCAGCGCTGTATGTCCACGAGTCTGCGCAGATCGTCCATGCGGCGATCCAGATCGGCGCTGATCTGCGCGCACTGGTGCAGCTCATCCGCCATTTCCGGCGTGAAGGAGAAGTCCTTCTTGTAGCGCAGCTGATGTTCCAGACTGGCCCAGCAGTCCATGGCGATGGTGCGCAGCTGGATCTCCACCTTCATAATGCGCTTCTCGTTGGCCAGGAAGATGGGCACCGAGACGATCAGGTGCAGGCTGCGGTAGCCGCTGGGCTTGGGGTTTTCAATGTAATCCTTGCGCTCGATCAGCTCGATATCGTCCTGCTTGAGCAGCGCGTTGGCCAGCGTGTATACGTCCTCCGGGAAGGCGCAGATCACGCGCACGCCGGCGACGTCATTGAGGTTCTCCTCAATAGCCGTCAGCGTCAAGGGGAGATGCTTGCGCACCAGCTTTTCCTGAATGCTGGAAAAGGATTTCAGGCGCGATTTGATGCTGTTGATGGGATTGCGGTCGTGCTTCAGGGAAAACTCTTCATTCAATACATTGAATTTGGTTTCGATCTCCATCAGCGCGCAGCGATAATAGGCCATGAGCTTCATGAGCTCCGAGGATTTCTTTTCCATCCACTCAATGGTCTGTTCGTCGGCGAGGGATTTGAATTTTTCCAGAATCATTTTGTCGTCCATTCTGGTTTCCGCCATGTTCAGTCTCCTTTCCCGTTGCGGCATTTTGCAGCGCAGCGCGAGTGGAGCGAAGGCGTGCAAATGACGACGTTCTTTTCTATTGTACCCTGCCCGCATGTTTTTTTCAACTGACACATGGGCGGAAATGTCCAGTTTTGAGGATCAAAAGCCGCGCAAGCGGCTCTTCGGGCGCGCCCTGGCGTTGTGTCGGCTTGGCCGAAGCCGGATCGATGGCAATGGGTGAGGGGCTCAGGGGGTTGGGGTCGAAGCGGCCGATGGGGATTTCAGGGGCTGGGATTTGTGCACGGAAACCGTCAGCAGGATGGCTCCCAGGAACGAAAAGCACTGGGCGACAGCCAGCGTTCCGGTCACGCCCATCGCGTCCAGCAGCAGACCTCCGGAGAACACGGCGATGACGCTGCCGGCAGTATAGGCGCTTCCGTAGAGCGACTGGCCCTTCAGGAAGGCCTCCGGCGGCAGCACCTTGTCGATGTAGCGAACCACGCCCGGAATGAAGAATGCATAGCTGACGAACTGCAGCAGCTGCGCGGCGTAGATGGCCTCCGGCGAGCGGGCCAGCAGGATCATGCCGTTCTTGACGAACCACGCCCAGCCGGACAGAATCAGCACGCGATCTTCGCCAAAGCGGCGGGCGAACCGGCTGTACAGCAGCATGGCGGGGAATTCGAGCACGGCGGGAATGGACACAGCCAGCCCGAGCTCGGTGCTACCGCCGCCGATCTGCTGCATGATCTGCAGCATGAAGCTGCCATTGACCACGGCATTGAGTGAAAAGCAGGTGCTCGCGATCAGAAACAGCATAAAGCACGGGCGGGTATAGCAGGCGGCGCTGGGCGCGCTGCGGTCGGTCGCTCTCCGGAGCGCGCGTGCGCCGTCGGACATGCGCGGAACGACCAGCAGTGAGATCATCACCAGCATCATCGCCAGATACCACGCCGGCAGCAGCAGCGGCGAGACTCGCTCCAGTGCGATGCCCACTGCGGCGGTGATGGCGCCGTAGGCCAGGGATCCGATGCCGCGGGCAGCGCCGAAGTTGACGGGAAGGCCGGCCAGCTCGAAGGTCTGCACCAGCGCATTGATGCTGGGCTGCAGTGCAGACTGCAGCGCAAAGACCACCACGATGTTGACAGTGGCAACGGCCTCCAGCCGATGGGGCAGCAGCAGTGCTGCGGACAGCAGCGTCAGCAGACCGTAGCAGAAGGCCAGACAGGTGCGCAGCGACTTCCCGGAGCAATCGAACGCGGACGCGATCATCGGCTGCAGGAAGGTGGAGAGCAGATAGGCGAAGCCGAGCGTTGCGCCGATACGGCTGTTCGAATAGCCCAGCGCCTGCAGATAGACCGATGCGAAGCCGAACATCAGGCCATAGATGACCCAGAAGAGAACCAGGATGAGAGAGAAGTACCCCTGCGCGTTCCTGCGGTTGATCTTCATCTGTATGCCTCCTGCCCGGGCTGCGGGCGTGTTGTCTATTTGGATTGTGCGGCTCAGGCGGCGCCGATGCGACTTGACCGCCAGGTCATATCCCGGAGCAGCGCGTGCGCTTTGGCTCCGTTCAGGGCCGGCGGTGCCGAACCGAACTGCTTGCCCTGGGTGCATCAGAGGGCAAAAGCTTTACCATGAGTATACCTCAAAACCGGAAAAAAGGAAAGTGGCCGAATGAATGCTTTTCGCAAAAATTGACATGGACGAGGCTCGATTGACGCAAAGCCCGCTCCTTTTGCCATTCGCGCCCCAAATGATACAATTTATCACATCGTGTTTACAAATCGGCGATTTGCTGGCATAATGTGAAGCAGGTAAAAGGGAAAATCTCTCCATCTGGAGATGGGGCACACCCGGAAAGGGGATTTCTATGGAATCGGTAATTGCGTGGATTATGGTGTTGATTATGAGCGTCATGGGCGCGCAGCCGGACGGCTCGGAGCTGTTGTATTATTCCGCGGCCGATGATGGCGTGGCGGTGGACTTCATGCTGGATGACTGCGTGACGGTGGAGATCCCGGAGCAGTGGCAGGGATCCCCGGTGGTGCGCATTGGGGACTATGCCTTTGCGCAGAAGACCCAGCTGAGCCTGCTGACCATTCCGGATACGGTGACGTTCATCTCCGAAAAGGCCTTCGAGGGCTCCGAAGGCATCCACCTGCGAGTGTCAGCAGGCAGCTACGCCGAGCAGTATGCGAAGGAACACGGCATGGAGTATGAATCCGCCGATACGTCGGACGAAGAGCTGTATTCCAAGATGCTGAGCAGCGGCGTTACCCCGATGTCCTCCGGCAGAGAAATCGCGGCGCTGCAAAGGATGCTCTGCAGCGCAGGATACCTGAGTGATGAGAATGTGGACGGCAGCTACAGCCAGGAAACCCGGGACGCGGTGGCTGCGCTTCAGATGAAGGTTGCCGGGATTCGCGGCGAGACGCCGGCGGCCACGGGCTTCTGCGACAGGCAGACGCTGGTGTGCCTGGTTTATGAAGCGGCCTGCGGCCCGGATGCGCAGGGCGGAGCGGTATCGCCCCTGTCCGCGCCGGCGGACATCGAGCGCATGCAGCGGATGCTGAATCGGCTTTCGCTGCTGGAGGCTGCGCAAATCAGCGGCCAATACGATCTCCGAACCGGCTGCGCAGTGTATCAGTTCCAGGAGCGTGTGAATGCCGAGAAGGGCGAGAATGCCCTTGCGGTCAACGGCATCTGCGACGCCCAGACAATGGTCTATCTCGAGTATCTGGCCGACGCGGCTTCGGGCAGCGATGCGAGTCCCGCGAACGATGGGGAGCGCTCTCAGGCGGCCGCCGCGAGTGCCGGGAATGCGAAGAACCGGATTGCGGCCGGCGCGCTTCATACCATCGGCCTGAATGCGGACGGCACGGCGGTTGCCGTCGGATACTTCCCGAAGCCGGTGAGTGATGTGGAAGGAATGCGCGATATCATCGCCGTTGGGACGGGCTGGTCGCACCTGCTCTGCTTGAAATCGGATGGAACGCTGGCTGCGGCCGGCATCAATCAGGATGGCCAGTGCGACGTGTCGCAGTGGACGGATCTGGTCGCCGCAGCAGGCGGAGGCTTTCACACGGTGGGACTGCGTTCGAACGGAACGGTGCTCGCGACCGGGCGGAACGATGAAGGGCAGTGCGATACGGCCGGTTGGACAGGCATTGCGGAGATTGCCGCGGGAATGAGCCACACCGTTGGGCTGAAGCAGGACGGAACCGTGCTCGCAGCCGGACGGGCTGACGATGGGCAGTGCGATATCGGAAGCTGGGCGAATATCGTCTCGGTCGCGGCCGGCGGCAGCCATACGGTTGGACTGAAAGCAGACGGCACGGTGGTCGCAGCGGGCGCGAACGACAGACACCAGTGCGACACGGCGGAGTGGACCGATGTGATTGCGGTTGCCGCCGGTCAATTTCACACGGTGGCGCTGCGGGCGGACGGCACGGTGGTTGCGGCCGGCTCGAATGACGAGGGCCAGTGCGATGTGGCCGGCTGGACGGACATCGTGGCCGTTGCGGCGGGAAGATTGCATACAGTGGGTCTGAAAGCAGACGGCACGGTGGTCGCCACCGGCTGGAATGACTACGGGCAGTGCGAGGTTTCGGGCTGGGATCTGTTTTGAATCCGGCGATGCTGTGCATGGGGGAGACTGACCGCGGCGATGCGGCGAAGGGGGATATAGACGATGAGGCGATTTTGGTGCTGGATGCTTGCAATGACGATGCTGATCGGGCTCATGGGAGCGCAGGCGGAGTCGGATCCGCTGGACGATGTGTACTTCGAGATGACGGATGAGGGCGTGATCATCAATTTCTTTATGGGAGATTGCGAATCATTTGTGATTCCGCAGACCCTGAATGGTCAGCCTGTGGTGGGGCTGAGCGACTATTCATTTGCGCAGAAGAAGGTGCTGGGCGAGCTGACCATCCCTGAGACGGTGAGGAGCATCGGCGATCAGGCATTCCAGGGCTCGCCGAACATCCGCCTTGTGGTCTCCGGCGGAAGCTACGCGGAGCAGTATGCCATCGACCACGGAATCGGGTATTCGCTCGAGGGAGCGCCGTCCTTTCCGCTGAGCGCACAGGATGCAGCGGCGTTTCAGAAAAAGCTGGATGGCTATGAACATACCGTCGGGCTTCGGGCCGACGGCACGGCGATTGCCGCGGGCGGAAACACCTTCGGCGAGTGCGACATGACGGGCTGGTCGGGCATGGTGGAGGTTGCCGCCGGCTATGCGCATACGGTGGGCCTGAAGTCAGACGGCACCGTGATGGCCGTGGGCGGCAATGACTATGGCGAATGCGCCGTGAATGCCTGGCAGAACGTCACGGCCATTGCGGCGGG
The DNA here is from genome assembly GCA_051883655.1 of Candidatus Faecivicinus sp. Lineage (GTDB taxonomy): Bacteria > Bacillota > Clostridia > Christensenellales > Aristaeellaceae > Faecivicinus. The sequence continues at coordinate 30,687 of JBJEUD010000170.1, read as the reverse complement.
CGCAAACCTGACGGTGGGGCTGAAGGCGGACGGCATGGTGGTGGCCACCGGAAACAATGCGGAGGGCCAGTGCGATGTGAGCGGTTGGCAGAATATCGTGAGCATCTCCGCCGGCATGAACCATGTGGTGGGCCTGAGGGCAGATGGCACGGTGGTGGCGGTCGGCTCGAACGAAAGCGGCCAGTGCAATGCTGAAACCTGGACGGACATTGTGGACGTCTGCGCGAGCGCGTTTCACACGGTGGGGCTGAAGTCGGACGGCACAGTGGTGGCCGTTGGATGGGATACCAATGGCGAATGCAATGTAAGCGGCTGGCAGGATATCGTTGCGGTGGCTGCGGGCTGGTATCATACGGTGGGCCTGAAATCCGACGGCACGGTGGTGGCCACGGGCGGCAACAGCTTCAGCCAGTGCAGTGTGAGCGACTGGCAGAATATCGTCGCGGTGGCGGCAGGCTGCCGCTATACACTGGCACTGAGATCGGATGGCACGGTGATTGCCCTGGGAGAGGACAATGCGGGCGAGTGCAGTGTCGCGGATTGGCGCCTGCTGTAAGTCGCAGTGAGGATTCGCCGCCGGCGTGCGGGGGGGGGCGGCTGCGCTGCATCCTTTCGCGCGCCGGCGGCCTTCCTTTGCACAGACGCTGTTCATCCCGCCAGAGGCGCCGTTCGTCGCCGGATTTGCCGTTTACGCCGCAAAACATGCATTTCGTCGCATTCGGTTGCGATGAGCGGCAAAATGCGCGATAATAGGACTGTAAGCAAGAGCAACCGCTCTGAGGGAAGGTCAATCGAGCAGATTCGAAAGGGGAAGAGCACATGTCAATGACCATTCTTGTGCAGATTGCAGAACTGAGCGCCGCAGCCGCAAAGATGAACGAAGCGCTGGAGGCTTATCGTCAGGCAACCGGCGACGTAAAGACCGCCGCTGCGGATCTGGCCAGCAAGTGGGAGGGCGCCGCGAAGGATGCGTTTGTAAACGACCAGGAGAATGCGTACAACTGGTACGTGAGCCTGACGGACGTCGTCTATGCGATCATCGAAGAGGCCCGCCGCTGCATCGATCGCTATCGCGAAGCTGAGGAGCGGCTCAAGAGCGTCATGAAGGGCTGATATAGAAGGACACTGATTTTTGAGGGAGGATCAGAAAATGGCAAACGATAGAATTCTTGTTCAGCCGGAGGAAATGCTGGCGACGATTCAGCGCTACAACAGCGCACGTGATACCATGAATGGCGCGCTCCAGAGCATGCAGCAGGCGATGGATCATCTGGACAACTGCTGGAAGGGCCCCGCCTGGGCGGCCTACATGGCCAAGTGGTCGACGATTTACGGCAACATCAAGCGCAGCGACGAGGCCATGGAGAAGGCTATCACCGGCTTGACCAACACGGTGAACGAAATGACCAACACCGAAACCAACGTGGGCTCCGCCGCCACTGCCCTGGACGTCGGCACCGAGGCCCCGATCTTCTGAGATTCCGTTCTGCGGTATAGCGGCCGCATGGAGGTGCGCAAGTGACTCAAGTATATGATACTGAAAGGATCCGCAAGGCGGCGCGGTTGGTTGAACAGCTGTCGCTTCAGCTGGAAAACGAGACGCTGAACGGGATGAAGTGCGCTGTCGAAGAAGCGGGGAACCTGAAGGGCAGAGCGGCACAGGCGCTGGAGGAGCGCGCAGAGCAGCTCGGCCTCGAAGTCAGGCGCATCGACAGCGAACTGGAGAAGCTCGGACGGCAGCTGCGGCAATTCGCGGCCAGGATCGATGAGGCGGACGATCGAGCCGCATCGATGATGCAGTGAGGAGGGTCAATCAATGCGCATTCTTTGGAACAGCGATGTGGCCCAGCAGATCATTCGCCGGATGAACGATGCAAGCCAGGGCATGGGGGATTGCCTGATGGATGCAAAAATCGCGGCAGGCGCGCTGAATGAGGCCAATGAGGGCGGCGAAAGCGAAACGCTGAATCGCCTCACAGCGCAGTTTGCGGCGCTGACCAAGAGGCTTCAGGCAGCACAGCAGGAGCTGGATGACCTGATCGCCGATGTGCGCAGGACAGATCAGCGTTTCGAGGATGTGGAAGAGCAGATTTCCGCGATGATCGAAGGGATGGGGAGCAGGGCGGAAACGCCGCAGCATTCCGATGCATCGGGAGCGCGGCTCATCGGAATGACGATCGATCGGGCGCGGCTGATGCCGCTCATGCGGGAAACCACCGGGCGGTACACCCCCGATTGGCTGCTGAAGCTGGCAGAGGAACCGAGTCACTTTTTGATCTGAGTTGGAACCGCGGCGCCTTCGCCGGAGAAGCGGCGGAAGCGTGCAAGCGAATTATAGAGGAGGCTATCACATGGCACAGTTTGATGTTACCCTTTCCAGCATGGCGGAAGCGGCGAACAATATTCGTACCCACAGCGAGGAGTTCAAGACCACGGCGGATGAGCTCAAGGCGGCCACCGAAAACCTGACCACTTCCAGCGAGGGCTGGGATTCTGAAGCGTCGAAGATCTTCAACGACAACATCGTCGAGGCGCATCGCTGGATGACCGAGATGAGCAGCATCGTGGAGGAGTACGCTGCAATGCTCGACAAGAGCCGCGAGGCGTATGAGACGGCTGACGTCACTTCCGCGAAGAATTTCAGCAAGTAAGCGATGGGAGCGCAAGAGCTGCGGTCCGGCGGAGAACTGGAGGAGCGGATGCAGGGCATCGATGAAACGCTCCGGCTGGCGCAGGCCGCATTGAACGAGATTTCCGATGATGAGCAGAGTGCCGTCAGGGAATCCTTTGCAAATCTGATGGGCGAGCTGGAAAGGCTCAGCGGCAATCTCCGGGCGATGACCGAAGGGTTGGCTCCGAGGAACGGCGATAACGAATAGGAGGACATGATCATGGCGAATGGAATCACTCGCGTAAGCATTCCCGCGCTGGAAGAAGCGATTACGACTTTTGAGAACAAGAAGGTTGCTCTGGAAAACGCATATCTGAAGATTTCCAACGATGTCCGCGAGCTGGACACCACCTGGCACGGCGAGGCCAGCGAGAAGTTCAAGGCCCGCTTCGATGAACTGTACAAGAACCTGCAGGTCACCGAGGAGCGCATGGACGGCGCGATCGCGAAGCTGCGCACCGCGGTTCAGACCTATCAGGAGGTCGAGGATGAGAACCGCGCTGCCACCGAGGCGCTGGACGAGGGCAATGTCAGCTACTTCTGATCGTACCGGATTTTTCAACGAGGAGTGAACGTGCGCGATGGCAAGTATGACGGCAACCTATGACACCGGGGAAATCCGCAGGGCGGCAAAGAAAATCTACCGGTGTGCGCAGAGCGTGAAGGAGTCAGCAGCACCGGGATTGAAGTCCATTCGCGGTGAACTCCCGGAGGCATTCTGCGGAAGGGCCGCCGATGCGCTGAGCGAACGATTGGAGGATATCCATTCGGATGTTGCCACCATCAGCAATGGCCTGGAGAGCCTTTACCGTGCGCTGATGAAATATGCGGATGCGCTGGACGAGGCGGACCGGCGGATTGCGGATTCACTTTGATTCTGATGCGGCCCCGGTCAGCACCGGGGCCTGTGTCGTCATCGGGGAAATGAGCGGCGCAGATGACTGCGTGCAGGGGAAGAATATGGCGGAGAACATCCGTGTCAACAGTGCAGCTTTCGCGGGATGAGTGTCCAAGGTGTCTGATGGGCCCGAGGGGCTTGGCCGCGCGGTGGTTGAGGGTGGCTGCGGCCGCTGCTGTGCTGGCGGTGTCCGGCGCCATAACGGTGGGCGCAGATTTCGTCGGGGGAGCGAGTTAAGGGAGGAAGATAACATGTTGACCAGGAATGTGCGCGACTTGCTTCCCATTGGTTCGGTGGTGCTGCTCAAGGGTGCGGAAAAGCGGCTGATGATCTTCGGCATTCGTCAGACCCATCAGGACAGTGCGCGGGAATATGATTACGTCGGCGTGCTCTATCCCGAGGGAAATATGGGCGAACAGGTTCGCTTCATGTTCGATCAGGATGATGTTCAGAGCGTGGTTTTCCGCGGATATGACGACCAGGAACGATCCGAATTTCTGGAGCGCCTCAATGCCTATTGCGAGCAGAGGGGCAATTCCCCCGAGGCTTGATGGGAGAACTGGAACGCGGGCAGACCGGAAGCGGAAAGCTGCAGCGCCTGCCGCGCGAATGCAAGCGATCGCTTGTGCAAGCGATCGCTTTTGAATTGTCGGATTCAGAGGGTCAAACCAGAAGCAGTCTTGAGCTGTCATGGATGCCGGTTTCCGCAATGTAGGCGGCGGGATCGAGGGCCCGTCCGGTCTCCGTATCGCAGAGCATGGGAAGCTCCTTGTCGAAGACGAGGTTTTGCTGGGTGGCTTCCAGAATGCGAATGATCTCGTCCACAACATCGTACACGCGCCCTGAGGCGGGCAGGCGGAAGTCGAAGGAGCGCGAGATGGCCGGAATGTAGATTTCAACAATGATGGTTTCCATTGGGTTCCCTCCCGGATGGATTTTCTGCATCTGCGCAGAGCGGCCTGAGAAGCTGATCGATGGCGGCGGGCGTCGCCTCCTGAAGGTCTCCGGTCTGTACCGCCGTGCCGCCTTCCATCAGCTCAATGGAGAATGGCCCTTGCTGCAAGGAAAGGACATGTGTCAGCGGTTCGGAGACTGCCGATGCCGATTGCAGCGGCGTGAGCGTGCAGCTGCCGCGGGCCGGATATTCAGCGAGGACGTACATGATGTCCGAGCGGAAGACCGCGACGCATCGATCCGCCTGGCGGAAAATCAGGCAGCGGCTGCTGCGGTGCATGGAGGAAAGAATCAGCGCGGTGATCCGATCGATCAGAAGCTGCTCTCCGGTGCGCGCGACGAGGCCGCTGGAGGCCAGGGAAGCGATGGCCGATTCATAGGAGCGCTCATCCAGAGGGTCTGGAATGAAGCCGTGGAGCCCGTCGATGTTCATCAGCAGGATCAGCGCGGACAGCTCTGTGCGGGAATAGCGGTAGCCTACGTATTCGGGACTCACAGGAAGACCTCCTTTCGGCTCTCCATGTGGCGCTTCAGCGCGTCCTTGCACGAGCGCGCAATGGGAAGCAGGTCGCCGCTGGTGAGCGTCAGCGTCATTTCAGAGAAATTGATCTGATCAATGCGGGCGGAGTTGACCACATAGGAGCGATGAATGCGGATGAACTGCTCCGGAAGCGTCTCCATCAGGCTTCCCAGCGATTTTCGCACCGCAATGCACTGCCGCTCGGTGCATATGTTCAGCTTCTTGTCCAGTGCCTCCAGGTAGAGAATCTGCCCGTGGGGAATGCGATACGAGGACGAACCGGAATCCAGCAGCAGATATCCCTGATCCTGCGCGTCGGCGCTGAGGGCGGCGTAGTCGTCGAGAATGCGCTTCAGGCATCCGGAGATCTGATCGTGGGAGAACGGCATCAGGAGGATGCCCGCCGGGCGCATGCAGTTTTGAATCAGCGCGGAGAGATCTTCGGGATTGTGAACGCAGAAGAGGGTGTAGTTGTCGCGGTTCTGCCGCATGATGAGCCGACCCAGCTCGAAACAGGTCTCCAGATTGTCGATCGGCGCATGGCACAGCCCGAGCAGCACCAGCATGATGCCGGTTTCCGACTGGAGATAGCGGGACAGATCGGCGGCGGAACCGGTGGAGGCGCAGATTTTGATTCCGGGCGGACCGGCCTGGAATTGCTGCAGCGATTCCAGCAGCAATGCGCGCACATCGGCGTTTGGCTCATAGATCATGACGGATAGCATACAGACCCTCTTCCTCGTCTTCTGGTGCGGTCAGGCCTCGGCAGGCTCGGCCATCGGGGTGATGATTTGAAGAATGGCGCCGCTGTTGACCACATAGCCGCAGCCCGCCGGCAGAGCTTTGCCGCGCGACTGCAGAGGCATGGAGCTGCTGATGCCAAAGGGATCGAACTCGTTGAGCTTGCCGCCCAGCACGATGCCGCGCCCCTGGGCGGCGAGCGTCTTCATGGGTTCATACTGGACCGAGATGCGCTCATTGAACGAGGTGGACATGAACAGAAAGATGTTGTACAGCGCGGCATTGGCGGCCATCTGTGAATAGACATTCTGCATGAACTGCATCTCCTTGGCCAGAGCCTCTGTCTTGAAGTCGCGGTTGATGCGGTCAGCGTCGTCGATGAGCACGGCGCAGGGCTTGAATTCCAGCGCCTGTCTGCGCCCCTCGGCCTTGCTTTTGGCCAGCGCTGCATCGTGCAGCTGCTTGCGCTGCCCGGGATAATCGCGAACAAAGTCGCGGGTGAACTGTACGATCTCCGCATTGGTGGTATAGAGGTGCATGCCGGGAAGGTCGGCCAGACTGCGCCAGCCGGCGTCGCCGATGACGTGCACATCCGCGCCGCGTTCGGAGAACAGCTTCGCCATGAGCTTCAGGAAGTTCGTTCGGCCGCTCTTTCTGGGGCCGACGACCAGCCAGGAGAAGTCCTTTTCGAGATCGATGGTCGCCAGAGAGCCCTTGACCATGTCGTAGCCGACGGGCAGCTGATAGGGCGACTGCTGAGCGGCTTCGAATCCGGACACAGCCGCAAACTGCTCGTAGGTCGGTTCGTCGGGGATGCGCGGGATGCCCGCCGGGCGAACGCCCTTCCACAGCGCGTCCAGCGCGCGGGCGTAGTTGGAAATCTGCTCAGCGCGCTCCACGTCGGTCAGCGGAGTGGGCGCGGGCATTTCGGCCTCCAGGGCGTACTGCATGTAATCGTTCAGATCGGCGAAGGAATCGCCGTCCTCAGCCGGAGCTTCGCGCCCGCCGAGCGCCAGCTGCACCTCAAAGGGAGTCTCCTCCACAAGGCCGATGCCGCGCCCCGGCGCGTTGGCGATGGGCGGCATGTCATAGGGAATGCGCTTGCCGATGACCTCGGAGTAATCGCTGCGCTCGCGCAGCTGCAGGGCGATGCCGCTGAAGAAGGCGTGCAGCTTGGAGGGGATCTCGTTTTTCGCCAGCGCGGTGACGACGAAGTGAATGCCGCGGCCGCTGCCTTCGCGCAGCAGGGTGTGAATGCGGGTGGTGTAGAAATCGTCGTTGTCGAACAGGGTGCGCAGCTGTTCGAAGCGATCGATGAACACCACGATCGCCGGAACCTCGGCCAGCCCGCGCAGCCGCTGAGAGCGGTTGTATTCGATAAAGCTGTCGGTGGAGGCCTGGGCGAACAGCTCGCTTCGGCGGCACTCCTCCTCGAAGATCATGTTGATGAAGCGCTTGATCTCGATCAGCTCATTTTCGAAGGCGATGTCGCCCACGTGGGGGAAGGCCTTCAGGTTGCCCAGGGACTGGGAGGTGAGGCTGAGAATGTACATCTGCAGATGAGCGGGATCGTACCGGCTGGCCAGAGAATAGACCATGCTCTGAACCGCGGTGGTCTTGCCGGAGCCGGCCAGTCCCACGATCATCAGATTGCGCATCTGCGAGAGGTTGATCACATAGGGGATGTAGCGCTGGTGGGCCACATCGTCCGCCATGCCCAGCATCAGGCTCACGCCCTCGGGGGTGTTGGGATAGCGATTCTGTCGGACACAGCCACGGGTGAACAGGCTGGAGTCGCGCAGATAGATCTGGGAGCGCATCTCCGGGAGCCACAGCTGCTTGGAATGGGAGAGCCCGTGCTGACCGGACACGACGCCGATGCGGTCCAGCACCGCGTCCATCTGGGTGTATTCCTTCTGGATGTTTTGAGTGCTCTTGCGGCGCTTGGGAACGCTCACAGTCTGGCCGATGTCGCCCAGAAGGTGCGGCATCTCCTCGGCGCGGGGTTCGCTGGGATTGTAGGCGAGGCCGGAATAGCTGGTCTGCACCTGCTCAAACAGTTCGTCGTTGCCAATCTGAATGAAGCAGCGGCCCATGCCTTTGATATAGGCGGCGTCGGGGCGCTTGAGCATCTCCATGGAATCGGAGCGCGTCTGCACGCGCAGGCACAGATGGAATCGGGAATTCGCCCAGATTTCATCGCTGACCGAGGTGGAGGGCTTCTGGGTGGCGAGAATCAGGTGAATGCCCAGCGAGCGTCCGACGCGGGAGGCGCTGACCAGCTCGCGCATGAAATCGGGCTGCTCGCCCTTGAGCTCGGCGAACTCGTCCACGATGATGATCAGATGCGGAAGCTTGATTTCGTTGGGATCGCTGCCGTACTGGCGGGTGTAGTCGTTGATGTTGTTGACGTTGAGCATCTTGAAGATGCGCTCGCGGCGGTGAATCTCGCCGTTCAGGCTGGCCAGTGCGCGGTTGATGATCCGTGGCCCCTGCAGGTTGTCGATGATGCCGGCCACGTGGGGAAGCGTGCGGAAGGCGTCCGCCATGCCGCCGCCCTTGTAGTCGATGAGGATGAACTGCACCTGGTTCGGCCCGTAGTTGAGCGCCAGAGACAGAATGTACGTCTGCAGCATGACCGATTTGCCCGAGCCGGTCGTGCCGGCAATCAGGCCATGGGGGCCGTGATATTTGTCGGAGATATCCAGCACAAAGGGGCGCGAACCTGCGGAGTAGCCGATGGTGGAGCGCAGACCGTCATAGGTGTGGTTTTCGGTCCACATGCGCCAGATGTCCAGATCCTCCACACGGCGCACGCCGTAGATGTCCAAAAAGGAGACCAGCGTGGGAATGGCGGCGTTTTCCGCTGCATCGCGCACGCGCAGCGGTGCGATCTCGTGCGCGAAATGGGTCAGAAGGTTGCGGTTGGCGTATTCGAAATCCACCTGGATGGTGTCGCCCTCGCTGGTGTGGAGGAAGCCGGGCTTGGAGCCCGCGTTGATGATCAGATGGCTCTCCTTTGGCAGCAGCTCCAGGCTGGGCGCGATCATCACCAGCGTCATGCCCAGGTGGTTGGTGAGCAGGCGGCGCATGATGGGCTCGTCCTCCAGCAGGCGGTAGCTGGTGCAAAAGATGATGTAGTGGGGAAGCGGAAGCTCGGGCGCCTCATCCTCCCCGGCATCGGAGGCGTCGGGGTTTTTGCGCATCATCAGCACCTCGTCCAGATGGGACATCACGTCGTGAATGGCGGAGGGACGGGAGGCGACCATGCGCATCTCGCGGTCCTCATTGGCGAACACGTGCGGCAGCCAGCGCGTCCACTCCCACTGGGAGGCGGAGAGCGGATCGGTGAGCACGGCGATGCGCACGTCGTGATAGCTGTGCAGCGAGGCGATCTGCATCAGTAGTCCCTGGGCGAACAGCACCGCCTCCGTGCCGCCCAGGATGCCCACCACGGCTTCCTGGCGCAGGTTGACGGTGACAGGCGCGTCGGCAATGGTGGAGTAGACGCGGCAGAGGCGCTCGGGCTCGTTGCGCAGCGGATCGTCGATGGTGGAGAGCTTCTGCTTTTGGGTCTGAATGGGGTTCGGCAGTGCGACATTGCCCGTTCCCAGGCGCACATGCAGAAAATCGCCATGGGTGGGCATGCGGTCCCAAAGGCGCCGGGCGCTGTCCGTCGGCATGGCGGCGCATTGTCCCACATTGGGATAGGTGTTGATCAGCCGCTGGTATTCGCGGTCGTTCAGATCGCGCAGCTCTTCCTCCATCTCCCGAATGTACTTTTCGTACATGCTGATGCGCTGATCTTCCACTTCGGCCGCCTGCTTTTTGCGGTATCTGCGGTTGATGATGCCCCACATGACGGCCAGCGCGGAGGAGGTGGAGATCATGATCAGGCCCGAGGACAGCATACCGCTGCTGCGGTTGCCGGCCAGCATGGTGCCCATGAGCATGGGGAGCACCATCGTAAACGACGGGCCGAGCTGCAGCCACAGCGGCTGCATGGCCTGGGCCTGCTTGGCGATGGGTGGCTCGATTTCGATGGGCGAGTGATCGGTGCGCTGCAGCATGCGCGGTGCGCGGTGATACTGCACATGGATGCTGGGCAGCTTCGGCAGCGCGGTATCGGGCACAGGATTTCTGCGGGGAGGGCACTTCTCCATTCTCACGTGCTGCAGGGCGTCGGCGCGATTCAGGGCGATGCAGTCGCCCAGGAGCACCAGCTTCAGGCCGGATGGAAAGGTGAGCACATCGCTGTACTGCAGGCGCACGGTGCTGTGAAGCATTTTGCGGCCGTTGAGATAGGTGCCGTTGGAGGATTGATCCGTATATTCGACGATGCCGCCGCGCAGCGAGAGAAAGCCGTGCAGGCTGGAGAGCAGCGCGTCGGGATCGTACACGTCGGACTGCTCGCTGCGGCCGATGGTCAGATTGCGCGCAGGCAGGCGATATTTCACGAAGCACAGATGGCTTTTGTCGATGTCTTTGATGACCACGGTGATCGTGCTGCTGCTTCCAACCAGTTTGAAGGCGCAATCGACGGGCACTCTGCGCTCCTTGTCGGCGCAATGATCGGACCAGCGCAGCGAATCGGGAAGGGTGAAGTACATGTGCCCGTCCAGCTGGCGCACGGGAATGGTAATGTCGAGATCCCAGTTGGTTTCGAGCTGGCTCAGAAGAATCTGGCTGGTCCAGCTGTCCAGATCCGGAAAGTAGACGTCCTTGAAGCGGTCTTCAAAAAACAGCCATGCAGCGTACATGTGATTCGCTCCTATGCAAGTATTTCGGGACGATCAGAAGTGGACGTATTCAACGGAGAAGGCAGCGCTGGCGATCTGCAGTATATCGCCCTGCTTCAGCGCATAGCGGGTGTTCCGCTTAAGGCGAACGCTGTTCAAAAAGGTGCCGTTGGTGGAGGTGTCCGTGACATAGCAGAGCTTGTCGCTGCAGTTGTATTCCACGGTTAGATGTTTGTGGCTGACCTTCTGGTCGTCCAGTACATACTGGCAGCTCAGGCCGCGGCCAATGACGAATACGGGTTGATCCACCGTGATGCAGAGGCGATTGGATGCGCTGATGCTGCTGAGCATCAGGTAGGCCTTCTTCCGGGCTGCATGCGGGGTGGGCTCGACCGGGCGGGAATCGGGCCGGTCCTCTTCGGGGCCGTTATCGGGCAGCATGAACAGCTCCGGCTTGGCGCGGTAGAGCATGCCCAGCGCGATGATCAGCGCCAGCACGGCGACGAGCATCAGCGGAAGGCTGAAAAGCGCCAGCAGGAACAGCAGAAACACGATGGGCATGGCGATCAGAATGACATAGCACAGATAACGCTTGCGGTCCATGAAGACAGGTCCCCTTTTCCAATTCAAAAGATCAGAATTTGATGGTGATATTGTGGCGGCCGATCTGAATGAGGTCGCCGGAGTGGAGCGCGTACTCGCCGCGGGAGCAGTCTTTGCCGTTGACGCGGGTGCCATTGCTGGAGTAGTCGCGCAGCATCAGGCTGCGGTTGGAATAGTAGATTTCGCAGTGCTTTCGGGAGATGAGCGTGTCGTGCAGGTCCAGCGGAAAGTCGCCCACGTTGCGGCCGATCTTCAGCGCATGGTCGATGCTGCAGCGGTAGGTTTGCGTCAAACCGTTGTATTCCACCAGAAATTCGATTTGTCCCGCACTGCGGGGGCGGCGCGTGGACCTGTCGCTGCCGGGGCGGTTGACGTTGGCCTCCGACGGCGTAAAGAAGTGGATGGCGATGATGACGATGCAGGCGATGATTCCCAGCGAAAACAGCCACATCACCACCGTGGGGATCTGCAGTCCCAGCAGCTCGCTGGAGCCGGAAAAGTAGCGGCGCAGGCTCTCCATCCGCCCGGGGACAGCCGTGGGCGCGGCAGTGGGTTCCGCGTCGGGAGCGGGCGTATGAAACGCGACCGAGTTCTCTTCCAGCAGCAGCTGCTGCAGCCAGGGCTCGATGCCGTTGGATGCATTCTGGTCGTAGGAGATGTTGTTCAGCGCACAGAAGCTGTCCAGCGCCTGGCGCAGTGCTTCGTCGTACAGGCCGCGGGTCATTCCGGCGCCATAGCCGAGGCTCTGCAGCTTTTCCTGAATCCGGGAGACTGCATCGCTCTGTTCATTCCAATAGATATGGGCGTAGGTCTGCGCCTGCGGCGCCTCGGTGGCGTCTGCCGCAACGATGTTTCCATTCATGATGGCGTCCCAGGCCGTGCGGGTGATGCCGCTGTCCTGAATCTCCCACTCAAGGCCGTTTTTCCGGCAGGCCTGCTGCACGGCGAGCATGGTGTAGTCATCCAGCATGGGGGAGAGCAGGATTTCGTTGGGGACTTTGCTGATGTAGTAGCCGAGCTTGAAGAGCCTGTCCTTGAGCAGAAGCAGTTCGGAATTGGAGCTGTACTGCGCGCAAGCGATGTCCAGGCCTGCGGGAACGGGCTTCGGAGTTGGCTCCCAGGTGGGCGCGGGAGTTTCGGCCAGCGCGGAACCCATCAACAGGAGAAGGAGCAAGATCAAAAAAATTTGTTTGCATAAAGATACATTTTTCATCGCTCGTTGCCTTTCAAACGCCGCCCACAGGGTGAATCTTGGAGAGGAGTGGACGAAATCATGTTTATTTATAGACTGAAAGATGTAGAACTGGAAAGTGTTTTGTGAAGAACAGAGAAAAACCCAATGTGAAAAGTATATCATACAAGTGTTGAAAAGTCCATATTTTGAAAGCACAGGATTCAAAAAATGCAGTATACAATGTGTTTAATCGAATATTAAATAAATATTAAAAGTGTGGCGGCTGGTTGAAATCATGAAACGGTCATTGTATTCTATCCTTATAAATAATATGAAACTGGTTTTCTGTCGAAAGAACGGGAATCCCGTGCGCAGTTGGCTTTGGGGACCGCCCGGGAAGCGGCAGCTTGCGGGGGAAAGGATTCGCCTTTGCAGTGCCGGCAGGCCCAGCGATCCATATCGCGGCCAAGGGCAGGGAAAGCATTCGGAGGGATCGAGTATGTGGGGAAGATGGAAATGGAAGCGGGCCCTGGCTCTGTGCATGGCACTGCTGCTGCTGGCGCCGGCAGGGGTCGCCGGACAGACGGCGGCGATTTCCGTGAGCCGCGCGGTTCAGGTGGAAGATGGCCTGATGCTCTATGCGAACCTGCTGGATGGCAATGGCCATGCATCCGGGGAGAGCAGCCGCTTTGACGCCGCAGATTTCACGGTGCTGACCGGCGGAAACGCCGCGCTCAGCCCGGATTCCGTGGCGGGAATCAGGGATGCTGGACAGGGAACGCACTATGTCATCTGCGTGGATGTATCCGCGTCCATCAAAAAGACGCAGATGCCAAGGATTGTTGAGGCGCTGTCCAGCTTTTTTCAAAGGGTATCGGCGTCCATGACCGTGTACGACCGCATCTCTCTGTATACCTTTGGAGATGAGATTCGGCTGCTGAAGGATACCAGCGCGGATATCACGGGCCTGATTAATGACGCGCGCGCCCTTTCGCCGACGGATCAGCATACGCAGCTCTACGAGGCGATCTTTACCGCGGTGGACAAGGCGCGCACCGTTTCCGACAGCGCGCCGCTGAACAGCATGGTGATTCTGATCACGGATGGCACCGACGATCCCAACAAGGGGCAGGAGAACATCTATACCTACGACAGCATCTCCCGGCTGGTGGAGGAGGCGCAGGTGCCGATCTACACCCTTGCCGTGCGCCAGGAGGGCAATCAGCCGCTGTGGAATCTGATGCAGTTTTCGGACGTTTCCGGCGGCTGTCTGTATCTGCTGGACGCAGAGCAGATGCCCGCGGCGATGGAGCAGCTGCGCCAGCTGGCGGACGAAACGCTGCTGGTGCATGTGCCGCTGACCAGCGACGGCAGCACTGCCGGCGCGGGCGTGCAGGAATATCGCCTTGTTCTGAACCGGGACGGCGCGTCCATCCAGGATGAGCAGCCGCACAGGCTGATGGTCAACTGGAGCGCGCTGCCCACGCCCGCGCCGACTGCCTCGCCAGAGCCGTCGGCCGCGCCTTCGCCGGCGCCCACGCCCACGGCTGTGGCCACGCCCGTGCCGACGCCCACGCCGGAGCCGACGCCTACCGCCGTGCCGCCGACAGTGCCGCCCACTGCGGCGCCCACGCCGGAGCCGACGCCCGAGCCCACGCCGGTGCCGATGGTGCAGGGCTGGATCAATACGGTCAAGGGCATGGTCAATGAGGACAACATCTGGTTTGTCTACGCGGCGGTGTTTCTGCTGGTGGCGCTGCTGGTGCTGATTGTTTTGATGATTGCCACCCAGTGGCGCAAAAAGCGCGACGAGGCGGAGATGCGCTTTACGGTCGACAGCATGCACCGGGACGACCGGGGCAGGGGCAGCGATCAGCGGACGATCCGCAGCGACGAGCGCGCAGCAGAGGAATATGGGAATACCATCCGCGCGGGCGGCTATGAGAGCGCGTCGAGCGGCGGGACGATCCGGCTCGACGATTCCAGAACCTCCTCGGGAACGATCCGCATCGACGATGCGGAAACGGGGGTTGAGCTGACCATTGAGGAGGAGAATCGGCGAAAGGGCACGAGCCGGACGCACACAATCTTTGTGGAGACTGAGATCATCGTCGGGCGGTTGGAGAGCTGCGACTTGCCGATTGGCGATGAGACCGTTTCCGGCCGGCATATGAAGATCCTGCGCGAAGTGGACGGCCTGTATGTGCGCGACTTGAATTCCCAGAATGGCACCAGGGTCAATGGCGAACCCCTGCAGTCGGAGCGCCCGCTGCGCAGCGGAGATGTTCTGACGATCGGCCGAACGACTCTGAAGGTGTATTTTGAAGACTGAAGAGGAAATTGCAAATGATGAAACGCTGGAAGCTGCTGGTGCTCCTCGCGGGCACGATGATCTTCTTTGCCTGCATCTTCGGCGCGCAGTGCGAAGAAAATGCCCCGGAGTGGTTTTTCTATGGCGAGGGCGGACAGGCCGATGGGATCGAGGCGGACTTCGGCGCAGGTGTGCAGCTGCATCTGACCGGGCTGAAGGGCTTCGATTCCGTAGGCGTTCGCATCGGCGACGAGTCGATCAAAAAGCTGACCAGGAACCCGGAGGAGGACTGCACCGATTACGACTGCGCACCCAGACTCGCCGAGCTTGCCGGCGAGACGCAGACGAACGTGAAGGTCGTGGGATACCGCGAGAGCATGCCGCTGGTGCTCTGGGAGGGAATCTTGAAAAATATCGGGTCCGGCACAGAGCCGCGGCGCCTGCAGTTCTGCTTTCTGCAGATGGATGCGGGCGCGGTGCAGGAGGGCAGCGCCTGTATTTCCGGCGCCGCGCGCTGCGGAAACCGGTTGGAGGTCTATATTGACGGTGTGCCGGTCAATGCGGCGGTTGCCGATGAAGAGAATCGGTTCGCCGTAGAACTGGACGGCGGCCTCAGCCGGGGCGCGGAGGTCGTGGTTTCCATGTACAGCGAAACGGGTGAGGGAGAGGCCTTTCTTCAGTCGGCTCAGTTCGCCTGCGAGGGCGGTGGCGTGCTCGAACTGAAGGAACTGGACGATCCGACGCCTGAGCCGAAGGCGGACAGCTTCCTTGACGGAGAGACGCCGCTGGTTCGGGTTTGCACGGCGGATGGCCGCGAGGTGCGGCTCGTTCCCGGAGATGAATCGGTGCAGACGCTGTACGTCAGCGGCGATGTGCTGACCGTGTCGGGGGCGCTTGAGAGCCACGGGGAAGCGGAGCACGGTGAATGGACGCTGCGCGTTCAGGATTCGTCAGGCGTGATTCGCGCCGAAGCGCAGGAAAAGGGGAGCTTTGAAGAGCAGATTCAGTTGGACAAGGTAGAGACGGAGGAGGGCGTACAGTTCTGGATGATTGTCGATTGTACGCATCAGGATCGAACCAGGAGCGTTTCGCTGGCGATTGTTCGCGACAATACGTGCGCATATCTGGCGACCTCCGACCATCCGGATGCCGCACTGCCGCAAAACGCTGTGATCCCCGAGAACTGTGCGCTGCTCGTTTGCTGCGATGAGGGCGAAATCCCGGCGGCAACGGTCAACGGAAGCGCCGTCCCCCTGACGGCATGGCAGGGTCAGGATGGCGAAACGGGCAGGTTTGAGCTCCCGCTGGAGGGATTCAGCGGCGCGCTGCAGATTTCGGTGGACGATGGCCATGGCAATGTGCTGACGGCCGCGCTCACGCTGGACGAGGCGCCGGTCATTTCGCTTGACGGCGCAGCCGCAGCGCCGGGCGGAATGATTTCCGGACAGACGGAGGCGGGAGCGGAAGTGGCGCTGCTGGTGGATGGCGAGACCGTCGCAGCGGCGGTGGCCGATGAGTCGGACTGTTTCAGCCTGTCCGTGCCGGATGAATTGAGTGAAGACGCGCTGATGGAACTGGTGGCGACGGACGATGCGGGAAATGTGACGCGCGTCCCGGTCGGCATGGAGCAGGCACAGCGGACGCCGGTGGCAGTGGATGAAGGCGAGATTGTGCTGGATGCCGACGGCAAGGCGGCTCTTTCCGGCGCTGGCGAACCCGGAAAAACGCTGTATTACAGCGCAGATGGCGGCGCTGAAGAGGCGCTGACGGATGTCGGCGAAGATGGATGCTGGAGCGCCGTGCTTCCGGCGGAGGCGTTCGACGACTCTATTCAGGAGCACACGCTGCTGCTGTACTATGCGGATGATCCGGAGGGCGCAGTCTCTCTGACGGTGATGGCCGATCGCGAATGCGCGCTGACGGTGGATGCGTGCCAGGAGGGCGACACTTGTGTGAAGGGCAGTGCAGATCCCGGCGCAAATGTGGAACTGATCATCGCTGACGAGGGATATGTGACCGCTGCGGATGCGGCCGGCAGTTACGTATTTGAGCTGGAGCGTCCGCTGAAATGGAAGGAAACGCTGCGGCTCAGCGCTCAGGATGCCCATGGCAACACCGCCGCTCCGGTGGAACAGACGGTTGTCGCTTCGCCCGGCGTCGCGATTGTGCTGAAGGTGCAGCAGAGCGCCGGCGCGCTGAGGTTCACCGGATCGGCCAAGCCGGGCAGAACGGTGGAGATTTGG
Source organism: Candidatus Faecivicinus sp. (assembly GCA_051883655.1). Classification (GTDB taxonomy): domain Bacteria; phylum Bacillota; class Clostridia; order Christensenellales; family Aristaeellaceae; genus Faecivicinus. Next base: position 13,833 of record JBJEUD010000170.1, on the reverse strand, counting down.
CTGAATGAGGCCGTGGTTGGAACGGCCGAAGCGGCTCAGGATGGCAGCTTCGCGATTCGGGCGGAGGAAGTGCCGCTGAACGAAGGGGAAAACGCCTTTCAGGCGCGCTACGCGGAAGAGATGGATCCTGAATTTGCCAGCAAAGTTGTCGTTTTGACCATCGATACGCAGCCGCCGGAGCTGACACTGGATCAGACAGCAGTCACTTCGGCGAGCGCGGCGCTCTCCGGCAGCGTGTCGGAACCGTCGACGGTCCTGCTGATGGCGAATGGCGCGATTCTGGCCCAGGCGGACAGCGATGCGTCCGGCGCATTCTTCCTTCAGATGGATCCGCAGCCCGTGGGCGAGCAGCTGACCGTATATGCGGTGGATGTCTACGGCAACCGGAGCGGCGAGAGCATTCAGCTGACGGTGGCGCCGGCGCTGGAGCGGCTGGGCTGCATTGAATCGCCCGTCCCGGGCAGCGAGCAGAGCTGCTTTGGAACGATGAAGGTCTCCGGCTATGTGCTCCATTCCGGGGAGCTCACAGGGCTTGCGCTGAAGATCGGCGAGAAAGTCATTCCCTTGGCGCAGCTCTCCGCAGAGACGGCCTCCGACGAGGATCGTGCGCGCTTTGCGGCTCAAATCCTTCCGGAGACGCTGACGCGCTTTGAGACGGAGGTGGATGCAGCCGGCCTTCCTCTGGGAGAGGCGGAGCTGACACTGTGTCTGAACGACGGCACCCAGATTCCGCTGGCGGAGAAGGTCGAGATCCGGATTGCCAAGCTGGGCGGCTATCTGCCCCAGCGCGTCTTCCTGCTGGCGGTGCTCCTGGTGGGCGCCATGGTCGCGGTCGCGGCATTCGTGTATACCGGAAAACAGCTTCGGCTGATGAAGGATTCGGTCGACGAGGCGGATGAAGGCCGGGTCCGAACGACGCTGAAAAACAGGGCGAACGATTGATCTTTGGCGAAAGGAGTCAAAGCATGAGCCTGAAAATTGACGCTGCCGTGTACAATCACATCGGCGGCCGAAAAAACAACGAGGACAACTTTTATCTGAACGGCCTGTATATGGAGCGCGAGCAGATGAATCGCGGTGGCGAGTTCCACAAGACCTATGCCGGCGCGGTGCAGCTCTATGCGGTCTGCGATGGAATGGGCGGCGCGGAATTCGGGGAGGAGGCGTCGCTTTGCACTGTTCAGGCGTTGAAGAAATATCAGGAAACCTGTGCGCGGCCGGACGGCTCGGACAATCTGCGGCAGATGCTCAATGAGACGTCGAAGCAGGTGGACCAGATCTCGCTGTCGCGAAACATGCCTTCAGGCGCGTCCGGCAGCACGATTGCCATGCTGGTCTTCAACGATTGGTTCTTTCGCGCGGTGCATGTGGGCGACAGCCGCATATACCGCTTGAGAAACGGCGCGCTGGAGCGCCTGACCAAGGACCATTCTGAGGTGCAGCGCCTGGTGGACAGCGGACAAATCACGCCGGATCAGGCGTGGCGGCATCCGCGCAAGAATGTGATCACGCGCCATCTGGGCATGCCGCTGCACGGCAAGCCGCTGGAGCCGACCATCAGCGAGCGCATGGAGCTTCGCCCGGGCGATCGCTACCTGATTTGCAGCGATGGGTTGAACGATGTGGTTCGCGATCATCAGATTGAGGGGATGCTGCGCGGCGCAGGGGAAGCGAGCCAAATCGCGTCTGCGCTGGTGCGCGAGGCGCTCAGCGCCGCGCGCGCGCTGGACGTCGACTCGGACAACATCACGGCGATTGTGCTGGATGTTCGCTCGGTCGGCCGGCGGCAGAGCGTGGTCGCCAGGGTGAAAAGGCTACGCACCTTGCGGAAGCTGTTTGCGGTGCTGCTGGCGGTCTTTGCGGGCGGCGCGGCGTGGGTGAGCTGTGACATAATCAGGTTCTTGCTGAAAAAGTAGGGGTATCCATGCAGAGCATCGAGGAGCGACTCCGGAGCTATGAGCCATTCTTTGGCGAATGGCGGCTCGGAAAGGAAATTGAATCGCTGGGAAGGGGACAGTCGAGCTATGTCTTCACCATCCACAGCGGCAGCCGCGTTGCGGCGCTGAAGGTCATCTCCATACCGATGGACGACGCAGCGCTGAACCGACTGCGGCATGAGCTTCAATCGGAAGCGCGGGTCAAGGCGCAGCTGCAGCGCGACTACAATTACGCGCGCAGCGAAATCCGCACGATGGACCAGCTCAATGGCACGAGCAATATCGTCTATTTTGAAAACAGCGCGATCTACGAGCGCAGCGATACCTATGGCTGGGATGTGCTGATTCGCATGGAGCGCTTGATTCCCTTCGGCCGCTATCTGAATGAGCTTGGAAACAGGCGCACCACGGCGCTGATTCTCCGCATCTGGGATGAGCTGCTGGAGGGGCTGAAGGCGTGCCAGAGCCTCGGAATCGTTCATCTGGACATCAAGCCGCAGAACATCTTCTATGCGCCCGGCACGGACTATTTCAAACTGGGTGATTTCAGCGAGGCCAAGCAGAGCAGGAACGGCGAACTGGTCGCGGTGAATTCCAAATTCGGCACCCGCGGCTATATTGCGCCGGAGATCAACGCCATGCGCGGCGGAGACGGGCGCGCGGACCTGTATTCGCTGGCGCTGGTCATCTACAGCCTGTTCAATCACGATTGTCTGCCATTTGTGCAGCATGGCGCGGAGGCGCTGAACGAGGAGATTGAGCGCGCGGATCAAATGCGCCTGAGCGGCTGCGAGATTCCCCGCATCAAGGGACTGGATCCCGAGATCATGGACGTGCTGCTGCGCTGCCTGGAGATGGATCCCGAGCGGCGCTACCGTTCCGCGGCCGACGCGCAGATGGCCGTGCGCAGAATCCTGTATAGCGATGGAAAGCGCGGCCGCGGCGTGCGGCACGTTCTTCCCCTGCTGATCGCGCTGACATCCTTGGGAATTGCCGGCGTGCTGGTGCTCTTCGGCATGAGCGCCATGCGCGGCGGGAAAAGTTCTCAGCCGGCTGCGCAGGTCGCGGCGATCGACGCAGCCGAAAGCACGCTGGAGACCGGGATTGACGATGCCTTGCCGGAAAATATTTCCATTCGGCTGCCGTACCAGGATGCCCGGGGCAGCGTTCCATGGGCGGATTGGATCGGCCTGAGCATCGACGCGGCATCCGGGGCAGAGGTGGAGCTGGTCATTGAACGGGATGGAAGCGTCATCGCGAAGGATACCTTTGTCGGTGCGGATGCGGCGGTTCAGCGGCAGTATGCACTGGCAGGAGGCAGCTATACCGTCACCGCGCGCTATGTGGATGCGCCGGAGATCAACACATCGGTGCAATTTGCGGTGGACGGGGCGAAGACGCTCGTCGAACTGGATGCCCCGGTGCATGTCGGAAGCCAGACAATCTCGGGAACGACGGCGGCGAAGAGCGCTGTTGCGATCTGCGATGACCGGGACAAGCGCCTTTTTGCCGGAACGGCCGACGATCAGGGCAGATTTGAACTGAAGGAGGTCGCTCTGGAAGAGGGCAGAAGCTATCGGATTCAGGTCGATGTTGGCGGTGTGTGCTGCGGAAGTCTCGAGTTTGTGCCTGAAAAGGTGGAACTTGCCCCGATGACGCTGACAGTCGATCGGTTGGTCGGCAGCGAACTGGCGCTTGCGTGGAATGGCAGCGTGCAGGTGAAGATTTCGGGCCAGCCGGGTGCGAAGGTGAAGTGCGAACTGGGGCGAAAGGGCGCCGTGACCGCCAGCGCGGAGGCGACGATCGACGCCGATGGCAATGCGACTGTGAGTCTGCAGGCGGCGGACGGCGATTATACGCTGCGCGCGTGGTATGCGGATCAGGAGTCTGATCCGGCGGAGATCCCTCTGACGGTGGACAGCAGTGTGCCGCCCATCGCTTTGGACAGCGCGGTGTATGCCGGCGCTCATGTGCTGACCGGCACGGCGGTTCCCAATTCCGTCATCAATGCCTATGCCAGCGATGCTTCGGGCAACCGCCAGTATGCGAGCGTTCAGGTGGATGCGGACGGCAGGTTTTCGCTTCCGAAGTACAGCTATGAGCTGGGCGGCAGCTATCGCCTGATCGGCACGTCGGCGGACGGCTCCTATGGGCCGGTGGAGCTGCAGGTGGAGTCGAAGCCGGGAATTTTCATGGAAAGCGATCCGGCATCGGGAACGCTGAGTCTGGAGCAGCCGACGATCCGCCTGACGGGAACGGCAGCGGCTGACGCGATGGTTGCCCTGTATCTCGATCGGACGCAGGTGGGCGAGGTGCAGGCGGACGCGCAGGGCAGCTGGATCTATGAAATGACCTTTCGGAATATGGCTGAGGGCGAAATCCGGCTGATTTTGGCCGCTTATGAAGACAACTCCGGCTGGTCCAACCCCATTCAGATCAGCTGGACAGGCCCTTCCAATTGAGAAAAGGACTGCCCGCCAAGCGTCAGCTTTCGACGCTTGGCGGGCAGTTTTCTAGGTCTGGTGTACCTTTGCGGTATTTCCGGAGGCGGGTTCCGCCAGATCCCGGAGCTCGCGTTCGCAAAAATCGCACAGTTCGCGGGCAAACTCGGCATTGGCGGACTCGGCGACGATTCGAAATTCAGGGCGCTGTTCATCGGGACAGATCCAGGCCCAGCCGCCGTCGCGCTTGAAGCGAACGCCGCCGCCTAGCTCCACGTCGGATTCCCGTTCTGCGAAGGTGTGCAGGATGCGGCCGGTCTCGGAGACGGGCACGTCCACAGTGCGGCTCCGGCGGTGCACGCAGGGCATGGCCCGGCGCCAGGTCTCCAGCGCAAGGCCCTTCTCCGTCAGCAGCGACAGCGCGCACAGCGCCGAGCGCACGCCGTCAAACCAGAGCATGAACTGAAAAGGGGACTGGTCTGCCAGCGCGTTCATCCACATGGAGGTTTCGCCCGCGACATAGACAGTGCGGGCGTGATAGCGGTTCGCCAGCTCCGCCGCGGCGCGGGTCGCGGATACCGGCAGGAGCAGCTCCCGCTCGCCGCACTCCAGCGCGCTCCAGACGTACATCAGCTGCTGCTCGGCTTCGTTCAGCGCGCTGCGCTCGTCGCTGAGCACGGCAGTTTCTCCGCGATCGTCCAGCCAGACCCCCAGCTCGCCGGGAGCCAGATCCATCATGTCGTCCTCCCAGCCCGCGCGAACGCTCAGCCCGGCGCGGGAAAAGGCGCGCTCCGCGATGGACAGCAGATGGGGATTCTGAGCATGAATGGCGATCTTCTGCGCGCGCTTGGGATCGGCTTCGAAACAGGCGGCGGCGTCCGCGATGTACGCAATCTCGGTCTGCCCGGTGGACAGCACCGGGCGCGTCAGGCCGGTGAAGGGGCCGGAATAGTCGTGGCGCGCATTCATGGTGTTGATGGCGCGCTGGATCTTCGCGGACAGCCGTGCGCCGTTTGCGCTCAGCGGAATCAAGCGCCGCTCGGTGACCAGCATCGCGGCATCGGTGCGCAGCAGCGCCTGAGCATGGCGAAGCTGGGGAAGCGTACAGACGCCGGCATCGACGATCTGTATGCCCTGAGCCATTATCCCGGCAGCCACCGCATGCCAGAGCGCGTCAGCCACTGTGGAGGCGCCGCGCCCCAGCAGCAGCTCTCTGGGCTTGAGCACCGAGGCGCAGGCCTGCGCGGCCCGGGTGGCCTGCGCAGGGGAGGACAGCGCAAAGGAGCCGGCGGCGAATCCTTCCGCCCGACGGCTGCCCCAGACGAGATTGGACTCCAGCCGCTCGCCGTCCGCCGCGCCTTTGCCCGGCCAGAGCTTGACGCCGGGAAGGATGGTGGCGCGCTCGCCGGCGGAGGCTCCGGTGCCCAGCACGCTCTCCTCATAGGCCTGAGCGCCGGCACCCAGCAGCGCGTGCGCACCGAGCACGCAGCCTCTGGCCTGCGCGTGGGCCTCTACCTGCGCGCCGGGCCAGAGAATGGCCCGCTTCAGACTGGCGTGCGGGCCGACAATGCAGTTTTCGCCCACCACGGAATAGGGGCCGATGTGCGCGCCTGCCCGCACCTGCGCGCCGCTGGACACCAGACAGGGCGGCTCCAGAATCGCAGTTCGGTCCACCGACGCGCCGGGCATGATGACCGTGCCGCCGGGTCGTGGCGTGAGGTTTTCCAGATGAATGGCGCCGTCCATGGCGGCGATGTGGGCGCCCAGATAGGCTCGAACATCGCCGATGTCGCACCAGTAGCCGTTCATCACATAGCCAAACACCGGCGCGCCCTCGCGGACCAGTTGGGGAAACAGATCGTGGCCAAAGTCGTAGGGCTCTCCAGAGGGAATTTTGTCGAGAATTTCCGGCTCAAGGATATAGATGCCGGTGTTGATGGTGTCGGAGAGCACATCGCAGCGGCCGGGTTTTTCATAGAATCCGTTTACGCGGCCATCCCTGTCGGTGCAGACCACGCCGTATTCCGATGGATTTTCCTCCTGGCGCAGCACCAGCGTGGCCAGGGCGCGGCGGGAGCGGTGAAACGCTACGGCGGAGGTGATGTCGAGGTCGGTCACGCCGTCCCCGGAGAGCACGATGAACGTCTCGTCCAGGAAGTCGGACACCTGTTTTACGCCGCCGGCGGTGCCCATGGGAGTCTGCTCGATGGAATACTTTATATCCACGCCGAAGTCCGCGCCGTCGCCGAAATAGTCGGAGATGGCGTCGGGGAGGTAACCCAGCGTCGCGGCGATTCGGGTGATGCCGTGGGCGCGGAGCAGCTCCAGCGCGTATTGCATGACCGGCCGATCCATCAGCCGCATCATCGGTTTCGGGCAATCGCAAGTCAACGGACGCAGGCGAGAGCCTTCGCCGCCTGCCATGATGATCGCCTTCATGAAATTTCCACATCCTCTGTCTTGAAGTTTGCGCACACCTTTGATGCGCATAAAAACACCGCATAGCAGTATCTATGCGGTATTTTTGCCGGTAGTACGGCTTTTCATTCAAAACAGAAATTTTACCCGCCGGAGCGGATGATGAAACGGGGGCTCTGACGGATCAGGATATTGAATGCATGAGTTATTTTATGAACTTTTCAACCTTATATTTGTTAATATTTAATTTTATATTGATTTATTTTGCCGCATGACATATAATGAAATCGGGGGCGGCGTTGGTTCGGAAGGGCTTATGCGCGAACGGGAGTCGACAGATCGCAGGTGAAAGACAGCGGCGCTGTGCGACAGGCGTCGGGGGCAGATGGCCGGGTGTGCGCAGGTTTTCCGAACAAGATCAATCCGTACAGAATTGACGGGATTGAAGGAGAGTGTGAATATGAAGCTGCTCAAAAAATGGTTTGGCAGAGGCAAGGACGAGCCTGCCGGGAAGCGAAGCAGGAAGCCGGGCAACGACGTGTTTGCGCCGATTCCGGGCACTCAGGAATTTGCGCGGATGAACTCGCTGCATCCCGGCGCGCTGAACGCGAGCGTCATTCCAAAGCTCGATCTGGAGTGGATGAATGAAAAGAACCAGAGCGAATGATGAAGAGCACGGAGACCGCGAGGTCTCCGTGCTCTCTTTGCGGGCGGATTACTTTTTCAGCATGCGCTCCAGCGAGGAAACGTCCAGCTGGTTGACCGTTTGAAAAGCGCCCCGGTAAAACACGGCCCAGTTGTTGAAGACGCAGGGCAGCGACTTCGCCGCCTGCAGCGAGTCCACCAGGACGAAGTGCGCGGGAATTCCGGCCTCGTCGCAGTGCTGTCGGAGCGACTCGATTCGCTGGAAGATGAAGGGACACTGCATGTCGTAATAGATGGTCAGGCGTTCGTCGTCAATCGACATCTTCTTCGCGTTTTCCGCAAATTTTGGAACGGTTCCGTCGAAGGAGAGGGCGAGCAGATTGTAGCCGTTGTCGGTGGAATCGACGATCTCGAAGCCATACTTTTGGGCAAAGGACTGGTCGGAGAGCCAGGCCTTCTGTTTGGATGCGCCGAGCATGCAGATGCCGGACCGTCCCTTGCTCCGCGCGTCCGCGATGCAGGATTCCATCAGCGCCCTTCCGTAGCCCTGTCCCTTGGCGCTGCCGCAGGTCCACAGGCAGTACAGATAGAAGTAGTTTTCGCCCACGACGGGCGTCCACGCGGTTTCGAGCGGCGCGTATTCAATCATGGCCGTGGCCTTTTCGTTCAGCTTCCGGAAGACGTGCCCCTCCGGGAGACGGTCGGCGAGCCACTGCCGCTTGGCCTCGACGCCCGGGTGGGGCTTCCTGCTGCGGATGATGCAGCTCAGGTGCTCGCCTGCGAGGTTGTCAGGGGTCAGGGTGATGAAATCTGCGCACATGCGGAAAGCCTCCTTTGCCGGTGCTGCATGAGAGCATTATAGCATGGGAACCGGGTGAAATCAACAAAAAAAGAGTCCGCTTTCGATGGTTCGAAAGCGGACTCAAGCGTTTTACAGGATATATTTGCGAACATCCTTGCGGTGCAGGTCGGTGCCCAGCATGCGGTGGACGTAGTCGGCGTCGATTTTGACGCTGACCTCAGGGGCGTCGCCGCCGCCGGCGTTGAAGGCGATGTCGTTGAGAATGCGCTCCAGCAGCGTGTGCAGGCGGCGCGCGCCGATGTTCTCGCTCGTCTCGTTGTCCTGCCATGCGCACTCGGCGATGGCGGTCAGCGCGGAGTCGTCGAACTCCAGCGAGACGCCGTCCACGCCCAGCAGAAGCTGGTACTGGCGGATCAGCGCGTTCTCCGGCTGCGTCAGGATGCGCTTGTAGTCCTCCACGGTCAGCGGCTTCAGATCCACGCGCACGGGGAAGCGGCCCTGCAGCTCGGGGATCAGGTCGGTGACCTTGGAGACGTGGAACGCGCCCGCGGCGATGAACAGCACGTGGTCGGTCTTCACCGGGCCGTACTTGGTGTTCACCGTGGAGCCCTCCACGATGGGCAGGATGTCGCGCTGGACGCCCTCACGGGAGACGTCAGGGCCGTGGCCGCCGCCGCGGCCGGCCACCTTGTCGATCTCGTCCAGGAACACGATGCCGTGCTGCTCGGCGCGATCGATGGCCTCGGTATACACGCGGTCCATGTCGATCAGGTTCTGCTCCTCCTCGGCCAGCAGGATCTTGCGCGCTTCGCGCACCTCGACCTTGCGCAGCTTGGTCTTCTTGGGGAGGATGCTGCCCAGCACGTCGTTCATGTTCATGTCCATGCCGGGAATTTCGGAGCGGGGGGTGACTTCTTCGACCTCGACCTCCACGATCTCGTGCTCCAGCTCGCCGCGGCGCAGGCGGGTGCGCACGTCGTCCTGGCGCACGGCCAGCCGGCTGCGGTCCTCGGCGCTGAGCTCCGGTTCCTTGGGCTTGTTGCCCAGCAGGATGTCGATCGGGTTCGTGGGCTTTTTCTTGGCGGAATGGGTGAGAAGCTCCACCAGGCGGTCCTCCACATTGGCTTCGGCGCGGATGCGCACGCGCTGGGAGTGCTGCTCCTTGATCAGACGAATGGACGCCTCCACCAGATCGCGGATGATGGACTCCACATCGCGGCCGACGTAGCCCACCTCGGTGAACTTGGTGGCCTCGACCTTCACGAACGGCGCGTCCACCAGCTTGGCCAGACGGCGGGCGATTTCGGTCTTGCCCACGCCGGTGGGGCCGATCATCAGAATGTTTTTCGGAGTGACCTCCTCGCGGATGTCCTCCGGCAGCTGGGCGCGGCGATAGCGGTTGCGCAGCGCCACGGCCACGGCGCGCTTGGCCTCGTCCTGGCCGATGATATAGCGATCGAGCTCGCGGACGATCTCGCGCGGGGTAAGCTGTGTCATGGGTTACTCCTTTCAGACCGTCTCCACGATGATGTTCGAATTGGTGAATACGCAGATGTCGGAAGCGATGCGCAGCGCCTTTTCGGCGATCTCGGTGGCGGAGAGGTCGGTGTTCTGAATCAGCGCGCGGCCCGCGGCCAGCGCGAAGTTGCCGCCGCTGCCGATGGCGAGGATGCCCTCGTCCGGCTCGATGACCTCGCCGGTGCCGGAGACCAGCAGGAGGTTTTCCTTGTCCGCGCACAGCAGCATGGCTTCCAGCTTGGCGGTCTTGCCCGCGCGCCACTCCTGCGCCAGCTCGATGGCGGCGCGGGGGAGGTTGCCGGAGAACTGGGTCAGCTTGTCCTCGAATTTTTCAGACAGGGCAAAGGCGTCGGAGACGCTGCCGGCGAAGCCGATCACCACGCGGTCGTTGAAGATGCGGCGCACCTTGCGGGCGGTGCCCTTCATGATGGTCTTTTCGCCCAGCGTGACCTGGCCGTCGCCGGCGATGGCCGTCACGCCGTCGCGCTTCACGGCGCAGATCGTCGTGCCGCGGAACGGGCTGCGGATTTCATTGTCATAGCTCATTGGATTTGATCACCTCGGTCAGTACGTCGATCGCGCGCTCGCTGAGCTTTTCGTAGCGATTGCGCTTGCCCTTCACGCGCGCCTCCAGAGGCTCGAGAATGCCGTAGTTGGCGTTCATCGGCTGGAAGTTGGCGCTGGGGGTGGAGACATGGCGCGCCAGCGCGCCGAGAATCGTCTTGCCGGTGAAGTCCGGCTCGGGCTTTCCCGTGAGGGCGCAGGCCAGCCCGACTGCGGCCACGAGGCCGGAGGCCGTGGACTCCATGTAGCCCTCCACGCCGGTCAGCTGTCCGGCAAAGCGCAGCAGGGGATTGCCCTTCAGCGCGTAGTTTGCGCCCAGCATGTCCGGGCCGTTGAGATAGGTATTGCGGTGCATCACGCCATAGCGAACGAACTCGGCGTTTTCCAGCCCGGGGATCATGGAGAACACGCGCTTCTGCTCGCCCCACTTGAGCCTCGTCTGGAAGCCCACCAGGTTGTACAGGGTGCCGGCCTCGTTCTCCTGGCGCAGCTGAACGACCGCGTAGGGCTCCTTGCCCGTGCGGGGATCGATGAGTCCCACGGGCTTCAGCGGGCCGAACGCCAGCGTCTGACGGCCGCGGGAGGCGAGAATTTCGACGGCCAGACAGCCCTCAAATACCAGCTTCTTCTCAAAGTCGTGCAGTTCCGCCAGCTCCGCACCCACCAGCGCGTCGTAAAAGGCGTTGTACTCCGCCTCGCTCATGGGGCAGTTCAGATAGTCCGAGCCGCCGCGGTCGTAGCGCGACTGGCGGAAGACCTTGTCCATGTCCAGCGATTCCGCCGTCACGATGGGGGCGGCGGCGTCGAAGAAGTGCAGCGATTTCGCGCCGGGCAGCTTTTCGATGGCGGCGGTCAGCGCGGGGTCGGTCAGCGGGCCGGTGGCGATGATGGCCGGAGTGTCGGGAATTTCGTCCACGACGGCGTTTTCGACGGTCACCAGCGGGTGATTCCGCAGCGTCTGCGTGATCCGGTCGGAGAACAGATTGCGGTCGACGGCCAGCGCGCCGCCCGCGGGCACGCGGCTGGCCTCCGCGGCGGAGAGAATCAGCGAATCCAGCGCCCGCATCTCCGCCTTCAGCAGGCCGGAGGCGTTGGTCATCTGCTCGGCCTTCAGCGAATTGGAGCAGACCAGCTCGGCGAAGCCCTCCATCTTGTGGGCCGGGCTGAACTTCACCGGCTTCATCTCGATCAGCCGGACGGGAATGCCCCGGCGGACGAGCTGCCATGCGGCCTCGCAGCCGGCCAGTCCTGCGCCGACGACAGTGACCGTGGGAAAATTAATGCTCTGCGTCATCCGAACCTCCGTTTTCAATCTGCACGCGGTGGCGGCAGGTTTCGTTGACACAAACGTGGAACATCGTGTCCTTCGCGCCGCGCTTGAGCACCATGCGCCCGCCGCAGACCGGGCACTTCTCCTTCACGGGGAGATCCCAGGATACGAAATCGCACTCGGGATAACGCTCGCAGCCATAGAACTTGCGGCCCTTGCGGCTCACGCGCTCCAGCAGCTCCGCGCCGCACTGGGGGCAGGGCACGTTGATGTTCTTGGGCAGCGCCATGGTGTGGCGGCAGTTGGGGAAGTTGGGGCAGGCCAGGAATTTGCCGTAGCGGCTCATCTTGTAGACCATCATGGCGCCGCACTTTTCGCAGGGAACGTCGGAGACCTGGTCTTCGATGGACACCTTCTCGATGCTTTGCTCAGCCTTTTCCAGCGTCTCCTCGAAAGGACCGTAGAATTCTGCGATGATCTTGTGCCATTCCAGCTGGCCGGCCTCGACCTCGTCCAGCGCCTCCTCCATGTTGGCGGTGAAGGTGATGTCGACGATGTTCGGGAAGTGCTTGCACATCATGTCGTTGACGATCTTGCCCAGCTCCGTGGGAATCAGGCGCTTGTTCTCCCGGGCCACGTAGCCGCGGTTGATGATCGTCGAAATGGTGGGGGAGTAGGTGGAGGGGCGGCCGATGCCCTTTTCCTCCAGCGTGCGCACCAGGCTGGCTTCGGTGTAGCGCGGCGGCGGCTGGGTGAAGTGCTGCTCGGGATCGATGGCCTCCAGCGCTGCCTGCATGCCCTCGGTGAGGTCGGGCAGCGTCTTGGCGTTGGCCTCCTCCGCGCTGTCGTCGGTGCTCTCCTCGTAGACGGCGGTAAAGCCCGCGAAGCGCAGCTTCTGGCCGTTGAAGTGGAAGCGCACGCCGGTGCTGGAATCCACGTCCACGCTCAGCGTATCGTAGACCGCGGGGGTCATCTGGCTGGACACGAAGCGATCGTAGATGAGCTTGTACAGGCGGTACTGATCCCTGGACAGGGAGGCCTTGATGTTTTCGGGACGCCGGCTGATATCGGTGGGGCGAATGGCCTCGTGGGCGTCCTGGGCGCTCTTGCGGGTCTTGTAGACGTTGGGCTTTTCGGGCAGAAAGGCGTCGCCATAGCTGTCCTGAATCAGCGTGCGCACGGCCTCGAGCGCCTCGTCGGCGGTGCGGGTGGAGTCGGTTCGGATGTAGGTGACCAGACCCTGGGAGCCCTCGCCGGCGATTTCCACGCCTTCATAGAGCTGCTGGGCGATCTGCATGGTCTTCTGGGTGGTAAAGCCCAGCTTGCGCGAGGCCTCCTGCTGGAGGTTCGAGGTGGTGAACGGCGCGGCGGGATACTTGCGGCGCTCGGAACGCTTGATGGCGGACACGGTAAAGCTGGCGCCCTCGCAGCGGGCGATGACGGCATCCGCCTCCTCCTTGCGGGTGAGCTCGGTTTTTTCGCCGTCCAGACCGGTAAAGCGCGCGAAGATGGCTGCGTGGCCGATCCTGAACTTCGCGTCGATGGACCAGTATTCCTCGGGAACAAAGATTTCGATCTCATTCTCCCGGTCGCAGATCATCTTCGCAGCGACGGACTGTACGCGGCCGGCGCTCAGTCCCTTTTTGATCTTCTGCCAGAGCAGAGGGCTGATTTTGTAGCCGATCAGGCGGTCGAGCACGCGGCGCGCCTGCTGGGCGTTGACCAGATCCATGTTGATGGTGCGCGGCGCCTTGACGGCGGCCTTGACCGCCTTCGACGTGACCTCGTGGAACTCGATGCGGCAGGCGGTCTTTTCATCGATGCCCAGCACATTGGCCAGATGCCAGGAGATGGCTTCACCTTCGCGGTCCGGGTCTGTCGCGAGGTAGATCTTGCTGGCGCTGCGGGCCTCCTTGCGGATCTTGTTCAGAATCTCTCCGCGGCCGCGGATGGTTATATACTTCGGCTCGAAGCCGTTTTCAACATCTACGCCGAGCTGTGACTTGGGCATATCGCGGACGTGTCCCTGAGAGGCTTCCACCTTGTAGCCCCTGCCGAGAAACTTTCCGATCGTCTTAGCCTTTGCTGGTGATTCGACGATGACGAGCTTGTTTGCCATGAATACCTCCGGTTGTGTTTAAGTTGCTTCATATTAATGGTCGAGCGGGGCGGGATATGCGCGATACATGCCGCCCGGCACTTTTACTATTATTCCGCGAAGTTCCAACATTGTCAAGT
>JBJEUD010000169.1:0-9549 GCA_051883655.1 Candidatus Faecivicinus sp. | reverse complement strand
CGTCCGTGGCGTACCAGTGCTGGTCAGGATCAATGCTGATGCTGGTCCTTTCATAGGTCAGATCCAGCTGCGTTCCGACGATCAGCTGCGCGGGTTCTTCCACTGTCGGAAGTGCTTCCAGAACGGCAAGGTCCGTCAGCGTTTCCGCAAACATGGCGGACAGAGAACTTGGAGATGTATAGATTACGCCAGCCTCGCCTTCGATGCGCAGATAGTAGCCGTCGCCGAAGGGCGTTGCGTCGCCGAGCACATAGCGAGTGGTTTCGCCGTCCGACCATTCGGCGGTGACGGCGTAGCTGCCGTCGCTGAAGCCGTAGTCTTCCGGCTTTTCCACGTCGCTGAGCCTGCGGCTGGCCTTCATGGAGATCAGCCGGTCGGCCATGGCCTGAACAGCCTCCTGGTCCGTCGGAAAGGCGGAATCATTGGCGTTGTGCCATCCGTCATCGTCCTTTTCAAAATGGCATTCCTCGTCGCCGTTCGTCCAGCACATGCCGACCAGCTCGTCTCCGCTTCGCTGGATGAGGGCGAAGCTGCCCTCCTCCTCGGAGACCTCGCCGGACTGATTCATTCTGTCGATCATTCTGTAGCTGACCAGCAGTACAAGAAACAGACAGACCAGAATGATGGACTTTGTATTCCTTTTCATCGCCTTTTCCTCCTTATGGAAATAATCGTGCCTGCGGCAATGAGTCCCAGCGGAATCAGGCCGATCATGATGATGCTCCAGAGCGTGGACTGCGCGCCGGTGACGGTGAGCGTGTTGTTCTCCATGGATTTGGCCCGGATGGAGATGGTTTCCTCCTGATCGCACATCCAGTTCACAGCGTTCAGAAACAGATTGCCGTTTGCGCCGCCCACGGTGCGGTCAATGGCTTCGATGAGGAAGTCCGCGCCGCTGAACCAGCAGAGTCTGCCTTCGCCCCGCTCGGAGGCCGCCGCCACATGGAACGGGCCTTGCGCGTCGCCGTCCTCCCGTTCGGTGGTTTCAGCCTGCATGCCGTCCGCCTTGGCGTAGGCGTCGGAGGAGGTGGTCAGCAGATAGCTGACGCTGGCGTCGCTTTCGCCGGTTTCGGTGATGGGCTGAGAGAGCGGCATCAGGATGTAGTATCCGCCCGCCCGAAGCGCCGAGGTGATCTCGTGCTCCTCGCAATCCGGCAGCAGGTAGTAGGGATAGCGGCTCAGGTGCATGCTGGAGTTGCCCTCGATGACCAGTCCGGCTTCGGTAGTCAGGCCCATGGACCCGGTCACGCGCAGCAGGTTTTCCATTTCGCCTTCGGCGATGTAATCCGTGACCAGCACGATGCGCCCGCCGCCCTCCAGATAGGCAATCAATGCGTCCGCCTCGTCGTCGCTGAGATCGCTCTCGGGCGCGTTGATGATGACTGCATCCGTGTCCTCGGGCACCTCGCCCTCGGAGAGCAGCGTCAGGGTGTCGGTTTCCAGATTGTCCTGCTTCAGCAGGGACAGTAAACTCTCGCTCAATTCGCTCTCGCCGTGGCCGGTCAGGATGCGAACCTTGGGCAGGTTGTCGCTGGAAACATAGTGGATGGCGTTGGTCAGCTCGTTCTCGCCGTTGAACTCCGTGGTGGTGGTATAGCCGTAGGAGCTGTAATCCATGGAATAGCTGGTAACGAAGATGGCGTCATAACCCACCAGCCGGTAGCGCTCGCCGCACTCCACAATCACGCTGTTGGCGTAAAGCTGGGTGTTTCCCAGATCGTAGTTTTCCAGAAAGGTGGGCTGCTCGGCGGGGTCGACATAGCTGACGCGGATGTGATCGCTCAGATCGGCATAGCGGTTCAGCAGGCGGGTGATGGTGCTGTCCTCGCTGCCGCTGGTGGCCAGAAGATACAGATTCACATCCTGATCCAGACTTGCTGCAATGCGCTTTGTCTGTTCGGAAAGGCTGTACAGGGACTGGCCGGTCATGTCGATCTGGGTAACGGATGCGGGCAGTGCACCTGCGATCATATTCGCGATCACGGCGATGACCACCAGCATGGCGGCGGCGAAGGCGGAATAGCTGCCCGCGCGGAACCGCCGGCCGAACATGGCGCGCAGCCGCTGCTTTAGGGGCGCTTTGGAATGGGCGGCGCGCTTGATGAGCTTCTTCATTCGCTCCACCTCCTCTTTTCAAGTGCCTGTACCGCGAGAAACAGGAATACGCAGATGATGGACAGATAGTAGACGATGGCGGTGAGATCGAACACGCCGTCCACAAAGGTGTAGAAGCGGTCGAACAGGCTCAGCTGCTCCATGATTTTGGCAAACAGCCCGGAGAAGGCGCTGGAATCGACTGCATACCAGATGTACAGCCCGCCGACGCTCAGCACGCCGGCCAGCAGCGTGACGATGGCGTTCTTTGTCAGCATGTACAGTACCGCCGAAAGCGCCAGCGCCAGCACGCACAGCGCCATCAGAGATGCGCCGGAGGCCGTGGAGACGTAGCTGGCCAGTCCGCTCATCAGATAGAACGCCAGTGCGACGACGAGTGTAATCACCGCCGAGGCCACCTGACTCTCCGTCACCGACGAGATGAACAGCCCCATCGCCAGCAGTGCCGCGCCCAGCAGAAAAAAGGCCAGCAGCGAACCGTACGCCATCGCAAAGGAGAGCGTGCCGAACTGTCTGAGAATCAGCGGATACAGGCCCATGATGCCCGTGGGCACTGCCAGCACCACCAGCATGGCCAGATATTTGCCCAGAATCACGTCGGACAGCCGCATCGGCAGCGCGTAGAGCAGCTGGTCGGTCTTTTGCCGCTTCTCCTCCGCTACAGAGCGCATGGTGAGGATGGGTACGATGATCAGATAGACGAAGCTGATGGCGCTGAGCACATATTCAAAGTTTGCGCAGTAGCCGCTGAGGTTGTAGGCCATGGTGTAAATGCCCGCGACGACCAGCAGGAACGCGGCGAACAGATAGCCCATGACGCCCTTGTAATAGCCGGCGACCTCCTTTTGAAAGACCGCGATCATGCTTCCGCCACCTCCTTGTCCTGAGAATCGCTGGTGAGTTCGAGGAACACGTCTTCCAGACTGGCCGTCTCGCGGTGCAGTTCCAGAAGCGGCGCGTCCGCAGCGGCGAAGGCGCGGAACAGCGCCTCCCGGATTTCCGCGTTTTCGTCCGGCGTGATGTAGACGGTATTCACGCCGTTCTCTCCGCGCTCTGCGGTGAATTTTTCAATGCCGGGTACGGAAGAGAGGATTCTTCGGATCTCATGTACCTCCGCACGGGTTTCCAGCCGAAGCGTCACTGTGCCGGCAAACAGCTTCGTCAGGTTTTCGGTGGTGTCGCTGGCCACCAGACGGCCGTGCGAGATGATCATGATGCGGTCGCACACCGCCTGCACCTCGCTGAGGATGTGGCTGGAGAGTACGATGGTGTGATTCTTGCCCAGATCCCGGATCAGTTGGCGGATTTCGATGATCTGCGCCGGATCCAGGCCTACGGTGGGCTCGTCCAGAATGATGACCTCCGGGTTGCCCAGCAGCGCCTGCGCGATGCCGACCCGCTGGCGATAGCCCTTGGACAGGTTGCGGATCAGACGATCCTTGACCTCGACTGTTCTGGTCATCAGCAGCACCTGCATCAACTGCTTGCTCTGCTCGTCCCGGGAAACATTTTTCGCCTTCATCACGAAGCGCAGATATTCCTCGGGCGTCATGTCGGTGTAGAGAGGCGGCTGCTCGGGCAGATAGCCGACGCGCCGCTTTGCCTGCATGGGATCGTCCAGCACGCTGTGACCGTCGATGGTCACCTCGCCGGCCGACGCGCCCAGACAGCCCGTGATGATGTTCATGGTGGTGCTCTTGCCGGCGCCGTTCGGGCCTAAAAAGCCGTAGATCACGCCCTTTTCAATGGTAAAGGAGAGGTCGCTCACGGCGGTGTGACTGCCATAGCGTTTTGTCAGATGTTTGACTTCAATCAAAGCCCGTCGCTCCTTTCATGGATGAACTTTCGGTTCACGCATCCTATTGTAGCAATGCAAGCTGGAATGAACTTAAAAATCGATTCTTCTCTCGTAAACACGAAAAGGATAAAATGAAAACGAACCGTGAACACTGCTGCAAAAGCATGATTGTTCACGGTTCGTTCATGGCTTTTTTAAGTCGGTTCCAGCTGTGCGGCTTATAGTATCCCCATCGCGGACAGCGAGAAAAACACGAACACAGGAGTGATTGAGATGAAACACATGGCGCACAACAGCCTCCTTCGGGCGCTGCTTCTGGGACTGATCGTCCTGTCGCTGACGGCCTCTGCATGGGCTGAACCGGCGGATGAAGCGGCAAGGTACATCGAGCTGAGTACGAAGTACCCATCCATGGTCGTCAAGGCCGGCGACAGTCTGACCTTTGATCTGGATGTGGACAACCAGTCCGGCGCGTCTCAGGACATGGAGCTCTCCATTGTGGAGATGCCCGAGGGCTGGGAGGGCTCCTTCAGCGCGGGCAGCAAGCAGGTGAATGTCGTGCACGTCAAGGACGGAGACGCCAACACGGATCTCGACTTTGCGGTTGACATTCCCCTCGAGGCCGAGGACGGAGAGTACCGGATCGTTCTGAAGGCGCAGGGCGGCAGCTATTCGGATGAAATGACGCTGCGCTTTACCGTCAGCGCCGAGCAGATGGGAGAGAGCAGCTTTACGGTGGAGTATCCCTCCCAGGAGGGCGACGCGGACACCAGCTTCAGCTTCAACGCGACCCTCATCAACAACACCCTTTCCGCCCAGTCCTATTCCTTCGCGTCCAGCGCGCCAACCGGATGGCAGGTGAGCTTCATGCCCTCCGGCGAGAGCACCAAGGTGGCTGCCCTTGAGGTGGAAGCCCGCACCAGTCAGGGGCTGGACGTGAGCGTCACGCCGCCGGAAAACGTCGAGGCCGGTTCCTATGAAATTCATTTGACCGCCACCTCCGCATCGGAGAAGCTGAGTCTGGATCTGGAGGTCGTCATCACCGGCAGCTACGACGTCTCCCTCGCCACGCCCAGCGGGCGGCTGAGCTTTGACGCCTACGCCAACAAGGAGGCCAGCGTCCAGCTGTCCATTACCAACAACGGCAACACTGAGCTGACCAATGTCAACCTCACCTCCAGCGCGCCCAGCGGATGGAGCGTGCGCTTTGAAAACGAGACCATCGATCTGATCGAGGCGGGCGCGACCGTGGAGACCACGGCTTACATCACTCCCGGCGAGGACGCCATGTCCGGCGACTATGTGACCAAGCTCACCGTCAAGAACAGCAAGACCAGCGACAGCACAGAATTCCGCGTCACCGTCAAGACGGAAACCAAATGGGGCTTCACCGGCATCGCCGTGATCGTGCTGCTGGCCGCCGCCATCGCCGTGATCATGCGCAGATACGGGAGGCGCTGAAAATGACGAACGCCATACTTGAAACCCGGGATCTGACCAAGTGCTACGGCAGCTTCACCGCCGTGGACCGGCTGAACCTGTCCGTGAATCCGGGCGAGGTATTCGGCCTGCTGGGTCCCAATGGCGCGGGCAAGACCACCACCACGCTGATGCTGCTGGGCCTCACCGAGCCGAGCTTCGGCAGCGCGCAGATCGGCGGCGTGGACTGCACCCGCAATCCGCTGAGGGTAAAGCGCTTCGTGGGCTATCTTCCGGACAACATGGGCTTCTATCCGGACATGACCGGTCGGGAGAACCTGCGCATGACCGGTCGGATGAACGGCCTCACGGGAGATGCGCTGGAAAGGCGCATCGACGAGCTGCTTCAGCGCGTGAAGATGACCTCCGCCGCAGACAAGCGCACCGGCGCTTATTCCAAGGGCATGAAGCAGCGCCTGGGCATCGCGGACATTCTGATGAAGGATCCCGAGGTGCTGATCATGGACGAGCCCACCAACGGCATTGACCCGGAGGGCATGCGCGAGCTGATGGCGCTGATCCGGGAGCTGGCGGAGGAGGATGGCAAGACCATACTGATCTCCTCCCACCAGCTGCACCAGATTCAGCAGATCTGCGACCGCGTGGGCATCTTCGTCAGCGGCAGACTCATCGCCTGCGGGCGCATCGACGAGCTGGCCGAGCAGCTGCCCTCCGAGGCCGGCTTCCGCCTGGAGATTGCCGCACAGCCCGGCGGAGAGGAGCTGTCCGGGTTCCTCGAAAAGCAGGAGTATGTCAAGTCTGTTGAGCGGAGCAACGATGCGTTCGTCATTCAGACCGGAGCAGACGTTACAAACCGGCTGCTGAAGGATTTGCTGAAGGCGGGCTTCACGCCCACCCTTCTGCGCCGGGCAGGCAACGATCTGGATGAAATTTACAGCAGATATTTTGAAAAGGCAGGTGAGCAGCATGCAGAGAACAGCACGGATGTCAAAGCCCGCGTCCTCCCATGGAAGCGCCGCGGTTAAGCGGGTTCACGGCGGCTTCTCCACGCTTTATTGCAAGGAGTTGGCCGATCATTTCCACAGTGCGCGGTTCAAGCTGGTGTTCGCACTGCTGATTCTGACCAGCCTGGCCAGTCTCTATGGCGCGCTTCAGGGCATTGCGGACTCCACCTCGTCCAGCAGCGAGTTCATCTTTCTGGCCCTCTATACCTCGTCCAGCAATTCCATTCCCTCCGTCGCCTCGTTCCTCGCTTACCTCACGCCGCTGGCGGGCCTCGTGCTCGGCTTCGACGCGGTCAACCGTGAGCGCAGTCAGGGCACGCTGAACCGGCTGGTCTCCCAGCCGATCCACCGCGATTCGGTCATCGTGGCGAAGTTTCTGGCCGGCATGACCGTCATTGCCATCATGGTCTTCTTCGTCGGCATTCTGGTGGGCGGACTTGGGCTGGTGAGCATCGGCATACCGCCGGTGCAGGAGGAGCTGCTGCGCATCGGAAGCTATCTGCTGCTGACGGTGTTCTACACCTCCATGTGGATGGGTCTGGCGATGCTCTGCTCGGTGCTCTGCCGCCACGCGGCCACCTCGGCGCTGATCGTGATCGCCCTGTGGATCTATTTTACCCTCTTCGCCTCCATGGTCACGAGCATCATCGCGAACCTGTGCTATCCCGTGGACGGCATTCAGGGCTATTACAACATGATGAGCAACTATGAGCTGCAGCTCACGCTCAGCCGGACCTCTCCCTATTACCTCTACTGTGAAGCTGTTTCGACCCTCCTGAATCCAAACGTGCGCACGATTGGAATCACCACCCAGGAATCCCTGTCCGGTGCGCTGGCCAGCTATCTTTCCTTTGATCAAAGCCTCCTTTTGATCTGGCCGCATCTCACCAGCATGGTTGCGCTGACGATGGCAGCTTTCACAGTTTCCTATATAGCCTTTATGCGCCAGGAGATCCGAGCCTGATTCCCTCCAAAACAATCAGCATTTATTGCCGGCGAAAAAGGCGGCCCATCCGAAAAACAGCGGATGGGCTTTTTGATGGATATGAGAGAATTCCCGGGACGATCATCCCGGGAATCCAATGGAGATCATCAGTCTCTTTCCATCCGGTGAGGCCGCGCCAATTCTTCCGCGATGCTCGTTGACCACGGCCTTTGCGATGGAAAGCCCGATGCCGTAGCCCGAGGTCTTGCTGCTGCGGGAGGAATCGCCCCGGTAGAATCGGTTGAACATGCGCTCCATGTGCTCACGGGTCAGCGGCTGAGTGCTCACGTTCTCTATCTGCAGCGAGACGCTCTTGCCGTGCCGCTCCAGCCGCAGGATGATGGCACTTCCCTCCGGCGAATACTTCAGCGCGTTGTCCAGCAGCACAGAGATCAGCTGGCGGATGCCGTCCTCGTCGCCGCGCAGGGCAATATCGGACTGAATGTAGAGCTTCAGTTCCTTGTCCTGCGCCTTCGCCAGCGGGAGAAAATCCGACGCCGTCTCGTAAACCAGCTCGGAGAGCGGGAATTCGATCATCCTGCGCCGCTCCTCCTCCATGCGGGAGAGGCGGATCAGATCGTTGGTGAGCGCCGTCAGCCGTCCGGCCTGCTGACGGATGCCGCGCAGCCATTCGTTTTCGCCCCACTCCGCCTCCAGCACCTCGGCAGCGGCGTCGATGATGGTGATGGGCGTCTTGATTTCGTGGCCGGCATCGGTGATGAACTGCTTCTGCTTTTCGTAGTTCTCCGCAAAGGGCTTCATGATGCGTCCGGACAGGGCAATAACCAGCAGCAGCACCGCCAGCAGTCCCGCCAGCGAGATGCCCACGCTGCTGATCAGCACGCTCTGAAAGCTGGCCAGCGTGCGGCCGTAGTCCAGAAAGATGATGCGCACGCCCTCGCCTTCCGAACAGCGCAGGAAGCGGTAGTCATCCACGAAGCCCCGTTCCCGGCCGGATTTCCATGCGCGCAGTGCATAGTCCGAAACCGCGTCTGCATCCAGTGCGGCGATCTGCACCAGGTCCGTATCCTCAATCGTTCCGTCGGCGGTGAGCAGCACAGAGAAGTAGCGTATCTCAAAGGGCAGTTCGGGGGATTTGTAGCGCGGTCCGTCGATGCGCCAGTCGAAGGTCTCCGGAAGCTCCGGAAAGCGGCCCTCGCTCTCCCGCAGCAGCTCCAGCACGCTGTCCGCATCCTGTACGATGCCCCGATAGTTGACGATATTCAGCGCGCACATGATGATCGTCAGCACCAGCAGAAGCGACAGCATGGTCGCTGCGATCAGCTTGAAGCGCAGACGGCGGATCATGGGATCTTCTCCAGCGTGTAGCCCGCGTTGCGGGAGACGTGAATGCGGACGTCCGCCTTCAGTCCTGCGAGCTTCTTGCGCAGATAGGAGATGTAGCTCCAGACCACGTTGATCTCCACCGCGTTGTCATAGCCCCAGATCCGCTCCAGCAGCTGTTCGCTGGAGATCAGCCGCCCCGGATTGGAGATCAGCAGCTCCATCACCTGATACTCCTTGTTGGTCAGCCGGTAGCTTCCGTAGGGCGTGGACAGCTCGAAGCTGGTTTGGTTCAGCGTCGTGTTGCCCAGATGAAGCTGGGCAGTGGACTGAACGCCCTGGCTGCGGGTCATGGCGCGCAGCCGCGCCAGCAGCTCCTGGGTGGCGAAGGGCTTGCACAGATAGTCGTTCGCGCCGCTGTCCAGTCCCAGCACCCGATCCTCCACCTCGCCCTTGGCGGTGAGCATCATCACGGGCGTGCGGTTGCCCGCCCTGCGCATGTGCCGCAGCACCTCGATGCCGTCCAGCTCCGGCATCATCACGTCCAGTATGGCCGCGTCGTAGCGCGCGGTCTCCAGAAAGTCCAGTGCATCGCGGCCATTGGCAACTGCGTCGACCTCATAGTTGTTTTTCCGAAGTATCGTTGTCAGCAGCTTCAAAAGGAATTCCTCGTCCTCTGCAATCAAAATCCGCATGAAGGCAGCCCTCCCGATTTGTTTGGATGTCTGCATTGTAGCAGTCCAACCTTAGCTTAACTTAAAAATGTTGCCTTCCTGTGCACATTCACAGTTTGTTTTCAGAATGGCTAACCGGCGTTCAAATGCGCTTCAAAAGTTTTTTGAGTTGAATTGAGCCGGCGGTGATAAAATGACAGCAATCCAAATCCAGGAGGTGATGCCTATGCAGCACGTACCGGGCCCGTC
>JBJEUD010000168.1:0-1735 GCA_051883655.1 Candidatus Faecivicinus sp. | reverse complement strand
GCGGGGTCGGTGAAGCACAGCTGATAGACGTTGTCCTTGTTGGCGATGACGTCGGTGGAGGAGGCGGAGGGAGTCAGCATAAACATGCGCTCCTCATAGGCCACAGCGCCAACGGCCACGCAGGGGGTGGTGGTGACGGAGCCGATGATCATCTGGCAGCCCCAGTCCCACAGATTGTTGTAGGCGTTGACGGACTTCTCGGCGTCATGCTCGTCGTCCATGACGTTGAGCTCGATCTGGATGCCGCCCAGAGCATTGACCTCTTCGACGGCCAGCTCAGCGCCCTGCTTGACCGAGGTGCCGTAGCTCGCAGCCGCGCCGGTCATGGGGCCGATCAGGCCGATCTTCACAGCGTCTTCCGCCATGGCGATGGAAGCCATGGAGAGGGCCATTGCGAGAACGAGGATCATTGCAACAAGAGTCTTGGTGAACTTCATAATCGAATTCCTCCCAAACAATTTTCGCGATTTGCGCGGGCACGTTCGGCTCGCTCAAAACGTTATATGTAACTATACATTTTTGTGAAGAAAAAGTCAAGGGTGAATGGTGCGTTTTTATGCGTATTTTTGGTTATCTCTAGTGGGATGAAGGTTCCGGCTGTCCGGATCGTCAAAACGGAAAGAATTGGAGGATGTCCCGGGGAAAATAACCATAGGATGCAACCGGCCCGGGACGGGGCTGCAGGCGCCCCGGAAACGCGCCGAAAGCGCTGAATGGGGCGATGACATATTTATGCATTATTATGCGTAAAAATACAAAAAGCGCCGCGCCGGCGAGATTCCGGCGCGGCGCGGTCAAGCGGGGATCAATAGCGGTTCTTGGCGAAGTTCCAGCCGTCGCGGCACATGTCGTCGATGTTGCGGGTGGCGCGCCAGCCCAGCAGGTCGGCAGCCTTTTTCGTATCGGCGTAGCAGGTGGCGATGTCACCGGCGCGGCGGGCGCAGATCTTGTAGGGCACGGGGCGGCCGGACGCCTTTTCGAACGCCTTCACGATCTCCAGCACGCTGGTGCCGTGGCCGGTGCCCAGGTTGATGGCCTCGGCGCCGTGATGGCTGTCGGCGTAGTTCAGCGCGGCCAGATGGCCCAGCGCCAGGTCGACCACGTGGATGTAATCGCGCACGCCGGTGCCGTCGGGCGTGTCATAGTCGTCGCCGAACACGTTCAGCTGCGGGCGGATGCCTGCGGCCACCTGGGCCACGTAGGGCAGCAGATTGTTCGGGATGCCGTTGGGATCCTCGCCGATCAGGCCGCTCTCGTGAGCGCCGATGGGGTTGAAGTAGCGCAGCAGAACGATGCTCCACTCGGGGTCGGCCACCGCCAGGTCGCGGAGCATCTGCTCGATCATGACCTTGGTGTAGCCATAGGGGTTGGTGGCGGAGGTAGGCATCTCCTCGCGGAAGGGGACGGGGTTGTTCATGCCATAGACGGTGGCGGAGGAGGAGAACACGATCTTCTTCACGCCGTGGGCGCGCATTTCCTCGGCCAGGACGAAGAAGCCGCCCAGGTTGTTGTCGTAGTACTCGAGGGGCTTCTGGACGCTCTCGCCCACAGCCTTCAGGCCGGCGAAGTGGATGACCGCGTCGATGGAATGCTCGTCGAACAGCTTCTTCACGGCCGCGCGGTCGCGCAGGTCGGCCTCGCAGAAGGCGAAGTCCTTGCCGGTGATCCGGCGGATGCAGTCCAGAGCTTCGGGCTTGGAGTTGACGAAATTGTCGATGATGACGACCTCATGTCC
>JBJEUD010000167.1:0-9711 GCA_051883655.1 Candidatus Faecivicinus sp. | reverse complement strand
GTATCCCCACGAGCTCTCCGGCGGCATGCGCCAGCGCGTGATGATCGCCATGGCCCTGGCCTGCGAGCCGGACATCCTCATCGCCGACGAGCCCACCACCGCCCTGGACGTGACCATTCAGGCCCAGATTCTGGAGCTGATGCAGAGCCTTCAGAAGAAGCTGGGCATGGCCATCATCATGATCACCCACGATCTGGGCGTCATCGCCAGCATGTGCGACGAGATCATCGTGATGTACGCCGGCCGCGTCTGCGAGCGCGGCACCGCCGACGAAATCTTCTACAACCCCCGCCACGAGTACACCAAGGGCCTGCTGCGCTCCATCCCGCGCCTGGGCACGAGGCATGAAAAGCTGGTCCCCATCGCCGGCTCGCCGGTGGACCTGACCAACATGCCCAGGGGCTGCGCCTTCGCCTCCCGCTGCGACCGCGCCATGAAGATCTGCCTGGAGCAGCTGCCCGACGAGCTGCCCATCAACGACGAGCACCTGGCCTCCTGCTGGATGAACGTCCGCGATGTGTACATGGACGCCGGAAAGGAGGAGACCGCGAAATGAGTCAGCATCTTCTCGAGGTCAGGGACCTCAAGCAGTACTTCCCCATCCGCACCGGCTGGTTCACCAAGACCCCGCTGAAGGCCGTGGACGGCGTCTCCTTCGAGATCGAGGAGGGCGAGACGCTGGGCCTGGTGGGCGAGTCCGGCTGCGGCAAGACCACCGTCGGCCGCACCCTCCTGCACCTCTACAAGCCCACCGCCGGCGAAATCCTCTATCAGGGCACGCGCATCACCCCGAAGAACGCCGGCCAGTACCGCCGCGAGATGCAGATCGTGTTCCAGGACCCCTATTCCTCGCTGAACCCGCGCATGACGGTCTCCGACATCGTGGGCGAGCCGCTGGACATCCACCATCTGTACTCCAACAAAAAGGAGCGCGAGGAGAAGATCGCCCACCTGCTCAACCTGGTGGGGCTGAACTCCGACCACGCGCGCCGCTACGCCCACGAGTTCTCCGGCGGCCAGCGCCAGCGCATCGGCATCGCCCGCGCACTGGCCGTGGAGCCGAAGTTCATCGTCTGCGACGAGCCCGTCTCCGCGCTGGACGTGTCCATTCAGGCCCAGGTGATCAACACCTTCGAGGAGCTGCAGGAGAAGCTGGGCATCGCCTATCTGTTCATCGCCCACGATCTGCTGGTGGTGCAGCACATCTCCAGACGCATCGCGGTGATGTATCTGGGCAGGATCGTGGAAATCGGCGAGTCCGAGGACGTCATCTCCAGCCCCATGCACCCCTACACCCAGTCGCTGATCTCCGCCATTCCCATTCCGGACCCGGAGACCGCCCGCACGAAGCAGCGCATCCCGCTGGAGGGCGACGTGCCCAGCCCGCTGAAGATGCCGTCCGGCTGCCCCTTCCGCCCCCGCTGCCGCTTCGCCACCGAGCGCTGCGCCCAGGAGTGCCCCAGCCTGACCGAGGTCGCCCCCGGCCACCGCATCGCCTGCTGGAATCCCCATTATTGAGTCTAGGGTCGGTTCCTGACCGCCTTTAGATAGAATTCTGTTTAGGAGGAAGATCCCTATGAAGAAGCTGCTTGCAGCGCTGCTCGCGATGATGCTCATCGTCGTCTGCGCAGCCCCCGCCATGGCGGACGAAGGCTCTGAGCCCGATTGGTCCGAGTACGATGCTCTGATCGCTCAGATCAAGTCCACCACCGACTTCACCGAGCGCGAAGCTCTGATGCATCAGGCTGAGGACATCCTCATGTCCACCGGCTGCATCGTTCCGATCTACTACTACAACGACATCTACATGAAGAAGTCCACGCTGGAGGGCATGTACTCCAACGCCTTCGGCACCAAGTTCTTCATGTACGCCACCAACGGCGACGCCGACACCCTGCGCATCAACCTGGCCTCCGAGCCGGACAAGCTGGATCCCGCGCTGAACTCCACCGTGGACGGCGCCACCCTGGCTGCCAGCACCTTCGCCGGCCTGTACACCTACAACGCCGACGGCGAGCTGACCCCCAACGTCGCCGAGGGCTATGAGGTCTCCGAGGACGGCCTGACCTACACCTTCACCCTGAAGGACGGCCTGAAGTGGTCCGACGGCTCCGACATGACCGCCGCCGACTTCGAGTACTCCTGGAAGCGCGCCGCCGCCACCGAGACCGCGGCCGACTACTCCTACATGTTCAACGGCATCAAGGGCTATCCGGACGAGCTGGCCGTGGCCGCCTCCGAGGACGGCAAGACCTTCACCGTCGAGCTGAGCGCCCCCTGCGCCTACTTCCTCGACCTCGCCGCCTTCCCCACCTTCTTCCCGGTCAAGCAGTCCGAGGTTGAGGGCGCTGAGGGCTATCTGGACGCCGACGGCAACGTGCTGAACCCCGGCGCCTGGGCCACCGAGGCCGGCTTCGTCTCCAACGGCGCGTATGTGCTCACCGAGTGGGTGCACAACGAGTCCATGACCTACACCAAGAACCCCTACTACTGGGATGCCGAGAACGTGAAGATCGAGACCCTGCAGTTCATGCTCTCCGCCGATGATACCGCCATCTACGCCGCGTATCAGGCCGGCGACCTCGACTTCGCCGACACCGTTCCCACCGACGAGATCGCGACCCTGCTGGCCGAGGAGAACCCCGAGTTCCACATCGTCGACGAGCTGGGCACCTACTATGTCAGCTTCAACATCAAGTCCGACCTCTTCGCCGGCAAGACCGTCGAGCAGGCCGCCGCGATGCGCCAGGCCTTCTCCCTGCTGATCGACCGCCAGTACATCATCGATACCGTCGGCCAGACCGGCCAGAAGGTCGCCACCTCCTTCATCCCGCTGGGCATGATGGACGGCCAGGGCGGCATGTTCAAGGTCAACGACGACGACTACACCTATCCCGTTGAGGATGGCTACTACGGCGTCGACGTGGACACCGAGGCCGCCATTGAGCTGCTCGAGTCCGCCGGCTTCGAGTTCGACGACAGCGGCATGCTGTCCGCCGACACCCCCATCTCCTTCGAGTACCTGACCAACGAGACCTCCGGTCACGTGGCCATCGCCGAGTGCATCCAGCAGGATCTCGCCATGGTCGGCATCGACATGACCATCCGCACCTGCGACTGGAACGTCTTCCTGAACGACCGCAAGGCCGGCAACTACGACGTCGCCCGCAACGGCTGGATCGCCGACTTCAACGATCCCATCAACATGCTCGAGATGTGGGAGACCAACTCCGGCAACAACGACGTCCAGTTCGGCCGCTAGTCGGCAGTGCCGACAGCCACTTGCTGCCGCGTTTGTTCATCGGATTCTGCGCCGTTGTGGTAACGGCTTGAATCCTGGGCTGCGTTTCTGATGCTGGCTCGTTTCGTAACCCCGACCTTGACCGCCACTGATTCAAGCGGTCAAGGTCTTCCTTTTTTGGGAGCGGGCGTGGCGGATGCTGAGGGGCGGTGCATCGCAAAAGAGGGAACCCCTCCGCGTTTCAGCGGAGGGGTTCCCGTCGGGTTATGGGTTATTTTTTGCCGGAGAACACGTACTTGCCTTCGGGGGTGCGGGCCACGTCGATGTCGAACACTCGGGCGATGTCGCCGGACTGGTAGACGGCTTCCGGCGCGCCGCTGCGCACCAGCCGGCCGTCCTGCATCAGCAGCACCTCGTCGGCGTACTCCAGCGCCAGCGCGAGGTCGTGCAGCACCACGATCACGGCGCGGTTTTCGCCGCTGAGCGCGCGCAGCATGTCCATCAGCCGGAACTGCGCGCCGGGGTCCAGATAGGTGGTGGGCTCGTCCAGCAGCATCACGGGGGTCTGCTGCGCCAGCATCATGGCCAGATAGACCCTTTGCCGCTCGCCGCCGGAGAGGGCTGCGACGCTGCGCCCGGCGTACTTCAGCGTGTCGGTGCGCTCCATGGCCCGGCGGATGATGTCGCGGTCGTCGGGCGACAGCCGGCGGCCCCACTTCAGGTGGGGATAGCGGCCGTGGGCCACCAGCTGCTCCACCGGCAGCTCCGGCGTCAGCCTTGCCTGGGGCATATAGGCCACCTGCCGGGCCAGCTCCTTGCGCGGCATCCGGGCATAGGGCTGTCCGTTCAGGAGGATTTCACCGCCATCGGGCTTCAGCAGGCCCGCGGCGCACTTCAGCAGTGTGGACTTGCCGCAGCCGTTGGGGCCGATCAGCGCGGTCAGGCGGCCCATCGGCACCGCGCTGCTCAGGCCGTGCAGCCGCTCCACGCGGTCGTAGCCCGCGCGCAGGTTTTCAAACCGGATCATGGCGGCAGTCTCCTTTTCGTTGGTCTCCGGCGGTTCCGGGGTGCTTCGCAGCTCAGGCCGATTCATGGCGGTTGCTCCTTTTGCGCTGGATCAGCAGATAGAGGAAGAACGGCGCGCCGAGGAACGACAGCACGATGCCCACCGGCAGTTCGTAGGGCGCGAAGGCGGTGCGGGCGATCAGGTCGCAGACCAGGCACAGCGCCGCGCCGAAGACCGCCGCGATGGGCGTTTGCAGCCGCGTGTCGTTTTTGCACAGCAGTCCAGTCATGTGGGGCGTGATGAGGCCGACGAAGCCCACCAGTCCGGCGAAGCTCACCGCTGCGCCCGCGAGCAGGGCCGCGGCGATCAGGAAGGCGGCGCGGAAGCGCTCCGCGTGGAGGCCGAGGCTCTGGGCCACGTCGTCGCCCAGGGACATCAGCTGCAGCTCCCTCTGGAAGATCAGCGCGATCAGCAGCCCCGCAATCCAGAACGGCAGGGCGAAGCCCAGCTGGCGCAGGGTGACGTTGGCGAAGCCGCCGATGGAGAACGCCGAGCGGCTGACGGCGGCGTCGGGCACGATGGTGACGATGGCGTCCATCGCCGCGCCCAGCAGGCTGTTCACCGCCACGCCGGCCAGCACGATGGTGGATTTCGACGCGCCGGTGAGCCGCGCCAGCAGATACACCGCGAAGGCGGCGAGGAGCGCGCCGGCGAAGGCGGCGAAGGGGGCCAGCGCGGTCAGCGACGGCAGCAGCGCCATCACGATCAGCGCGCACAGCCCCGCGCCGGAGTTGATGCCGATGATGCTGGGCGCGGCCAGCGGGTTGCGCAGCACCTTCTGCAGCAGCAGTCCCGCCACGGCCAGCGCGCTGCCCGCCAGCATGGCCGCCAGCGCCCGCGGCAGGCGCACATACAGGAAGATGCGCGCGGCGACGCTCTGCCGGTCGCCGCGAAAGATCGCCCCGGCGATCTGGCCCACCGTCACCCCGCTGGCGCCCAGACAGAAGTTGGCCAGCAGGGAGAGCAGCAGGACCGCCAGGGCGATCAGCAGCACGCGATCAGTCCGCGCCATAGAGCAGCTCGTCGATGATCGCATAGGACTCGGCCCAGCGGGCGTTGGGCCGGTAGTGGAACAGGTCGCTGTCCAGCACGTAGTAGCGGCCCTCCTGCACGGCGGTCAGGGTGTTCCAGGCGGGATTGCTCAGCAGCGTCTCCTCCAGGGTGTTCATGGCCGCCTCCTTGTCGGAGCCCATGGCCACCACGAAGATGTAGTCCGGGTCATCCACGAGGATGGCCTCCATGGTCAGGTTTTCGGTCAGCGCGGAGTCGGTCTCGGCCAGGTTGATCAGGCCCATGTCCGTCAGGATCGGGCCGGCGACGGTGTCCGAATTGCCCTTGGCCTTCACGCTGGTGGCATAGGTGCGCAGCAGCAGCGCGGTCTTGGCGCCGTACTCGGGCTGCGCCTTTGCAGCCTCGATCATGGCCTCGATGGGCTTCTGCACGGTCTCGACGCGGTCCTCATAGATGTCCTCGCGGCCGGTCAGCTGGGTGAAGCTCTTCAGCAGCTCCATGTAGCCGTCCCAGGTCTGCATGGAGAAGAAGCCGTAGGGAATGCCCGCATCCTCCAGCACCTCGGCGATGGCCGGATGCGCGGCGGTGTCCGCGGACAGAATGACAAAGTCGGGCTCCAGGCTCAGCAGCAGCTCCATGTTGGGCTCGGAGTGGCTGCCCAGGTTGGCGATATCGCCCTGCGCCTGCGCGGCGGGCGTGTCGACGGCGTCCTCCGTGGTGGCCACGAGCCGTCCGCCGGCGTCCAGCCAGACCTCGCCGTAGGAGCCCAGCAGCGCAACCACGTTCTCCGGCGTGCCCTCAACGGTCACCTCGCGGCCCGTCGCGTCCACAATCGTCTCCGCCTGCGCGGCACACGCCAGCGCAAGCGCCAGAATCAGCGCAAGCAGCAGCGCCTTTTTCATGATTCATCTCTCCTTTGAAACTGAAATCGGTCTTCATTATAACATACTTTGTCGATCGAAGCCAAGGAGTTTACCCGTTTTCTCAAGATTTATTTACGCAAAAGCCAAATTGATTGCCGGCCTGTGCCCATGTCCGCCGCAGGATGGCGCGCGCCGCCGCGATCTGCCTGTTCCGCGGCGGGGACATCGCCGCGGTCGCCTTCCGGGCTTCGGCGCTGTGCAGAGCGGATTCCCGTCCGGCTTCGGAGACGGGGCCCGGTCGACGGGCAAAAAAACGGCCGAATGCACTTCGGCCGGGATTCCGATTGGCGACCGCCCGGAGGCGCCCGGGCGGCTAGGAGCGCTCCTGGGGGTGCTCGGCGTGATAGCGGGCGAGGAACTCGTCGTACATCTCCTCGCCGCGCAGCCGCGCCTTGATGGCGTCCGCCTTTTCGGCGTAGACGCCGAGATAGTGGGTCTTGCCCTTGAAGGTGATCTGCGCGACCCACTTGCCGCTGCGCTTGTTCTGATACACGCCGTTGTGGCCGCTGGTGTTGCTGCTGTAGTGCCGGTCGCGGGTGCGCTCCAGCTTGGCGACGGACGTGCCCTCCGACAGGCGCAGGTTTTCAATCATCACGCCCGCGCGGCGGCAGCCGCAGGTCGTGCTCCGGCCGGACAGCAGGTTGTAGTGGCCGGCCGTGGTCAGCCGCCCGCAGTCGCACCGGCAGGCCCACTGCACCCGGCCGCTCTTCACCCCGGCCCTGCCGAGGACGGTGAGATGGCCGAAGCGCACGCCGGTGAGGTCCTCCGGCAGCAGCTTTCCCGCGCAGCCGCAGCTCAGGGCGTTGCCCGTGGTCAGGTGCGTCTGGCCCACGACCAGTTCCCGGCCGCAGTCGCACCGGCAGCGCCAGCAGCGCACGCCGTTTCGCGTCTCCTCGAACCGCAGCACCGTCAGCGCGCCGAAGCGCCGCCCGGTGTAATCCGCCGCGCCGCGCCGTCCGCGCGTCTCCGGAAGGGCCGTCTTTCTCTGTGCGTCCATGGAGGTCTTCACACCTGCCTTTCTGCGGTTGATGGGGTCATGGATTCTCCTCCGCCCACGCCGTCTCCAGCCGGCCGATGGCGATATAGCGCGCGTTTTCGAAGGCGTAGGCGCAGGTGGACAGCGTCACGAGCCGGTCGCCGGGCAGAACCTCCGCGCCGGAGGCGAAGTCCGACTTCGCGTTCGCCGCGTCCACGAAGGCCAGCATGTCGACGGAATCGCTGATGGCGATGTCGTAGCAGTGGTCGTCGCGGGAGGTGGTGTAGCCGGCGAACAGCTGCACCACGGCGATCTCCTTCGGGCTGACCATCAGCAGGAAGGGGTGGGCGGCGTAGTAGCCGTCCAGGCCGTAGTCGGTCAGGCTGCCGAACATGCTGTCGTTGCGCATGTGATGGCCGTAGATCAGCGTGTTGGGATCCTGAAAGTCCGGCAGGTTCCGGTAATCGATGAACAGCGTGCCGGAGGCGTTCCGGTCGCCGTTGAACAGCCGGTGCAGATAGCTGCTGTTGTCCGCGCCGCGCACCACGGGATAGTCGATCTGCGTATCGGGCGCGTACAGCCAGCAGGCGTAGTCGGCGTTGATGCCGGCCAGCCTTTCGTGGTCGATCTCGCCGAGCCATTCCGCGCAGATTTTCCGCGTGGCGGCCAGACAGCTCTCCGCGTCCGCGCCGCCCAGCGGCTCCAGCGCCGCGAGATAGTCCCGTCCGGCCTGGGTGGACTGCAGCGCGGCATACCCGTCCTCCGGCGTCCAGAGGCGCTTCTCCGTCTCCTGAGCGGGCTCCGCGCCGGGATCGGAAGCCTCCGGGAGGATCGCCGCTTCATCGGACGGCGCGCTCAGAAGCCATTCGCCCGCTTCGCCGCCCTCCGCCGGGCGGAAGGACTCCGCCAGCCAGGGCAGCGCGAGGCTGCGGTGCGCCGCCAGCGACGCATCGTGGTCGGCGCGCTCCTCCGGGGTCATGTCCTGCCGGAGCGCCTGTTCGCTCTCCCACGTCGTGCCCGCGGCGGCGGTGAACAGCTGCTCCACCAGCGCGTGGACGTCGATCTCCTGCCCGATCTCCGGGGTCGGGGACGGCGCAGCCGCCTCCGCCCGTGCGGGCGCGGCGAGTCCGGCGGCGCAGGCCGCCAGCATCAGCGCGGCGAGGGCCGCCGCTGGCCATCGACTGCGCTTCATAGGATTGCTCCCTCTGCGGCGCGCATGGAGCGCAGGCCGTCATAGTATTCGCTGCTGACGCGATATTCGTGCTGTTTGAACAGAATCAGCCCGACCACGGCGATCAGCGCCAGAATCAGCAGCGCCAGCAGCGCCTTCAGGCCCTTTCCGCGTCTTTTTCGTCTCTTCATTTCGATCTCCTGACAACAGGAGGCCGCAGGCGAACCGCCCCGGCCTCCATCCCTGGAATGTTCAGTTTGCCTGACGGCGCCTGCGCTGCAGGACCAGGACGGCTGCGATTGCCGCGGCAATCAGCGCCGCCGCCGCCAGCCATCCGCCCAGCTGGAACCAGTCGCCGGTCTGGGGGGTGTCCTCGGCGGGGATTTCCTCCGCCACGAACGTCCACGGCACGATGCCGAAGGCGCCCATGTACTCGTTGCCCATGTCCTCGGGGACCTTCAGCGTGACGGTCAACGTGGTGCTGCCGCCGGTCTTGAACGTGCCCAGCAGGGTGTTCTTCGTCAGCTGCGCGGTTTCGCTGGGGGCCGCGTCGAAGATCTCCTTGTCCTGGCAGTCCACGGTCATGGACAGGTTGCTGAGGAAATCGCGGAAGTCCTCGTAGCCGGGCTCGGCGCGCAGGTAGATGCGCACCTGGCCGTCGGTGTCGTTCTTCACGGTGATGGTCTGGGTCAGCTCGTCGCCGGGCAGCACGCCCTTGAAGCTCTCGAACAGGTCGGTGTCGGAATACTCGCTGCCGGGCAGGAACACGAACTTCTCCGCGCCGCCCTCGTAGGTCACCGAGGCCGCCGCCAGCGCAGAGCCGCACAGCAGCGCCGCAGCCAGCAGGAGGGCCAGGCAAATCGTCAGCTTCTTCATTGTCTCGCGCCTCCTTAACTATTGGCAGCCTTGTTAAAGGCATCCTGCGCGCTGGTCGCGCCCATGCCTTCGGCCTGGATCACCTGCGCGATGATGTCCATCTCGAGGTGTGCTCCTTCGGGACCGCCAGTCGCGGTGTAGGAATCAAACAGGGTTACTGTTGCACCCGCAGCGACAGTGCCGTTGTAGTAATAGTAGCCGCCGCTATATGTCCAATTCGTACTGTTGACCCCAAGTTTTTCGTAATCGCTCCACGGAGCAACGACTTTACCATCCTCGCTGTACCAGTTCGCCACGACGGCGACGCGCATGTAGACGGGAATGTTGCTGTTGTTCTTGATCTGAACATTGCTCTTGGTATTGCCACTGATATCATCCGTGACATCCGTACTCACCGTCGCCGGGGTGAAGGTGTTCACGACGGGGGTGGTGTCGGTGACCAGATAG
>JBJEUD010000166.1:0-1766 GCA_051883655.1 Candidatus Faecivicinus sp. | reverse complement strand
AGCGGGTCGCGCCGGCCCGTGCACAGCCGGCGGACGAAGGGCAGCGTGAGAACCGTGCCGATCATGCAGACGATCATGTCCTGCATGCTGTCGGCCACGCCGGTGGCCGCCACGCGCTGCAGATCCAGCCCCACGATGCCGGAGACCAGGTATTCGCAGATCTCCCACAGACCCGCCACCGCCATGGAGCCCAGGAAGGTGAACACCATCGCCAGCGGCGCGTCCGGGCGCTCAATGGCGTGACCCGGCTTCAGCGCGTAGTAGAGAATCAGACACAGCAGGCTGACAAACACGCCGGAGAGGGTGTGGGCCACCTTGTCGAAGCCGGGCAGAATCCGGTAGAGGTCCAGACAGGCGCCCAGCGGATAGGCCAGAAACGTGAACGCCAGCACCAGAAAGTTCAGCTGCTGCACGGGTTTCAGGTGCAGAACCGTGTAAAACAGCGGAATGGCCAGCGGGACGAGCATTGCGCCCAGGGAGATGCCGAGGTGATAGCCGTCCCGCTGGATGGCGTAGACGACCACCAGAACGGCGCAGAACAGCCAGTACAGGGCGAAAAAGACGCGGTTGATTCTGGTGAAGCGGTCTTCCCGCAGGGAGATATCGCTCATAAAATATCCTCCGTGTTCGTTTTTTTCAGATGATGCGCAGCAGCGCCATATACAGGATTGTGCCCCCCGCGATGCTCAGCAGGGTGTTGCGCTTCCACAGATGCAGCGCCACCACCGCGGCCACGCTGCCCAGCGTGATGGCCGCATGGACCGCGTCGGATGCGGGCAGCCCCTTCAGGCAGTAGACCACCAGCACGGCGATGATCGCGGCGGGCATTTTCATGGCTAGCCGGCGCACGACGGGCGGCATGCCCCGCTTTCCACTGAACAGCGCGAACGGCGCAACGCGCAGCGCGAAGGTGCACGCGGCGCAGACCAGAATGGCCAGAATCGTATACGCAGTGCTATTCATGCGCCGGCACCTCCCTTCTCAGGCCGTTGACGATTGCCAGTGCGAGTACGGTGCACGCCAGGGTGGGCAGCAGAAAGCGATCCGCGCCCAGCGCCAGCAGGAAGACGATGGCGATGGCGATGCCGATTCCCGCGCAGACGCGCGCCTCGCGTCCGCCGCCGCGCAGCTGATCCACCAGAATGACCACGAACAGCGCCGTCATGGAGAAGTCGATGCCGGCGGCGTCGAAGGTCAGCAGCTCGCCCGCCACCGCGCCGACGATCGAGCCCAGAATCCAGTAGCCCTGGTGCAGCGCGGAGATGTAGAACGCGGCCTCGTGATTGCATTGCGCAAACGCCTCGTCGCCCTTGCAGGAGCAGAGCACCGAGTAGGTCTCGTCGGACAGCGAAAAGATCATGTAGGGGGCCTTCCAGCCCATCTCGCGGAAGGTGTCGATGAAGGACAGGCCGTAGAACAGGTGGCGGCTGTTCACCATCAGCGTCATCACCGCCACGGTGGGTAGCGGGGTGGCCGCGCTGAGCAGGGGCACCAGCGCGAACTGCATCGATCCGGCGTAGACCACCGCGCTGATCAGCAGCGCCCAGGGCCAGCCCAGCCCGGACTGCTGCAGCAGAATGCCGAAGGCCATGCCCAGAAAGACATAGCCCAGCATCACGGGGATGGATTTCCGGAAGGCATAGAGAAAGAGCTGCTTTTTGTTCATCATTGGAATCGTCTGCCTTGCTGTTTTCATTAATATTTAGTATACAGCGAAATCCGCACATCGTCAATGTGCGGATTCAAATCCGGCGCGCTGCCGCAGC
>JBJEUD010000165.1:0-1778 GCA_051883655.1 Candidatus Faecivicinus sp. | reverse complement strand
CCTTTGAGATCAGAAAATGCCCAGAGATTTGAAGAGGAAAATCATCGCAAACATGCTCACAGAGGAGAAGATGGTGGTCAGCATGACCTGCTGTGCGGCAAGCTCAGCATCGCCGTCCATCTGCGCAGCCATCGTGTAGGAATTGACCGCGCAGGGAGAGCCGAACACGATCATCAGCACCGCAAATTCCACGCCGCGATAGCCAACGGCATATGCCGCCAGCAGCACCAGCACGGGAACGACAACCAGGCGGGACAGCACCGTGATGCTCAGCGGACGGGCGTTGTGCGCGAATGTCTGCAGGTCGATGGAACCGCCCAGCGCAAACAGCGCCAGCGGAGACGCCACAGCTGCCAGCTTGGACAGCGTGGACGTGGCAAAGGTCGGCACAGGCACCTGCAGCTTCATCAACAGATAGCCGATCAGGCAGCCCCAGATCAGCGGATTCTTTGCAATTCCAATCAAAATCTTCCGGATGTTCACGCGGCCGCCGCGAAAGCTCTCCAACGCGATCACGCCCAGCACATTGAATATCGGAACCGTCGCGATCACCATCATCGCCGCCAAACCGCCGTCCCCCTGGGGAAACAGCGCTTCGCTCAGCGGAATGCCGAAGATCGCGTAGTTGCTGCGAAAAATACCCTGAATCATCACGCCTCGCCGCCGGTTGTCCTTTTCAATCTGCGGAATCACCAGAAGCGCAATCAGGAACACCAGCAGCGTGCCGGCAAATCCGAAGCCCAGCACGCCGGGGTTGACGATGCTTCCCGGTTCAACGCGCATCAGGC
The DNA here is from genome assembly GCA_051883655.1 of Candidatus Faecivicinus sp. Lineage (GTDB taxonomy): Bacteria > Bacillota > Clostridia > Christensenellales > Aristaeellaceae > Faecivicinus. The sequence goes on along the minus strand of JBJEUD010000165.1, from coordinate 990 downwards.
TCTGGCAGAGCGAGGCCGGCAAAAAAATGCGGAAGACCAGTTTGTTGATCGCGGAAATGTTTTCAGCATTGACCAGTTTGATCCGGCGGCAGAAAAAGCCCACCGCCATAACCAGAAAAATCGGGAGGATAATGTTGAGCGTCAGGAGAAAATTGTTCAAAGCGATCATCCCTTGTTTTGCAATCTCCCATCCATTTTACACGTTTGCACCCATTTTCGCAATAGCAAAAAGTGCCGTTTCCTGCATTAATCCTTGATTTTCTAGTCCCATTCAAATATAATAAATAGATAAGGATGGAGGGTACGATATGGACAATCAGTTTTCGCGCACGGCGATGCTTCTCGGAAAGGACGGCGTCGATCGTCTTCGCGCTTCGCGCGTTGCGCTGTTCGGCGTCGGCGGCGTCGGCAGCTTCGCTGCAGAGGCGCTGGTCCGCGCAGGCATCGGCGCGCTGGATCTGTTTGACAACGACATTGTCGCGCCTTCCAACCTCAACCGCCAGCTGATCGCGCTGCATTCCACGATCGGAAGCTATAAAGTCGACGCGGCAAAGGTGCGCCTGCTGGACATCAATCCCGACGCGCAAATCGGCGCACATCGCCTGTTCTACCTCCCGGAGACCGCCGATCGCGTGGATCTCTCCAGGTACAGCTACGTCGTCGACTGCATCGATACCGTTTCGGCAAAAATCGAGCTTGCTGTGCGCGCGAACGCGCTGCATATTCCGATCATCGCGTGCATGGGCACGGGCAATAAGCTCGATCCGACAGCATTCGAAGTCGCAGACATCGAAAAGACCACGGTCTGCCCTCTGGCCCGCGTCATGCGCAGGGAGCTTCGGAAGCGAGGCGTTTTGCACCTGAAGGTGGTTTACTCCCGCGAAGTCCCTCGCGAGCCCCTCTTCCAGGAGCCGGAAACCTCCGGCAGCGCGCGCCGCTCCACCCCTGGCAGCGTCCCCTTCTGTCCATCTGTGGCGGGTCTGATCCTTG
>JBJEUD010000164.1:0-1784 GCA_051883655.1 Candidatus Faecivicinus sp. | reverse complement strand
ACGCCACCTGCGTCCATCACGATGGACGGAATCATTATGATGTGTATCGCCTCTCCGAACGCGGCAAGGCGTGGTATGGAAATCACGCACAATACCTCGACCGGGAAACGGTCTGCGAAACGCTGGCAAAGCCGCACAACCGGCGCGCACCGCATCTGCGCAGGGCTTTCGGCTGGGTTGCATGAGGAGGACTGAAGATGAGGAAGATCAGGACCCACAGGGGCTTTTCCATCTATGCGCACAGCGATGCGGAGCTGCGCCGGGCACTCGATCAGCTGGGCTGCATCCTGTCCCGCTACGAGGTCTACCTGCCCGGCGAGTCCCCCGACGCCATGGATGCTGCCGAATGGGATTCGGACAGCATGGACGAGTGCATCGAGTTCATCGATCACTATGACGACTGAAAGGAGGATTCTATGCGTCAGGCTGAAATCAAGACCACGCTCGGCACCCTGAGCGCCCATGTCCGCGATGATCCGGGCTATCCCGGCATCGACATCCGGCTTGAACGGGAGGGCCGGTCGATCCTGCTGGCATGGGTCGAGGTGGATCGGTTCATGAAGGAACCGACGCTGAAGCTGCGGCTGTACGCCGACTGCAAGGACGACGAGCCTACCGATGACCGCGCAATCGCAACCGCTGATCTGGATGAATACTTCGCCGCCCTTGCGAATGGCAGAACGGAACTTGTGTGAGGTGACGGCCATGTCAGAACGCAAGCCCTTTCGCCGCTACGCATTGCGCGGCGGCATCGACGTCAACATGTACAATACGCTGCTGGAACCCGGCTTTGCCCTGGGAGTGGATGCAGAGAACTTCACCGAGGAGGAGGAAAGCGCCCTCTGGGCCCGCTTTGATATCGATGCGTACCGCCGCAAGGTTCTGGAGCTTGCCACTCCGATGCTCAAACAGATAATCGAACATTTGTTCCCATACATGCACGCCAGGCTCGTTCCCGGCAGCGCATCGATCTGTTCGCCGCGGGATTACAGCTATGGCGGCGACGAGCTGCGCTTTGTCATCGAAGCGCAGTCGGATGTTACGGATGCTGAAATGCAGGCACAGCTGGACAGCGCCGTTCACGACGACTGGGACGCTGAATTCGGCTCCCATTACCGCATCTGCGAAAAGCTGAGCGAGAACTATACCATCTATGACTTTCTGAAACCCGAGGGAGGCGACGCCACATGACCAGAAGGCGCATCATTTTCAGACCCGGCGGAGGCATCGGCCTCTGGATCACACCGGAAATCAACGGCGACAGCGACGAACTGAAGCGCATCGGTTCTGCGGATGCCTGCGACCTTACCTGGCCGGAAATGAAGAATCTGTTCCGGGGCGTACAGAGCTGGAGGGACTTCCAGGAAGCAAGCGATGCCGTACAGCGCAGCTTTCATTCGTCCATCGCCGCTGTGCCGATCGAGCCGCCCCGCCACATGCTCTCTCTGGACGGCATATGCTGCGACGAACTCTATGAGGCCGGCCACGGAGAAGTCAGGCGCGTCTACGGCACCAATCCAATCCATGTTCAGATCCATTATCGCGAACAGGAATCTCCCATTGTGGATACGGCGCAGTTTGACTGTCCGCCCGGCGTGACGCAGGAGGAAGTGCTGCAGGCAGTCCGCGACGCGCAGAGGGACATGCCCATCGGAGATGACGAGGATCGCGTTTCATGGATGGACGATGTGCTGACCCGCGCGTCGCTGGCCCTGCGCGCCACGTGGGAATATGTAACCATTGCGGGCAGCATCGAGGTGGATTGATTCTTTGATCTTGAACAG
>JBJEUD010000163.1:0-1788 GCA_051883655.1 Candidatus Faecivicinus sp. | reverse complement strand
GCGGCCTGCATGCAGGCCGCAATCGGTTTTTCTGGGAGGGGCGCGGGGAGGGCTTCTTTTTTTCTAAAAAGAAGCCCTCCCCGCAATCTCTCATTCCCCCAGTCCGTCATCCCTCCTTCCGACGATACAGCTTCCGGTCGAGGCTCCAGATGCGGTCGGTGAAGGCGCCGGGCTGGGTGGTGGCGAGGGCGCGGTTCATTTCGAACATGCGGGCGTCGAGGAGGTCGAGGACATGGAGGACCTCGGCTTCGGGGAACATGGGTTTTTTGGGGCTGCCGTACTCGGGGAGGTCGTGGTGGGAGAGGATCATGTGCTCGAGGAGGAGCATGGTTTCCTTTTTGACGCCGAGGTCGCGGCCGAGGCGGGCGAGCTCGGCGACGCCCTGGACGAGGTGGCCGATGAGCATGCCCTCGGCGGTATAGTCGGAGACCATGCCGATCTCGTCGGAGTCCATTTCGGAGATCTTGCACAGGTCGTGGAGGATGACGCCGGCGGCGAGGAGGTCGGAATCGAGGGTGGGGTAGACCTCGCAGACGTGGCCGGCCATGCGCAGCATGGTGCTGGTATGGTGGAGCAGGCCGGAGCGCTCGGCGTGGTGGAGCTTGGAGGCGGCGGGGTAGTAGTTGAGCTTGTCGCCGCACTCCTCGAGGCGGGTGAGCACGAGCTGCTTGAGCTCGGGGTCGCGGAAGGCGTCGACGCGGTTGAGGATGAAGTCGAGCATCTCGGCGGCGGGCCGGGGCGCGCAGGGGGCGAGGGCGGACATGTCGAAATCGTCGGTTTCGGCGGCGACGCGCATCTTGTCCACGCGCAGCTGGGGCTTGCCGTTGTACTCGGTCATCATGCCGCGCACGCGCAGCACGTCGGCCACGTTGGGCGCGGGGGTATAGCTGTCCCACATCTTGGCGTTGACCTCGCCGGAGATGTCGCACAGGGTCATATCCAGAAACTTGCTGCCGTTGGAGGACGTGCGCTGGGTGGCGGTCCGGGTCAGCAGGAAACCGTCGAACATCTGGCCCTTGATCATCTCGGCCAGCATGGGCTGTTGCTTCATAAGAGTGTCCCTCCCGAATGTCTTCCATATAATAATAGACGCTGACGGGGCGGTTGTCAATCGAAGAATTTCGAATGTTTTTTCATTCCAATGCGAATTTGTTTAACAGTTCGATGGTACAATTCAGACACTGTGTAGCGAAGCGCGTAAGTCCAAGTTGTGGACTTGCGCGCTTTCTCTTTTGATCGGGAAAAGGAGGAGACCTTTCATGGAACAACTCGCCAACAACTTTCTTGAGACCGAGAAGATCGGCAAGCTGATGCGCAAGTACGCCATCCCCTGCGTGATCTCGCTGCTGGTGGCGGCGCTTTACAACATCGTCGACCAGCTGTTCATCGCGAACGCGTCCTATCTGGGCAGCTACGGCAACGCGGCGAACACCGTGGTCTACCCGCTGACCGTGGTGGCGCTGGCCATCGCGGTGATGATCGGCGACGGCTGCTGCGCATTCGTCAGCATCGCGCTGGGCCGCCGCCAGAACGAGCGCGCCCACCGCAGCATCGGCAACGCCGTTGTGCTCAGCATCGTCAGCAGCCTGGTGCTCACCGCGCTGTACTTCATCTTCCAGTCCCAGATTCTGACCGCCTTCGGCGGCCGGGTCAACGACGAGACCTATCTGCATTCCCGGGAGTACTTCACCTGGATCTCCGTGGGCATCCCCTTCTACATGTTCGGACAGGCGATGAACCCGATCATCCGCTCCGACGGCAGCCCGAAGTTCGCCATGGTGTCCACCG
>JBJEUD010000162.1:0-10035 GCA_051883655.1 Candidatus Faecivicinus sp. | reverse complement strand
ACCCCTGACCTCAACGATGCGAACGTTGCGCGCTACCAACTGTGCTAATGCCCCAAATATGCGGGCAAGCCTCTCGCTTGCCGTTATCGTAAACGGTGTGAAACTCATCACCGAACGAGGTATATTATAGCACAGTCTTCGCAAGAATGCAATAGATATTATCGTTAACTTTTCAGTCTTTTCCTGAATCCGGCTGCCGGCAGCGCTTACTGCATGCGCTCCTGCTTGACCTTGTGGTCGATCACATGGCGGCGGGCGAGCTCGCGGGTCACATCCTCCAGGGAGATGCCGCTCTGAACCATCAGCACCATCACGTGATAGCAAAGGTCCGCGATTTCATACACCGTCTCCGCCTTGTCGCCGCCCTTGCCGGCGATGATGACCTCGGTGCACTCCTCGCCCACCTTCTTGAGGATCTTGTCCAGGCCCTTGTCGAACAGATAGGTGGTATAGCTTCCCTCCTTGGGATTCGTCTTTCGCCCGGAGATGAGCCGGTACAGGCCTTCATAGCTGAAGGGCTTGATCTCCTCGGACAGATACAGCGGCTCGTGGAAGCAGCTCTCCGCGCCGGTATGGCATGCGGGGCCCTCCTTCACCACCTCCACCACCAGCGCGTCGCCGTCGCAATCCGCAGTGATGGACGCGATGTGCTGCACGTTTCCGCTGGTCTCGCCCTTGCGCCAGAGCTGCTTGCGGCTGCGGGACCAGAAACAGGCGCGCTGCTCCGCAATGCTGATGGCCAGACTCTCCTCGTTCATGTAGGCCAGGGTCAGTACTTCCTTCGTCCAGTGATCCTGCACAATGGCCGGGATCAGGCCGTTTTCATCAAATTTCAGCGACATACTCTTTCCTCCATCATTTCACTGCCTTCATTCGAAGGCGCACGTAATCCGCATTCCAATTTCCATCCTGGAGCAGTTCGCCGCGCAGCGCGTCCACCCGGTCTGTTCATAGCCTGACCTCCACTCCGCACTGGCGCAGATAGCGCTTCAGATCGGGAATCAGCAGCTGCCTGAGGTGGAAGATGCTGGCCGCCAGCCCCGCATCCATGCCCTCATGCTCGAACAGCCGGGCGAAGTCCTCCTTGCAGCCCGCGCCGCCGGAGGCGATGATGGGCACCTTGCAGCGCGCGGCGATGGCGTCGAGCAGCTCCAGATCAAAGCCCTTGCGCACGCCGTCGGTGTCGATGGAATTGACCACCAGCTCGCCCGCGCCGCTCTCCACGCCCCGCTTTGCCCATTCCAGCGCGTCGATGCCGGTGTCCTCGCGGCCGCCCTTGGCAAACAGATGAAAGCTGCCGTCCACGCGCTTGATGTCCATGCTCAGAACCACGCACTGGTCGCCGTACTTCTTCGCCGCGCGGCCGATCAGCGAGGGATCCCGGATTGCGCCGGAATTGACGCTGACCTTGTCTGCGCCGCACTTGAGCACGCGGTCGAAGTCGTCCAGCGTGTTGATGCCGCCGCCAACGGTGAGCGGGATGAACACCTGCGCCGCCACGTCGCGAAGCAGGTCGGCAAACAGCCCGCGGCCCTCCACGCTGGCCGTGATGTCGTAAAACACCAGCTCGTCCGCGCCGGCGTCGTTGTAGAACTTCGCCATCTCCACGGGATCGGCCACATCCCGCACGCCTTCGAAGTTCACGCCCTTGACCACCCGGCCGTTGCGGATGTCCAGACAGGGAATGATCCGCTTCGATATCATGCTTTCTCCCCCTTTGCCAGACGGATGCAGCGCTCCAGGTTCAGCTTGCCCTCGTACAGCGCCTTGCCGATGATCGCGCCGTGCAGCTGCATCTTCGCGAGAGCGGACACGTCGCTTTCGAAGCTCACGCCGCCGGAGGCGATCACGTCCAGCCCTTCGATCGCGCTCAGTTCCCGGTAGAGCGGCAGGTTCGCGCCGCTCAGGCAGCCATCGCGCCCGATATCGGTGTAGATGACCGTCTTCACGCCCGCATCGCGCAGCCTGCGGCAGAAGTCCACGCCGGTCAGCCGGGTGGTCTCCTCCCAGCCCGACACGGCCACAAAGCCATCGCGCGCGTCCACGCCCACGGCGATCTTCCCGCCGTACTTCCGCACCATGCGCTCCACAAATCCGAAGTCCTGCACCGCGATGGTGCCCAGAATGACCCGCGACACGCCGCCGTTCAGGTATTCGCAGATGCGCGCTTCGTCGCGGATGCCGCCGCCGACCTCGGTAAACAGGCCGACCTCCGCCAGCGCGCGGATGGTCTCCGCATTCTGCGGCACGCCTTTGCGCGCGCCGTCCAGATCGACCACGTGCAGATGCGTCGCCCCGGCCTGGCGAAATTCCCGCGCCACGGCAGCGGGATCGTCGTTGTAGACCTTCATTTGATCATAGTCGCCCTTCGTGAGCCGCACAGCCCGGCCGCCGCGCAGATCGATGGCAGGATAGATGATCATAGCGCTCCCTCCCCCATTTCGGCGAAGGCCTTCAGCAGGCGCAGGCCCGCCTCGCCGCTCTTCTCCGGATGAAACTGCGTACCATAGACGCTGCCGCTGCGCACAACGCCGGTAACGGGAACGGAATACTCCGACGTCGCCAGCACGGACGCCTCGCAGTGCTTGGCATAGAAGCTGTGCACATAGTACACGTGGCGGCCGTTCTCGAAATATTTGAACAACGGGTCGTCCCGCAGGATGTCCAGCCGGTTCCAGCCGATGTGCGGCACCTTCAGCCCCAGCGCGATGTCGTCGATCAGCGGACAGACCTCGCCGGAGATCAGCCCCAGGCCCGGATGCTCGCCGTACTCGAAGCTGCGGTCGAACAGCATCTGCATGCCCAGGCAGATGCCCAGCAGCGGCTTGCCGTTCCGCGCCTCCTCCAGCAGCGCCTCCCGCATGCCGGATTCGCTCAGCTTGCGCGCCGCATCGGCGAACGCGCCCACGCCGGGCAGGATGATTCGATCCGCCCGCCGCAGCGCCTCCGGATCGGAGACGACCGCGTGCTCCACGCCGATGCACTTCAGCGACGATGCCAGCGAATACAGGTTGCCCACGCCGTAATCCACAATGGCCAGCACAGTTCTTCCCCCCTTCGCCTTACAGCACGCCCTTGGTGGACGGCACCTCGTCGGCATAATCGTGATCGATGGCCACGGCCTGCTTCAGCGCGCGGCCCGCGCCCTTGAACATGGCTTCGATGATGTGGTGGCTGTTCTCGCCCGCCAGCTGGCGGAAGTGGATCGACGCGCCCAGCGTCCGCGAAAGCGCCAGCCAGAACTCCTTCGCCAGCTCGGTATCGAACGTGCCCACCTTCGCGCTCGGGATGTCCATCGCCCAGCCCAGCGCCGCACGGCCGGAGAGATCCACGGCGCACAGCACCAGCGCCTCGTCCATCGGCAGCAGCATCGTGCCGTAGCGCACGATGCCCTTCATGTCGCCCAGGGCTGTGCGCATGGCCGTTCCCAGCGCGATGCCCACGTCCTCCACGGTGTGATGATCGTCCACCCAGGTGTCGCCCGCGCAGGTCACGCGCAGGTCGAAGCGCCCGTGGCGGGCAAACAGGTCGAGCATGTGATCCAGAAAGCCCACGCCCGTCTTGTTCTCATATTCGCCCCGGCCGTCCAGATTGATAGACAGCTGAATCTTCGTCTCGTTGGTATTTCGTTGAATCTGAGCGGTTCTCATTGCGCTTCCTCCCGGATGATTTCTTCGACGGCCTGCACGAACGCGGCCATCTCCTCCTCGCTGCCCACGGTGACGCGCAGGTAGTCGCGGATCGGCGCGCGATCGAACCAGCGCACCAGAATGCCCTTGTCCCGCAGCCTCTGCTGCGCGCGCCCGCCGGCCACGCCGGGCAGCCGGACGAACAGGAAGTTGGCCAGGCTGTCGGTCATGGCGCAGCCCAGCGCCTTCAGCGCCTTCGCGGTTCTCTCCCGCGTGGCGATGATGCGGCCCGTGCACTCGCGGAAGTACCCGACGTCCCGCATCGACGCCGCGCCCGCCAGCAGAGGAAGCCGCCCCAGATTGTAGGGATTGAAGGAGTACTTCATGGCCGACAGATCGGCGATCAGCGCGGGATTGCCCAGCGCAAAGCCGATGCGCCCGCCCGCCAGCGCGCGGCTCTTGGAAAAGGTCTGCACGATCAGCAGGTTCTCGTATTTCGGAAGCAGTCCCACCGCGCTGCGCGCGCCGAAGTCCACATAGGCCTCGTCGATCAGCACCACGTCGTCCGGATGCGCCCGGAGAATCGTCTCGATCTGGTCGAGCTCCAGCGCCAGGCCCGTGGGCGCGTTGGGGTTCGCGATCACCACGTTCTCCCCCGGAACCAGATAGGGGGCGATGTCGATGGTGAAGTCCTCGTTCAGCGGCACGGCCCGCGCCCGCACGCCGAACAGCTCCGCAAACACGGGATAAAAGCCATAGCTGATCGCCGGAAAGGCCGCACCCTTTTGTCCGCAGAAGGCCAGAAATGCGAACGCCAGAATCTCATCCGAGCCGTTGCCGGTGACCACCTGGTCCTTCTCCAGCCCGTAAAACTCCGCGATGGCGCGCACCAGATCATTGGCGGTGGGATCGCTGTACAGCCGCAGATCCTCTACCTCGGCGCGGGAAATCGCCTCGATCACCTTGGGGCTGGGCGGATAGGGGCTCTCGTTGGTGTTCAGCTTGATGAACTTCCGCCCCCGGGGCTGCTCACCGGGGGTATAGGGCTCCAGCGCCGCGTAGCGCGGGTCGAGAAAACGACTCATGGCTGATCCTCCTCAAAGCGGCTTTCGATGCTGCGGGCATGGCCCTCGAGGCCCTCCATGCGGGCAAACAGCGCCACATTGCCGCAGACCTCCCGCAGCGCCTCCCGGGAATAGTACAGAAAGCTGCTCTTTTTCACGAAATCGTCCACCGACAGCGGGCTGGAAAACCGGGCTGTGCCGCTGGTGGGCAGCGTGTGGTTGGGGCCGGCGAGATAGTCGCCCAGCGCCTCGGGCACATTGCGGCCCATGAACACGGAGCCCGCATTGACGATGCGGTCCAGCAGCGCGAAGGGATCCTCCACGCACAGCTCCAGATGCTCCGGCGCGATGGCGTTGGACGCGCGCACGGCCTCGCTGAGATCCTCGCAGAGGATGATCTTTCCGTTGGTATCGATGCTCTCCCGGGCGATGTCCGCGCGGGGCAGCAGCGGGATCTGGCGCTCCAGCTCGTCGGCCACCTCGTCCGCCAGCCGCGGAGAGGTGGTCACCAGCACGGCAGTGGCCAGCCGGTCGTGCTCCGCCTGCGAAAGCATGTCCGCCGCCACGCACCGGGCGCTGCAGCCATCGTCCGCCAGCACCAGAATTTCGCTGGGCCCGGCGATCATATCGATGGACACCTGCCCGAACACCTTGCGCTTCGCCGTGGCGACGAACACATTGCCCGGCCCGACGATCTTGTCCACCCGGGGCACGCTTTCGGTGCCGTAGGCCAGCGCGGCAACCGCCTGCGCGCCGCCCATCTTGAAGATGCGGTCCACGCCCGCCAGCTTCGCCGCCGCGAGGATCGCATCCGGGATGCTGCCGTCCGGCGCGGGCGGCGTGACCATCACCAGCTCCTTCACGCCTGCCAGCTTTGCCGGGACGGAATCCATCAGCACCGTGCTGGGATAGCTGGCCGTGCCGCCGGGCACGTACAGCCCGACCTTTTCGATGGGCTGATAGCGCTGCCCCATCACCGCGCCGTTTTTGCCGGTGATCACGAAGTTCTCGTGAATCTGATGGCGATGAAATTCGCGGATGTTGTCCCGCGCCAGCGCCAGCGTCTCCAGAAACTGCGCATCCACGCGGGCGCACGCCGCGTCGATCTCCTCCGCCGAAACCTCCAGCGCTTCCAGCTTCGCGTGATCGAACTTCTCGGCATAGCGGCGAAGGGCCTGATCTCCATGGGCCCGCACGTCCGCGATGATTTCGTCCACAATCGCGTCCACGTTCTTCTCCGCGCGGATGTCCCGGCAGAGAATCTGATCGATGGACATTTCGGAAAGCCTGTAACGGCGAATCATACCCGCTCCTCCTTGCTGATGGCGGCGGAGAGCTTCGAAAGCATCTCGTCGATGGCGCCGCCCTTGAATTTATAGCTCGCCCGGTTGGCGATGAACCGCGCGCTGATGGGAAAGATCTCCGTCAGCACGCAGAGGTTGTTCTCCCGCAGGGTCTTGCCGCTCTCCACGATGTCGACGATCACGTCGGACAGACCCAGAATCGGCGCAAGCTCGATGCTGCCGTTCAGTTTGATGATCTCGATCTCCCGGCCGATCTCGGAATAATACCGCTTGGCGATGTTGACGAACTTCGTGGCCACGCGCAGCGTGCGGTCGGTGTCCTCCACATAGTCGTTCCGGCCCGCGACGCACATGCGGCAGCGGCCCAGCCCCAGGTCGAGCAGCTCGTACACGTCCGCGCCGCTCTCCAGCAGGATGTCCTTGCCGACGATGCCGATGTCCGCCGCGCCGTGCTCGACGTAGATCGCCACGTCGCTGGGCTTCACGAGGAAATAGCGGACCCCCGCCGCCTCGCTCTCGAACACTAGCTTGCGGCTGTCGTCGAAGGCTTCATGGCAGTCATAACCCGCGCCGGCCAGCAGCGCATAGACCTGATCGCCCAGACGGCCCTTGGGCAGTGCAATGTTCAGCATTCCTCAAGACCTCCCTCCCGATAGCGATAGCACTTTCCGAACCGCAGCTTCGCGGGCCGCTCCGCCTCCACGCGCACGCGCAGTCCCTGCGCCGTCAGCGCGCGCACCGCCGCCAGCAGGCCCGCCGCATCGGCATCCGGCCCGGCCAGCACCAGCGCGTCCACATCCAGGGGCGTCCGCTCCCGGGGCAGGCGCTTGAGATCGTCCAGATACAGCGCGAAGCCCACGGCGCACATCTCGCGGCCCAGCTTCTTCATCAGTCCGTCGTACCGTCCGCCGGACAGCACCGCATTCGGCACGCCGTCCAGATAGCCGGCCATCATCAGACCGTCGTAATACTCCATGTCGCCCTGCAGCGTGAAGTCCAGCCGAAGCGATTTCGGATCGCCCACGGCGCGGACCGTGTCGCTCAGCTCGTCCAGCGCGGCCGTCATGCGGCCGTTCAGGCAGAGCCCCCGCGCCTTCGCCAGCGTCTCATCGAAGCTGCCGGACAGCGTGCACAGGTCGTGCAGCACGCCCACGCCCGCCGGGCCGATGCCAGCCCGCCGGGCCGCGGCCTCCACGCCGTGGGCGCTCTTGGCGCTCAGGCACTTCAGCACCTCGGCGCGGGCGTCGCCGTTCAGGCCCAGCGCGTCGAACAATCCCACCACAAAGCCCATGTGGGACACCTCGAGCACATGCTCGGGGCCCACAGCTGCCAGCGTCTCCCGGGCCAGTCCCAGCACCTCGGCCTGCGCGTAGCCGCCGGAGCCGCCGAGGTACTCCAGGCCCATCTGGCTGATCTCCTTCATCGCGCCGGAGGACACGCTCTCGCGATAGACGTTTTCAATATAATACGCCTTCTCCGCGCCGCCGTCCAGCCGCGCGTTCTTGGCGATGCTCAGCGTCACGTCGGGCTTCAGCGCCAGCAGCCGCCCGTCCAGATCGGTGAAGCTGAGAATCCGCCCGCCGGTCAGAAAGCGCTTGAACTGCAGATACAGCCCGTATTCCTCAAACTGCCCCAGGTGATATTTCTTGTATCCGAACTGCTCGTAAAGTCCGCGCAGCCGCAGCGTCGCCCGCTCCGCCGCCGAGAGATTCGGTTCGTTCCAGGTTGTCAATGGTCCTCGCTCCTTTGCGTCACTTCATCATGATATCTAACTAAAGTGATTATATCACACTTCTCCGGAAAATCATAGTCCCCGCGCGCCGAAAGTGCATTGACTTTTTTTGTTTTTTTCGAGTAGGAAATGTTACATTCAGCAATTCTGAATCCCATTCTAATCCCGTTCTAATCTTTCTCAAGGACGGTTTAATCTTCGCGTGCTACAATAGCACCATCAACTGAAAGGGGAAAGAGACCATGACTGAATACGAAAAGATTGAAAAGCTGAAGGAAAAGACCGGCGTGAGCGAAGAGGACGCACGCGCCGCGCTGGAGCAGAGCGACTGGGATCTGCTGGACGCCGTTGTACTGCTGGAGCGCAGCGGCAAGGCCGGCGGCGAAACCTCCCGCCACTCCACGAAGGCTGAGTCGGCCGAAGCCGCCGAGCCCGACGGCCGCTCCCGCTTCAACCGGCACGCCTCCGGGTTCTGGGAGCAGGTGAAGCACATCATCCAGATCGGCAATGAAAACAGCTTCGTCGTCTCCTACAAGGAGAAGCAGCTGATCTCCCTGCCGGTGACCGTGCTGGTGCTTCTGTTCCTGCTTCTCCGGCTCTGGCTGCTGGCGGCGCTGGTGATCGGCCTGTTCCCCGGCCTGCGCTATTCCCTGCAGGGCGAACAGCTGGGCAAGCCGGAGGTCAACGACGTGATGGACAAGGCCGCCAACGCCGCGGAAAACGTCCGCGAGACCGTGGAGGACAGCCTGCGCAGCGGAAAATAATCCCGTGCGCAGGAATCCGCGGTTCCGGTCCCGAATCTGTTATTCAAGGAGATGATGCAAGTGGAGCGAATCCTGATCGTGGAGGACGAGGAAAAGCTGGCGCGCTTTCTGGAGCTGGAGCTCCGGCACGAGGGCTATGCCGTGGAAAAGGCCTTCGACGGCCGCGCCGGGCTGGAACTGGCGGAGGCCGGCGGCTTCGATCTGATTCTGCTGGACGTGATGCTGCCGCAGCTCAGCGGGCTCGAGGTGCTCCGCCGGCTGCGCCGCGCCGACGAGACGCCGGTGATCATGCTGACCGCCCGGGACGCGGTGATGGACAAGGTCACCGGTCTGGACATGGGCGCGAACGACTACATCACCAAGCCCTTCGAGATCGAGGAGCTGCTGGCGCGCATCCGCGTGGCGCTGCGCAGGCACGGGCCGCGGGCGGTCGCTTCGGAGGCGCTCGTCTCCGGCAGGCTGACGCTGGACCCCGCGCGCCACGCCGTCGCCTACGACGGCGCGCCCATCTCGCTGACCAACCGGGAGTTTGAACTGCTCCGGGCGCTGATGATCAACCGCGACATCGTGCTCTCCCGCGACAGGCTGCTGGAGCAGGTATGGGGCTATGAATACGCCGGAGAAACCAACGTGGTGGACGTCTACATCCGCTATCTGCGCCAGAAGATCGACGACGTCTACGGCGTGAAGCTGATCCACACCATCCGCGGCGTGGGCTATGTCTTCCGCGATGCGGAGGTCGTATGAGCGAGACGAGACGCGTGCACTCCATCGCGCGCAAAATCGGCAATTCCTGGGCGCTGCGCGCCCTCTGCATGCTGATCACGCTGAATCTGCTGCTGACGGCCATCGTCTGCGCCGGCCTGATCTATTTCTATGAATCCAGCGCCATGGGCGGCGAATGGCTCTTCGAGCTGGAGCGCGGCTTCCGCTGGGAGCCCTTCGGGGAAATTCAGACGCTGCCGGACGCAATGTACCTCTTTCAGACGCCGGACGGCCAGCTGCACACCGTGGCGCTGGCGCCGATTCTGCGCGTCGCCCTGCCCTGCGCTCTGGCGCTGGGCGCGGCGGAGGCGCTGATACTGATCTGCGAATCGCGCCACGCCCACCGGAAGGCCCGCAGGCTGCTGCGCCCCCTGGACAAGATTGCCCGGGAGATGGAGGCCGTCAGCCGCCTGCAGGCCGACAGCGCGCACTATGAGGACCGGCTGCGCGATCTGGAGGCCGCCATCGACAGCATCAGCCCCACCCGGCCCGACGCGCAGCTGCGCACCGGCGTGCAGGAGCTCAGCGGCCTGGAGACCGCCATCAACGGCCTGCTGGTGCGCATGCACGAATCCTACCGCCAGCAGGCGCAGTTCGTCTCCGACGCCAGCCATGAGCTGCGCACGCCCATCGCCGTCATTCAGGGCTACGCCCACATGCTGGCCCGCTGGGGCAAGGACGACGCGCAGGTGCTGGAGGAATCCATCTCCGCCATTCAGTCCGAATCGGACTACATGAAGAAGCTGGTGGAGGAGCTGCTGTTCCTGGCCCGGGGCG
>JBJEUD010000161.1:0-10144 GCA_051883655.1 Candidatus Faecivicinus sp. | reverse complement strand
TTGACGTCCCTGTCGGCCATAGATCCGAGCCGACAGGGACTTCGTTTGTTTTCGGGGGCGGGGCGGGCTGGGCGTTTGCGGCTGCGAAACGGGGAAAAGGCATTGTCGGGGCGGGGGATTGGTGGTATAATTGGGGGGAATGAGGGGCCGTGGGTCTCTCGAAAGGAGCGTTTTTTATGGATGCGAAGCTGAGCGTTTGGTCGTCCTATTATGTGGATCTGGGGCCTGAGGAGGCTGTGCTGGAGATGAAGAAGCACGGGATTGACGCCTCCGAGCTGTCCGACGAGCACGGTCTGGTGCTGCTTCAGCGCGGCGATGCGCGGGAAGTGGGCGCGCAGTTCCGGGCGTTTCTGGAAAAAGAGAAGTTCACCATGACGCAGGGCCATCTGTGGCTGCACGTGAAGATTTGCAGCGATCCCGATGCGCTGGTTCGTCTGCAGCAGTGGCTGGAGCTGTATGAGGCCATCGGCATTGAGCAGGCGGTGCTGCACTGCGATTCCATCGCGGGCGAGCCGGAGCTGTCGCCCGAGGCGGTGCTGAAGCGCAATCTGGCGGTGCTCAGGCAGGTGCAGGAGGGCGCGAAGGGCATGAAGATCCGCATCTGTCTGGAGAATCTCACCCGGGTCTGCCGCGATGCGGACGCGCTGGTCTGGCTGGTGGACCGCCTGGATTCCGATCGGTTCGGCATCTGCCTGGACACGGGCCATCTGAACATCTGCGGCGGCAACCAGGCGGAGTTCATCCGCAAGGCCGGCGGGCGCCTGACCGCGCTGCACATCGCCGACAACGAGGGTGAGCGCGATCAGCACATGATGCCCTTCGGCCGCGGCAATGTGGACTTCGAGCAAGTGGTGCGCGCGCTGCGCGAGGTCGATTATCACGGCCTGTTCAATCTGGAGATTCCCGGCGAGCGCATGGCCCCGCTGCCCGTGCGCGGCTACAAGCTGGAGTACATCCGCAAGTGCTATGACTATCTGATGGGCATTGAATAAAAAACGGCGGCGGCGCTTCATTGCGAAACGCCGCCGTTTTTTCACTTGATGAGTCCGTTCTTTCGGTCGTAGCCCTTGTTGATGAAGTAGACCACGATGTTGCCGGAAACCATGACCAGGTTGAAGATGTACACGGCGAACACGTAGTTCAGCGGGGCCGCGCCGGAGACGTGGCCGATGATCTTCGCACCGATGCCGAACAGGTAGCCGATCACGATCAGCAGGATGAACGGCAGGCTCATGCCCTTCGCGGAGCGCACCTTGTAGTTCTTGTACAGGTTGATCGGCCAGGAAAAGCCGAAGCACACCAGCATGCCGGCCTCCAGAAGGTCCTTCCACATTGCAGCGTTCATGGGGATTCTCTCCTTTGTGCGTGAAATGGTTCGGAATTTATCGATAATTTATTATAGAATAACCGCGCCGGCTTTTCAATAGCCGCGTGTTATTGTTTTGATATTTCTCGGTTATCCGCCGCGCATTGACAGCGGCGGCGAAAATGGCTAAAATAGGAAATGAAAATGAACCCTGAAAGAGGTGTTTTGAAATGAAGGAAGCCTATACGATGACCATCGCGGGCCTGGAGCGCAGCCTGCCGCTGTGCCCGATCAGCGATTCGCTGAAGATCGGCGCGTTCGTGATCTTCGGCGATCCCGAGCTGACCACCGCCTGCGCGGCCGCCCTGAACGCGCGCTGTCCCGAGCACGACGTGCTGATCACCGCCGAGTCCAAGGGCATTCCGCTGATCTGCGAAATGGCGCGCCTGCTGGGCAACGAGCGCTATGTGCTCGCCCGCAAGGGTGCGAAGCTCTACATGAAGAACGTCTTCTCCGCCGAGGTGCGCTCCATCACCACCGACCACAAGCAGACGCTCTATCTCGACGGCGGCGACGCCGACTACATGCGCGGCAAGCGCGTGGTGATCGTGGACGACGTGATCTCCACCGGCGAATCCCTCCGCGCCCTGGAGGCCCTGGTGGAGAAGGCCGGCGGCAATATCGTCGGCCGCATGGCCATCCTCGCGGAGGGCGAAGCCGCCGACCGCGACGACATCATCTATCTCGAAAAGCTGCCCCTGTTCAACAGCGACGGCGAACCGCTGGCCTGACGGCATCCCGGCGGGAGGAGCATTCCGGGAACAAAGCCCCGCAGAAAGGCGGAGCGCAGCCCGCCTGGCTCCGCCCCGCCGGAGACTCCGATGGGCGCGGGACGGCGTCCCGCCCCGCGCAATGAATGCACATCATATGGAGGAAGACAACTCATGAAAAACGTGCTTTGCTTTGGCGACTCCAACACCTGGGGCTTCACGCCGGGCACCGGGGTGCGCTATGCGCCGGATCAGCGGTGGACGGGCGTGATGCAGTCCGCGCTGGGCCGGGACTACCGCGTGCTGGAGGACGGCCTGAATGCCCGCACCACGGTCTATGAGGATCCCTGGAGCCCGTGGCGCGTGGGCAAGGAGGCGCTGCCCATCGCACTGGTGGCGCAGAAGCCGCTGGATCTGCTGGTGCTGATGCTGGGCACCAACGATTTGAAATTCACCGACGCCTTCGGCGCGGCGAAGGGCGCGGAGACGCTCATCGGCGTGGCGCAGATGGTGCAGGCGCGCAAGGAGAGCAGTCCGGTGTTCCCGAACGGGCTGAAGGTGCTGCTGGTTTCGCCGATCCTGATCGATCCTGCCGTGGCCAACGATCCCTATGGCACGCTGCGCAACGGCGCGGAGGAGAGCCGCAGCTTCGCGCGCTACTTCCGTTTCGCCGCCGAGAAGAAGGGCGCCGCGTTCTTTGACGCGGCCACTGTGGCCCGCCCCTCCACGGTGGATGGCATCCACATGGAGCCGGAGTCCCATCGCGCGCTGGGCCTCGCCCTCGCGGAGCAGGTGCGCAATCTGCTGGAAGGCTGAGCCTCGTCCCTTTCACGCCTCCTCCTTCGCCCGGCATAGGATCACCAGGCGACCGTGTTCGCGGTCGGCGGAGCAGGTGGCGAAGGTCAGGAGACGGGTGCCATATTGGACGTCGACGGGGAGGTAGAACAGGGAGCGGCTGCGGGCTTCGGCGATCCAGGCGTCGAAGTCGGCGGCGTCGGCGAAGTCGGTGCGGTCGAAGGGGAAGTAGGCGGGATCCTCCGTCAGCACAGTGGTGGTGAATACGGAGAAGGGGACGTAGTCCACCGTTTCGTAGAGGTCCGCCAGCGTGAAGACGGGGTGCTGGAGCAGAAAGTCGATGTTCATGTACCGCTTCAGGGTTCCGAAGCGGGAGCCATCCGCCATGTTGTGACCATAGAGGATCAGGTTGTCGCTGCGGGGCAGCAGGGTGTTGCGGCAGTCCATGTAGATCATGCCCGCAGGATCCTCGCTGCCGTTGAAACGGTGATCCATATAGTAGACATTATCGTCCGCCTGGCAGACGTACAGCGTGCGATCCTCGCCGAAGCGCAGCAAGCCCACGGTATCCGGATTCTGCGCCAGCAGCGGCAGCAGCTCCGCCTGAATCTCCGGAGGCGCGTCGGAGGGCTGCGACGAGGCAGATGGCATCGAATTCATAAGCGCTGCCGCAGCGGCTTCCTCGTTGGAGATGCGCTTGCGGGCAGTCAGACGCATCGCAATGAGCGCCAGCAGCACTGCCAGCAGCGCGATGCACGTCAGCTCCGCCAGTCGCCAGTATCTGCGCCTGCGCCGCAGAGCCTGGCGACGTTGGGCGTATCCCATTTATTTTCCTCCTCAAACATGCGGCACTCCCCTTCTCACCGTGGTGAAAAGGGGAGTGCGATTGAATTTGTCAGCCTGCGGACAGGCATTTCCTCCGCGCGAACATCGCGCCGCCCAGCGCCAGCGCAGCCAGGGCACAGAGCAGATAGACCGGAACCGAATCGTCGCCGAGATCACGGATCTGGATGGACGCGGTAGATTGCGAAATGTAACCGCAGCGGTCGAGATAGCTTTGATAGGATGCTTTGCATTCGTCGCTGATCCATTCGTTGCTGCGGGTACGGGTCAGCGCTTCGTCGATGGCCGCGCACAGCTCCGCCTTCGTGGTACCGCCGGACAGATAGAGTTCCTCCCTGTCCGCATCCATCCATTTATCCGTCTCCATGTGAAAGACGATGGAACTGACGAGATTCTCAAAATTGCTGTCCGCCAGCGCGGACGCGCTCAGCAGGACGATCACCAGCGCCGCTGCCAGCAGCTTGAGCAGCTTCATAGAACTATCCCTCCTCTTTACAATATAATTACCTATATTATAGCATTCTGCGAAGGATAGTGCAAGTCCTCTCTCTGTATGAGATTAAGGAAATAATGTTAAGCGCTGGGCTTGATTTGGGATAGTCGTGGTTCTGTCATGCGGGATTCTGCGCGGCTTCCTGCGATGCGTCCGGTGGGACGTTGGACGCGCGCCGCGTCTCTCCCTCAAAGAACCGTTCCGTCGCCTCCCGATCCCTTGCCAGCTGAGCCTTCAGCGCGTCCAGCGAGGGGAAGCGCACCTCGGGGCGGAGGAATTGCAGGTATTCCAGCTCGGCGCGTAGGCCGTAGATGTCGTCGTGGAAGTTCAGGATGTGGGCCTCGATGGTGGGGGGGCCTTCGGGGACGGTGGGGTGGCGGCCCTGGTTGAGCATGCAGGGCAGCGGCGCGGGATAGCCCTCGATGCGGATGAGGGCGGCGTACACGCCGTTGGGGCCGAGGGCGGGCGCGGGGTTGTCGGGGCGGAGGTTGGCGGTGGGAAAGCCGATGGTGCGCCCGAGGTGCTTGCCGTGGACGATGACGCCGGTGATGCGCATAAATCCTCCTCCGTCAGATCAGGCGGGCGTGGGGATCGAGCCCCGCGTAGCGCAGGAAATCGCAGATGTGGGTGTCCCAGAAGGCCCAGTTGTGGCCGCCGGGATGCTCGGAGTAGTCAAAATCGAAGGGGTCGCCCTCGAAGGACGAGAAGAAGTCCCGGGCCTCGCGGGTATTCTCCAGCAGGATGGGATCCTCGGAGCCCACGGTGATGAAGATGCGGGGAACATTTTCGCCGGAGGCGGCGATGGCGCGGGCCTTTTCGGCGGTATCGGCGTCCTCCTCGTCCAGGCCGGTGTCGCCGAAGGTGAGGTACTGCAGGCTCAGGCCGCGGTCGTCGGGGCGGGAGATGAAGCCGCGGTAGCTGGTGTAGCCGGAGGAGAGGCTGCCGATGGCGCCGTACTGCCAGGGCCGGTTCAGGCCGATCTTCAGCGCGCCGTAGCCGCCCATGGAGGAGCCGCAGATGAAGGTCTGCTCGCGGTCCTCGGACAGCGGGAAGAAGCGGTGCATGATTTCGGGCAGCTCGTCGGCGATATAGGTGAAGTAGCGCCCGCCGTGGAGCATGTCCGCGTAGCTGCTCAGATGCGCGTCGGGCATGATCACGGCCACGCCGTGAGCCACCGCGTAGCGCTCGATGCCGGTCAGCCGCTGCCAGGTGGAGTGGCTCTTCATCAGATTGTGCAGAAGATACATCGTGGGGAAGGGCCGGGCGGGCTCATCCGCGCGGGTCAGCTGGGGCAGAATCACGTCGCAGCTGGTGCACATGCCCAGCGATTCCGAGAAAAATCCGATTCGAATCAGCGCCATGCTATTCCTCCTCCTGTTCCGGGAGCATCCAGTCCAGCACGGTCTGGATCTTCTCGTCCCAGTATTTCCACTGATGATCCCCGGGGGACTCCTCGTAGGTCAGGTTGTAGCGCAGCTTGCGCAGATGGTCGCGCATGCGCACGTTCTGCTCATAGAGGAAGTCCTCGGTGCCGCACCACATGTACACGTCCGGCCGCATCGACTTCTTCAGCCAGCGCGCCGCGGTGAACAGGTCGTTGAAGGAGCCGGGCACGCGGTCGGCCGGGCCGAACACGTCGAGCCAGTAGGGATCGCCCTCGTTCTTCCGGGCCGTGTCCGCGGCGTCCACCGCGCCGGACAGCGTGGCCACCTTCGAAAACACGTGGGGCGCGCGCAGACCGCACTTCAGCGCGCCGTAGCCGCCCATGGACAGGCCCGCCGCGAAGGTGTCCTCCCGACGGGGCGACAGGCGGGGGAAGAACTGGCGGCAGATCTTCGGCAGCTCGTCCGAGATGAACGTGAAATATTTGAAGCCGCGATACATGTCGGTGTACCAGCCCAGATGGGTGGTGGGCATCACCACCGCGATGCCCTTGCCGGCGGCATAGCGCTCAATCGAGGTGCGGCGCTGCCAGATGGTGTGGTCGTCGGACATGCCGTGCAGCAGATACAGCGTCTTCCACTGCCCGTCGTCCGCCTGCCCCTCCATGCCGATCTGGCCGTGGGTGTTTTCCGGCAGAATCACGTCCATCTGCATTTCCATCATCAGAACGTGGGAGTAGAAGTCGATGTGCAATAATGCCATGGAATCACTTCCTCATTATTGTAGTCAGGGCTTGATACAGCCTGTTTTTTTATTATACCTCAAACCGACTCAAAATCAACCCCAAAAAAGCGCGCCGCCCGAAATCCGCCGCGGCCGGTCACAATGCCGCGGCAATGTGACGCGAAATCAGCTTTTTTGTGCGAAATCTGCGAAAACCGACCGGAATCGCCCCATTTATGGTATACTTGCTCTGATTAAAGCTGTTTCAGGAGGACATTGTCATGACAATGAAAGCGACTCCCAACAAGAAGAAGCCTTCGCAGGCCTCCCGCCCGCGCAAGCGCCGCAGCCGCGGCGTGCCCACCGCCCTGGTGGCCGCGCTGCTGGTGATCGCGCTGTTTTTCGGCGGTCTGGCCGGCTTTGTCGTTGCGAATAAGACGAACACCTATCGCGAACAGCTCGCCTCCGCCAACGAGCGCGTCACCGAGCTGGAGAACATCCTGACCATGATGGGCTTCTCCGAGGGCACCGATCCCTCCGCGTTCGTGTTTGACGACAGCGACAACAGCGACGAGATCGGCGACCTGTCCGGCGCGTCCGGCGACGACGGCAGCGTGCTGTGGAACGAGGACGGCTTCATCAGCGGCCTGCTGGCGGACACCGGCGAGCCCGTGATCGTGGCCGAGTTCAACGGCGGCGAGCTGCTCAGCAGCGAGGTCATCGAGCCCTACAACGAGCAGTACGCCAACGAGGCGTTCGGCTTCAACGACGCCGAGGAGAGCTCCGGCGACACCCTTCAGAGCGTCATGGAGATGCTGGTGGCCGACAAGATCTGCCGCCTGAAGGCCGAGAAGCTGGGCCTGACCGAACTGACCGCCGAGGACGAGGCCGCCATCCGCGCCGATATGGAGGAGTATTTCCAGGAGCAGAAGGACTTCTTCCGCGATTCCGTGGACACCTCCGGCATGACCGATGCGGAGGCCGACGCCGCCGTGACCCGCTATCTGGAAACCGAGGTGGGCATCACGCTGGACGACCTGATCGCCGGCGAATCCGAGGACTACTGGTACACCAAGCTCTTCAACGAGGTGACCAAGGACGTCGCCGCGACCGACGAGGAAATCCAGTCCTCCTACGACGCGCTCCTGGCCGACCAGCAGCAGCGCTTCGCGCAGTATCCGGACGAGTATGAGTTCGCCATCATGAACGGCGAAACCCTGGTCTACAACCTGGAGGGCTACCGCTACGTCAAGCACATCCTGCTGACGTTCGACGATCCCGAGACCGCCACCGCGGTGGAGGACCTGTACTATCAGATCAGCGAGCTGGATCCCGAGACCGATTTCGACCAGATCTCCCAGCTTCAGCAGCAGCTGGACCCCTACTACACCGACCTGAAGGCGAAGGCCGAGGAGGTGCTGGCCGAGCTGCAGTCCGGCGCGGACTTCGACGAGCTCGTCGAAAAGTACGGCGAGGACGAGGGCATGAAGTATGAGCCCACCAGGTCCGAGGGCTACCGGGTTTCCGCCGAGTCCAGCACCCTGTTCTCCTCCGAGTTCATCGAGGGCTGCATGATGCTGGAGAACCCGGGCGACGTCTCCACGCCGGTCTGCAGCGTCGGCGGCGTGCACATCATCCAGTATGTGGGCGACGTCACGCCCGGCGCAGTGCCCCTCGAATCCGTCCGCGACACCCTCGAGGCCGAGGTGCTGGCCGACAAGCAGGAGTCCAGCTTCGTCGAGCAGGAGGCCCAGTGGATCGCCGACGCGGACGTGAAGTACTATCCCGAGCGCCTGCAGTGAGGCGCGCCGGCGGTTCGGATTTCCGCGCCGCATGAAAACACCCATTTTTCGTCCTTTCCCGCGCCGCAGGATTCGGGGATCCTCCGGCAGCATCGCACCGGGCGACGCGCCCGGATGAAGGGACTTCTCATCCTCCTTGCGCCGGAAGATTCGGGGATCTTTCGGCGAACGGCCGGGGCGAACGCTCGCTCCGGCCGTTTGCTTTGGAGGAATCGGCCGCAGCAGGGGCGAATTGCGCGTATCCTGCCGTTTTTACCCGGCCATACTTGCAAATGCGGCGGATTTGATGTAAACTTATAAAAGGTCAATAAGAGGAGGTTTTTGATATGGTTGACAAGAGCATGAGCATCGGTCAGGTGCTGAGCCTGGATCGCGGCACCGCGCCGATCATGATGTCCTTCGGCATGCACTGCCTGGGCTGCCCCCACGCCACGATGGAGAGCCTGGAGGACGCCTGCGCCGCCCACGGCGCGAACGTGGACGAGCTGGTGCACCAGCTCAACGAGTACTTCGCCGAGAAGGAGAGCAAGTAAGCATTTTTTGTGAAGGAAGGGAGGCTGCTCGGCATGCATCACGTGTTCAGCGATGTGGAAGGGCTGCGGATCGCCGTGGAAATGGAGCGCCGCGGAGAGGACTTTTACCGCCGCGCCGCGAAGGTGAGCCGCGGCCGGGAGATGGTCGCCCTTCTGAACGCTCTGGCCGAGGAGGAGCGGCTGCACGGCCGCGAGTTTCAGCGCCTGCAGGATCTGGCCTGCGCCCGGAAGGGCGCGACGGAGGCCTACGACGACGAAACCAGCGCCTATCTGTCCGCCATCGCCGCGGAAATCGTGTTTCCCGGCGGATTGATGGCGCTGCGGCAGGAGGGATTCGAAAGCCCGCGGCCCGTGCTGGCCGCGGCGATCGCCTCCGAAAAGGATTCGATTCTGTTCTATACCGAGCTGGCGGCCTGCGCGCGCGACGCGGAGGCCCGGGCGACCTTTGAGGAAATCGCCCGCCAGGAGCGCGGGCACCTCGCGCGGCTGCTGGGCAGACTGGCCGCGCTGGAAGATGAGGAATAATGCGATGCCGAGGCGTCGAAGTACATACAGGAGGAATTTCCCATGGAAGCAATGGAGCTGTATCGCCAGTGGTTGACCGATTTTGCCAATGATCCCGACACCGTGGCCGATCTGAAGGCCATCGAAAACGATCCCAAGGAGATCGAGGACCGCTTCTATCGCGAGCTGGAGTTCGGCACCGCCGGCATGCGCGGCGTGCTGGGCGCGGGCACCAACCGCCTGAACATCTACAACGTCCGCCGCGTGACCCGCGCGATGGCGAAGTACATCCTGACCACCCCCGACGGCGCGCAGCGCGGCGTGGCCATCGGCTACGATTCCCGCAACATGTCCGACGTGTTCGCCAAGCAGGCCGCGCTGGTGCTGGCGGCCTCGGGCGTGAAGGCGTTCCTGTTTGAGTCGCTGCGCCCGGTGCCGGTGCTGTCGTTCACCATCCGGCATCTGAACTGCATCGCGGGCATCGTGATCACCGCCAGCCACAACCCCAAGCAGTACAACGGCTACAAGGCCTACTGGACCGACGGCGGCCAGATGCCGCCGGAGTCCGTCAAGGGCATCACCGACCGCCTGCCGGAGACCACCTACGCCGAGTCCCAGCCCATGGACGAGCAGGAGGCCCTCGACAAGGGCCTGCTGACCTACATCGGCAAGGACGTGGACGACGCCTACATCGCCGCGGTGAAGAAGCTCTCCGTCAATCCGGAGCTGGCCCGGGAGATGGGCAAGACGCTGAAGATCGTCTACACGCCGCTGCACGGCTCCGGCAACCTGCCCGTGCGCCGCATCTTTAAGGAGATCGGCATGGAGAACGTGTACGTCGTTCCCGAGCAGGAGCTGCCCGACGGCAACTTCCCCACCGTGAAGGTGCCGAACCCCGAGGATCCGGGCGCGTTCGAGCTGGCGCTGAAGATGCAGAAGGAGCTGGGCGCGGACCTGTGCGTGGGCACCGACCCCGACTGCGACCGCGTGGG
>JBJEUD010000160.1:0-1831 GCA_051883655.1 Candidatus Faecivicinus sp. | reverse complement strand
CGCGCCGGAAAGCTGGATGATCCCTACTACCAGGACAACTATCTGAAAATCCGCGACTACGAAAACAGCCATCTGTTCTACGGCGGCTCCTTCCGCTGGGACGGCGACACCGATCGGGTGTTCCTGCGCTTCGAGGGCATCGACACCGTGGCCGACGTCTATCTCAACGGCCGGAAGATCGGTCACGCGGAGAACATGTACATTCCCCATGAGTTCTCCGCCGACGGCCTGATTCAGGGCGAAAATGAGCTGCTGGTGCACATCCTGCCCGTGGCGCTGGAGGCGAGGCAGTACCGCGAGGCCGCCTTCGTCAGCACCTGCAAATACAACTACGAGGCGCTGGTGATCCGCAAGGCCACCCACATGTTCGGCTGGGACATCTGCCCGCGCATCGTGTCCTCCGGCCTGTGGCGGCCCGTGCGCGTCATTCAGAAAAAACCCCTGCGGATCGACGATGTGTTCGTGTGGATCGACCGTCTGGAAGAGAACGGCGCAAAGTGCACCGCCATGTTCGACATCGACATCGGCCGCGAACCCGTCTCCCGCTATGCGCTGCGCCTGACCGGTGTCTGCGGCGACAGCCGGTTCGATGCCTGCGAACCGCTGTGGTACGTCCACGGCCGAATCCGGTTCGACCTGGAGAATCCAAAGCTGTGGTGGCCGCGAGGTTATGGCGATCCGAATCAGTATGAGATCACCGCCACGCTGCTCAGAGACGGCGCACCGGTGGACGAAATCACCTTCCGACAGGGCCTGCGCACCGCGGAACTGGTGCGCGACGACGTGCTGGACGAGAACGACGAAGGCGAATTCTGCTTCGTGATCAACCGCCGCCGCATCTATGTCAAGGGCACCAACTGGGTGCCTGCGGACGCGTTCCACTCCAACGACGCCCAGCGCATTCCCAAAATTCTTGAACTGGTCAAGGACGTGGGCTGCAACGCCATGCGCGTCTGGGGCGGTGGCGTGTACGAAAGCGACTTCTTCTACGACTGGTGCGACGAAAACGGCATCCTGATCTGGCAGGACTTCATGATGGCCTGCGGCGTCTATCCCCTCACCGAGCGCATGAAGCGCCAGCTGGAGGAGGAAGCGACCGTGCAGGTGCGCCGCCTGCGCCGTCACGCCAGCATCTGCCTGTGGGCGGGCGACAACGAATGCGACCAGAACTACTGCTGGTTCGATCTGAAGCAGGATCCCTCGCTGAACGAGCTGACCCGCGGCGTGCTGCCCCGGGTGGTCCGCGCCGAGGATCTCACCCGGCCCTATCTGCCCAGCTCGCCCTATGTCTCCGGCCGGGCCTATGCCGACGGCTGCGTGGAATCCACGCCCGAGCAGCACCTCTGGGGCCCCCGCGACTACTTCAAGGGACATTTCTACCACGACGCGAACGCCGTGTTCGCCAGCGAAATGGGCTATCACGGCTGCAACTCCCCGCTGAGCCTGTACCGGTTCCTCGGAAAGGAGCAGTCGTGGCCGGTGGACGGCAATCCCATGTACCTCTATCACGCCGCGTCGCCGGAGCTGGAACACTCGCCCTATACCTACCGCATCCCGCTGATGTCCGGGCAGCTGCGATTCCTGTTTGAACAGGAACCTGCGAATCTGGACGAATACGCCCGGATGAGCCAGATCTCTCAGGCCGAGGCGAAGAAGTTCTTTGTGGAGAGCTTCCGCAGCCGCAAGGGCAAGCGCACCGGACTGATCTGGTGGAACATCATGGACTGCTGGCCGCAGATCTCCGATGCGGTGGTAGACTACTATTTCTGCAAAAAGCTGGCCTACTTCTACATCCGCCGCAGCCAGCAGCCGGTCTGCCTGATGATGGACG
>JBJEUD010000159.1:0-1872 GCA_051883655.1 Candidatus Faecivicinus sp. | reverse complement strand
GCGCCCTCCACCAGCTCATCCGCCTCGCGCATGTACACAAAGCCGCGGCTGATGATGTCCGGGCCGGACACCACGCTGCCCAGATCGTGGTCCACGCCCATGACGACGATCAGCAGGCCGTCCTCCGCCAGATGCTTGCGGTCGCGCAGCACCACCGCGCCGACGTCGCCGATGCCCAGACCGTCGATCAGCACCGAGCCATTCGGAACGACACCCGTCACGTCCAGCGTGTTCCTGTCCAGCTCGATCACATCGCCGATCTCCGGGATCAGCACGTTGTCCTCGGACATGCCCAGCGACTTCGCCAGGTTTACATGATGGCACAGATGGCGATACTCGCCGTGCACCGGGATGAAGAACTTCGGCCGGGTCAACGAATGCATCAGCTTGAGCTCCTCCTGACGCGCGTGGCCGGAGACGTGCACTTCTGCCAGCGCCTCGTAGATCACGTTCGCGCCGATGCGGAACAGCTGATTGATCACGCGGGAGACCGACTTCTCATTGCCCGGAATCGGGTTGGCGGAAATGATGACCATGTCGCTTTCGCGGATCTCCAGCTTGCGGTGCTCCGCAAACGCCATGCGGGAAAGACCGGACATCGGCTCGCCCTGGCTGCCGGTGGTCACCACCGTGATCTCATGATCCGGATATCGATCCAGATCGTCCACGGAGATCAGGTTTCCCTCCGGAATCTTCAGATATCCCAGCTGCATGGCCACCTTCGACACATTGACCATGCTGCGGCCCACCAGGCACACCTTGCGCCCGAACCGAACGGAGGAATCCACCACCGACTGAATACGGGAGACGTTGCTGGCGAACATCGCGATGATTACGCGGCCGGTGGCGCGCTCAAACAGCGATGTAAAGGTTGCCGCGACTTTCTTCTCGGACATGGTATAGCCGGCGCGCTCCACGTTCGTGCTGTCGGCCAGCAGCGCCAGCACGCCCTTGTTGCCCAGCTCGGCGAAGCGGCCGAAGTCGATCGGCGTGCCGTCCTGCGGCGTATAGTCGATCTTGAAGTCTCCGGTATGGACCACGACGCCCACCGGGGTGTGAATGGCCAGCGCGCAGGCGCCGGGAATCGAATGGTTGACGTGGATGAACTCCACCTTGAAGCAGCCTGCGTGAATCACATCGCCCGGCTCCACCACGTTCAACGGCGCAACGCCCGTCAGCCGGTGTTCCTTGAGCTTGTTTTCACACAGCGCCAGCGTCAGCTTCGTGCCATACACGGGCGCGGGGATGTTGCGCAGCACGTACGGCACCGCGCCGATGTGGTCCTCATGGCCGTGGGTAATGAAGTAGCCGCGAATCTTGTCGCGATTGCGCTCCAGATAGGTCGTATCCGGAATCACCAGGTCGACGCCCGGCATGTCCTCTCGCGGAAAGATCGATCCCAGATCCACCACCACGATGTCGTTCTGATACTCATAGACGGTCAGGTTCTTGCCAATCTCTCCCAGACCGCCCAAGGGAATGATTTTGAGTCTTGGCTCTTTGCTTCTTTTTCCCAAAGGCAAACCCTCCTTGTAATCGTATTGAATCTATCCATTCACGCCGTTGACAACGCATACGGGCGTAAAAAAGCATATTAAACAAACTGCAGCGCAGACGCGCGCAGCAAATCATTCTGCTGACAAACAGTATAACACAAAACCGGAAGAAAATCACAAAATGTGAAGCGATTTAACCGAAAATTGAAGCGGGCCGCGGTTACGCCCCCTGAATCATATTCAAAATGGCCTGCTTGGGCTGCACGCCGATCAGCCGGCCGACCTCTTCGCCGTCCTTGAAGAGAATCAGCGTGGGAATGCTCATCACGCCCAGGCCGATGGCGAAGTCCGTATAGTCGTCGATGTTCAGCTTGCC
>JBJEUD010000158.1:0-10592 GCA_051883655.1 Candidatus Faecivicinus sp. | reverse complement strand
CGATACCATCGGGATTACAGCCGGTGCTTCCACACCGGATTGTATAATTAAGGAGGTTGTTGCAAGAATGAACGACATCGAGAAGAAGGCACCCATCGAAGAAACTCAGGAACAGGCCGTCATGTCCATGGAAGACGTAGAGGCGACGCTTGTTCAGATTCGCCCCGGCCAGATCATCACCGGCACCGTCGTGCAGATTACCGACGACGAGGTCTGTGTGAACGTTGGCTACAAGGCCGACGGCCTGGTTAAGAAGTCCGACCTTTCCTCTACCGATGTCAAGATCGGCGACGAAATCGAAGTCGAGGTCGTCAAGGTGAATGACGGCGAAGGCAACGTCCTTCTTTCCCAGAAGAACATCATCAACCGCAAGGCGTGGGACGAGATCTGCGCCAAGGAAGAGGCCGGCGAGTTCGTCGAGGCCGTCGGCAAGGAGGCTGTCAAGGGCGGCCTGCTGGCGGACGTCAACGGCATCCGCACCTTCATCCCCGCGTCCCAGCTGTCCCTGCGCTATGTCGAGAAGATCGACGAGTTCGTCGGCCAGCCCATGACCCTGAAGATCATCGAGATCGACAAGGCGAAGAAGCGCATCGTCGCCTCCCGCAAGGCCGTTCTGATGGTTGAAGAGGCCGAGAAGAAGAAGAAGATCTGGGAGTCCCTCGAGGTTGGCTCCATCGTGAAGGGCACCGTTCGCCGTCTGGCGGACTTCGGCGCGTTCGTCGACATCGGCGGCGTGGACGGCCTGGTGCACGTGACCGATCTGAGCTGGGGCCGCGTGAAGCATCCCTCCGACGTGGTGAGCGTCGGCCAGGAGATCGACGTGAAGATCCTGAACGTGGATCCCGAGCGCGAGCGCATCTCCCTGAGCTACAAGCAGACCCAGCCCCGCCCCTGGACCGTCGCCGGCGAGAAGTATCCGGTCGGCTCCGTGGTGGAGGGCAAGGTTGTCCGCATCACCACCTTCGGCGCGTTCGTCGAGCTGGAGCCCGGCCTTGACGGTCTGGTGCACATCTCCCAGTGCGCGCTGACCCGCATCGCGAAGGTCGAGGACGCCGTGAACGTCGGCGACATCGTGCGCGTGAAGGTGCTGGACGTCAACACCGAGGCCAAGCGCATCTCCCTGTCCATCCGCGAGGTGCTGGAGGACGAGGCGCTGGAGAACGTTCCGGACGACGAGTTCGCCATCGGCGGCGATCTGCCCGAGATCGACGGCTAATTCAAGAAAAGAAAAGTGGCATGGTTTTCGAACCGTGCCATTTTTTCTTTTTCGGGCAGGGTTTTCCGGGGTCGGGCGCGAATATTTAACATTAGAGATGAAACCCGCGAGGAGGCGAGCGTATGGCAAAGATTGAAACCTTCACGATTCCTTCGAAGCACGACGGACTGGAGCTCTCGGTGACCACGGTGGTTCCCGAAGGAAGGATTGCGGGCCTTGTGCAGTTCTCCCACGGCATGGCGGAGCACAAGGAGCGGTATCTGCCCGCGATGGAGTTCCTGGCGGAGCATGGGTATGGATGCATCATCAACGACCACCGCGGGCACGGCGCGAGCGTGCGCACGCCGGATGATCTGGGGTATTTCTACAAGGACGGCGGGCGCGGGCTGATCAAGGATCTGCACCAGATCACGCTGTGGTTCCGGGGAAAGTATCCGGGCAAGCCGCTGGTGCTGTTCGGCCACAGCATGGGTTCGCTGGCGGCGCGGGCCTATGCGGCGAAGTACGGCCGGGATATCGACGGCCTGATTCTCAGCGGCAGCCCGGGCTTCAACAGCGCGGCAACGATGGGACTGGTGCTGACCAGGGTGCTGGCGATTGTCCACCGCACGCAGCACGCGCGCAGCCGGCTGATGGATGCGATTCTGAACGGCGGATTTTCGAAGCGGTTCAAGGGCGGCTCGAAGTTCGCGTGGCTGAGCGCCAACGGGGAAAACGTGAGAAAATATGAGAGCGACCCGCTGTGCGGCTTTGGATTCACCATCAACGGCTATCGCGCGCTGCTGAATCTGATGCTGGCGGCGTATGACGAGAAGACGTCGGTGCGAAGGAGCCTGCCGGTGTTCTTCATGTCGGGCGAGGACGATCCCTGCGCGCCGGACCGGAAGGGCTTTGACAGCGCGATGGAGAACCTGCGCCAGCGGGGCTGCGTGGACGTGACGGGAAAGATGTATCCCGGCCTGCGGCACGAGATTCTGAACGAGGGCGTCCGGGAGGTCTACGACGATCTGCTGGCCGCCGTGGAAAGGATGACGTTGAAGAAGTGAATCCGCCGGAAGCAGCGGGCGCGGCAGCGGGAGCAGCGGGGGGAGGATTCCCCCGCCCCTCCTCCCGCTGCAGCGCTTTTTTTGCGGCCTTCGCCGGCGGCGCACACTTCACGCGGCGCTTCTTGACAAAATGTCTAAATCGTGGGAAAATATCCTATACTGATAATCACGGGAGGCCTTCGCCATGAATTTCGAAACCATCGATTCCCTGGTTCTCTCCATGAAAGATGAACTGATCGCGGACCTCAGGCGCTGGATCGCAATCCCCAGCGTTCAGGGTCCCGCTTCCGAAAACGCGCCCTTCGGCGTCGAAAACCGCAAAATGCTCGATCTCGCCCTCGCCGACGCCGCCAAATACGGCTTCGAAGTCCGCAATTTCGACGGCTATGCCGGCGATATCTCCTACGGCTCCGGCGATCAGACCATGGGCATGCTCTGCCACCTCGACGTCGTGCCCGCCGGCGACGGCTGGACCCACGACCCCTGGGGCGCCGAGATCGCCGACGGCAGGGTCTACGGCCGCGGCACCATGGACGACAAGGGCCCCGCCCTGTGCGCCCTCTACGCCATGCGCGCCGTCAAGGATTCCGGCGTGCCCCTCAAGGACGGCGTGCGCCTCATCCTCGGCTGCGACGAGGAGACCGGCATGTCCGACATGCGCTATTACGCCTCCAGGGTCAAAATGCCCGACTACGGCTTCTCCCCCGACGCCGAGTTCCCCGTCATCAACATCGAAAAGGGCGGCCTCAGCCTGAGCCTCTCCGCCTATACCAGCGGCGAGGGCGAATGCGAACTGCCCGTGTACTCCCTCTATGCCGGCATCCGCCGCAACGTCGTTCCCGGCATCGCCAGGGCCGAACTGGGCGTGAAGGACCTTCCCGCCTTCCGCGCCGCGGTGGAAAAGGTCGCCGCCGCGCGCGGCTTCAAGCTCACCGTGGAGGAAAACGACGGCAGGGTGACCCTCGTCGCCGAGGGCGTCTCCGCCCACGCCTCCATGCCCCACCTGGGCGTGAACGCCGCCGGCATGCTGCTCATCGCCCTGAAGGACCTGGGCGCGGGCGGAAACAGCCGCGCCGCCATCGCCGCCCTGGCCGACAAGCTGGGCCTGGAGTACGACGGCGCGTCCATCGGCATCAGGCAGGCCGACGAGCTCTCCGGCCCGCTCACCTGCAACCTGGGCATCCTCCGCTACGACGGCATGAACCTCGAGGCGCAGCTGGACATCCGCTATCCCCTCTGCGCCGACGCGAAGGACATGTGCGGCTCCGTGGCGCTGGCGCTGTCGAAGGACAGGCTGGCCGTCACCTGCCTGGGCAACCATACGCCCCACCACGTCCCCGCCGACCACAAGATCGTGCGCGGCCTGCTGAAGGTCTACCACGAGGTCACCGGCCTGGACGCCTACGCCTTCGCCATCGGCGGCGGCACCTATTCCCGCATGATGCCCAACACCGTCGCCTTCGGCCTGAACTTCCCCGGCGACACCGACACCTGCCACATGCCCGACGAATACATCGACATCGAAAAGATGCTCACCTCCGTGAAGATCTTCGCCCACGCCATCGCCACGCTGGCCGGCGGCGAGATCGAGTGAGGCAAGGGCCCCGAGTCCCGGATCAGCGATAGGAGTGTTATCATCAGTATGCAGAAAGTTTTTTCCATTGCCATTGACGGGCCCGCGGGCGCGGGCAAATCCACGGTTGCCAAGGCCGTCGCGAAGCGGCTGGGCGCGGTGTATCTGGACACCGGCGCGATGTACCGGACGATGGGGCTCTACATGAAGCAGAACAATATCTCCGGCACGGACGGCATCGCCAGGGCCTGCGGCACGCCCCGGGTGGAGGTGCGCTTCGTCGGCGGCGAGCAGCACATGATCCTGGACGGCGTGGATGTGACCGGCCTGATCCGCACGCCCGAGGCCTCCATCCTGGCCTCGAAGGTCTCCGCGGTGGTGGCGGTGCGGGAGCGCATGGTGGCGCTCCAGCGCCAGTTCGCCGAGGGCAACAGCGTGGTGATGGACGGCCGCGACATCGGCACCGACGTGCTGCCCAACGCGACCTTGAAGATCTATCTCACCGCCAGCTGCGAGACGCGCGCCCAGCGCAGGTTCGAGGAGCTCCGGGCCAAGGGCCGGGAGGAGCCCTACGAGAAGGTGCTGGCCGACATCGTCGAGCGGGACTACAACGATTCCCATCGCGCCGCGTCGCCGATGCGCCAGGCAGAGGACGCCGTGCGCGTGGATACCTCCGACATGACCATCGAGCAGGCGACGGACGCCATCGTCCGGCTCGCCGAAAAGGCCATTGCGGGCTGAGCGGAGGGAACCGACCATGAACATCCGATTTTATGATACGCTGTCCGCAATCCTCCGGCCGTACTACAACCTGTGCTGGCCGTCGAAGGTGACCGGACTGGAGAACATCCCCGAGGCGGGCGGGTTCATCATGTGCGCCAATCACGTGCACTGGCGCGACTGCCTGTTCCTCTCGGTGCGGATGAAGAAGCGCAGATACACCTATCTGGCCAAGGCGGAGCTCTACAAGAACCCCGTGACCCGGCTGATCCTGGGCGAAAAGGGCCTGGGCGGCATCCCGGTCAACCGCGGCGAGAGCGACCTGGGCGCCATCCGCAAGGCGCTGAAGACCATCGCCGACGGCGAGGGCCTGGGCATCTTCCCCCAGGGAACGCGCAGCCGCGACAACTCCCCCACCCCCATGCTCAACGGCGTGAGCATGATCGCCATGCGCGCGGGCGCGCCGATCATCCCGGTGTATATCGACGGCCCCTATCGCCTGTTCCACCACGTGGATATCTCCATCGGCAAGCCGGTGGACATCTCCGACCTGGGCCGGAAGTACGATTCCGCGACCCTGACCGAGGTCACCCACCGCATCGAAACCGCCATCTGGAGCATGCGCGGGGAGAAGTGACGGCCCCGGAGCCCGAAAAACAGAACCAAGCGGCAGGCCCTCCGTGTGGGAGGGCCTGCCGTCTGCGTGTCAAAAAAGTCTTTTTGACACTTTCAATGAAAATCTGAGGATTTTCATTGAGAAAGAGGAGAACTGCGGAAATCTGAAAATCTCACGATTTTCCGGGCGATTTCCTGACGGAAGGTGCTCTTTTTCCGCCGCTTGCGCTTGCGAAAAAAGACGGGCGCGCCGTACACGCCGCCGCGCCCGATTTTACAGGCGGTTCTGCGCGAGGTTTTTCGACAGTCTGGCGGCAGGCCCTCCGCGGGGAGGGCCTGCCGCTTTTTTATGGCCGAAGGGAGGAAAACGGGAACGCCCTTCCGCCCCGGAACGTCTAATTTTCGTCACCGCATCGTCATGGAAATTGTGTATATTCCCGAATGGAATCATGCTATACTGAAAATGTATTCTTATATGCAATCTCATTTTTTACATAATCGGAGGTGCGCATGGCCTTTATCAGCTCTCTCATCGGTTCCGCGACCGCCAATCTCTCCAATATTTTCATCTACATCGTGATCGTGGCCGTGTTCATCGTCGGCATCGCCTGCTGCATTGTGCCGGTGCTGGACACCCGCGGCCGGCTGCGCCGCGCGGTGCGCAGCATCAAGGCCGGGACGAAGGCCAAGCGCTCCTGGCAGGAGGACGATTTTCTCGGCAAGGGCGCGCTGATGGCCCACTGGAGCGCCTATCTCAACAACCTCTTCTTTGCCGACGGCGAATACCACAACGCCAGCAATGTGGAGGACTTCATCAACGAGGAGACCGTCATCTACGGCCCCGGCCGCTCGGCCTTCGCCGAGGCGGTGCCCAGCCTGCTGGTGTCGCTGGGCTTTCTGGGCACGCTGATCGGCCTGGCCCAGGGCCTCTCCGGCTTCGACATGACCGACGCCGCCGCCGCGCAGTCCTCCATCATGACGCTGATTCCCGGCATGAAGTACGCCTTCATGACGTCCATCTTCGGCGTGGTGGGCTCGGTGCTGTTCACGCTGACCACCCGCGCGGTGTACGGCTCCACCGAGCACGCGCTGCGCTCCTTCTACGGCGCGATGAGCCGCTATGCCGGCGTGCTCTCCGTGGATCCCCTCACCCAGATGGCCATCTATCAGCAGGAGCAGACCGCGCTGATTCAGACCATGGCGCGGGATCTCAACGGCACGTTCACCGAAAACATGGCCCGCGCCGTGCAGGACGCGGTCGAGCCCGTCAACCAGAACCTGAAGGCGTTCATGACCGTGACCAGCAAGGACCAGATGCGGTTCCTGGACGCCGTGGTCACGCGCTTTGTGGAGCGCATGGACGCGGCGGTGTCCGGCCAGTTCAAGGAGCTGGGCCGCACTCTCGACGGCGTGAACCAGAGCCAGCGCGAGGCCTGCGAGCTCACCCGCGCCCGCCTGGCCGAGGCGGACAAGGTGACGGACGGCCTGGCCGACGTGCAGGCCATGCTCACCTCCATGGCCGCGCAGATGCGCGATACGCTCAGCGCCGCCCGGGAAACCGAGTCGGCCATGACCGGCTATCTCGACGCGCTCAAGGCCAACGCCAGGCAGGCCGAGGACGGCTACGCCCGCATCGCCTCCACCGTGGAGCAGATGCAGCTGGTGTCCAATCAGCAGACGAACTATCTCAAGACCATCTCCGCCATGCAGACGGAGGTCTCCCGCAGCGTGGACGCCATGACGAACGCGGTCTCGGGCTTCACCCGCAAATTCTCCGAGGAGAACGCCGCCGCGTCCCAGTCCATGCAGAAGGCCTCCGGCGAGCTGCGCGCCGCCGCCTCCCACATCGAAAACGTGCAGAAGGCCACCTCCAAGGCCATGCAGGACGAGCTGCGCGGCACGCTGGACGCCTATCGGGAGTACGTCAACCAGTTCACCCAGCGGGTGGACTACCTCGCCACGGGCATTTCCGATTCCCTGAGCAAGCTGCCCCGCGCCGTGGGACAGACCTCGAACCAGTTCCTGGACCAGGTGGACCAGCTGATCCGGACGCTGGATCAGGCCCAGCGCGCGCTCAACGACGCGGTCGACCGGCTCTACGGCCGCTGACCGCGCAGTTGACGCGAACGCGAAGGGAGGGAAACCATGCGCAATTACCGTTCCCGCCGCTCCGGCCGCGCCGGCCGCAACGACGGCAGCCTCTGGCTGAGCTTTTCGGATCTGATGAGCTCGCTTTTGCTGATCATCATCCTGATCCTGTTCTATGTCATGTATCAGTACTTCGACATGTATGAAATCAACATGGCGGAGATCGCCCGGCAGCAGTACGATCTGGACGCCGCCAACGCCTCGCTGGAGGAGCAGCGCGGCAAGCTGACCGAGGCCGAGCAGCAGATGCTCGCCCAGCAGATCCGGCTCAACGCCGCCGTGGCCGACCTGGAGGACGCGGAGGCCGTGCTCGCCGCCCAGCAGGAGGAGCTGGCCGAGGCCCAGTCGCTGCTCAAGGAGAAGGAGGACGAGATCGCCGCCCAGCAGCAGAGCCTGGACGCACTGAGCATTCAGCTGGGCAACCAGCAGACGCAGATCGACGAGCAGCAGACGCTGCTGGACAACCAGCAGCAGCAGATCGAGCAGCTGGTGGGCATGAAGCCCCGCATCATCTCGTCGCTGAGCGACGCGCTGCGGGCCGCCAACATCTCCGCCAGCGTGGATCCCAACAGCGGCGCCATCGCGCTGGAGGCCGACGTGCTGTTCTCCACCGGGCGCTACGACCTGACCGACGAGGGCCGCGCCCGCATCGACGACTTCCTGCCGGTCTACCTGGACGTGCTGTTCTCCGACGAGTATCTGCCCTATGTGGCCGAGATCATCATCGAGGGCCACACGGACTCCGTCGGCGGCTATATTCAGAACCTGGAGCTGTCCCAGCAGCGCGCGGGCGCGGTGGCGTCCTATGTGCTGTCCGACAGCTATACCGCCATCACCGCCGGCCAGCGCCGGCTGCTGCGCCAGATGGCCACCGCCAACGGCCGCTCCTTCAGCGACCCCGTGCTGGACGAAAACGGCGTCGAGGACAAGGACGCGTCCCGCCGCGTGGTGTTCAAGTTCCGCCTGACCGACGAGCAGATGATCGATCAGCTGAAGAACATCCTCGAATCCAGCGGGGAGAGCGACGCCGCGGGCATCGAAGCGGAAATCGAGGCCGTCGAGCCCGACGCCGGGGCGGCCGCCGCGCCGGACGCGCAGGAATAATTCAAAACAGGAGATTGTGGTAACGTGCTGTACATTCGCAGATTGGTCTGGTTTATCGCGCAGCGCCTGGTGGTGCTGTGCATCCTGGTGGGCATGCTGGTATGCGGCTTCTTCATGTGCATGAACATCGCAAACATCTACGTGATTCTCGACGAGGGGCTGGAAAAGCGCGTGGAGGTCATCCTCACCCGGGACGAGGCCGAGGAGCTGAACAAGTACTTCCACTACGATTTTCTCAGCGCGGACCCGGCCCTCGCCGGCGCGTTTGCCGGCAGCTCCGCCTACGACGACTATACCATCACCGGCTTCGACTATGAGATGAACATCGAGCGGCTGTGGGCCTGGCCGTGGGACGAGTACGCCACCTGCACCGTGACCGAGCAGGTGTCCAACATCGAGGGCAAGGTCATCTCCAGCCGCGCCAGCGAGGCCTCCTCGGTCATCCCCGAATGGCAGGGCGGCCGCTACAACATCACGCTGGTGAAGACCGACGGCCTGTGGAAGATCGTGGGCATGCAGCAGACCGCCATCCTGATGGACAGCGCGGACAGCGCCGAGGGCGGCGGGGAGAAACTGGCCCAGTAAAGGCGAAGTTCCCGCAGCGTAAATTTTTCAGAAAAAAATTTCGCACAACCTATTGACACGGTAGTCAAGCCGAGTTATAATGGGCACAACTTCAAACGATAAACCGTTGAGGCGAGAGTAAAACCATCATGGGCGCTCACAGAGAGTGGACGTTGCTGAGAGTTCCGCAGAAAGCCGGATGGTCAAATGGGTCGCCGAGGGAAGGGCGAAAGGCGCTGCCGAGTAGCCGGACCGTATACCTGCGTTAAAGGTGCGGGATGTGTTGGCATCCCAGTGAGGATCGCTGTCGCGGCGATCGAAATAAAGGTGGTACCGTAGGTGAATAACCTGCCCTTTGTGTAAGTATACACATCGGGCAGTTTTTTTATTCAGAAAAAAGATTCATTTCAAGGAGGAAACAACAATGAAGCGCATTCTGTCTCTGGTTCTGGTCATCCTGATGGTCGTTCTGCCCTGTGCCTTCGCGGAGGAAAAGCCCACGATCGGCATCGTGATTCAGAAGGAAAACGGCGCGTTCCTGGATATGAAGCAGGGCATTCTGAACAAGCTGGCGGAGAACGGCTATACCGAGGAGACTGCCGAGATCGTCTATCAGTGCGCGCAGGGCGACGCCACCACGCTGGCCACCATCTGCAGCTCCATGGACGGCTATGACCTGGTGTTCTGCATCGCCACCCCCGCCACCCAGCAGTTCGTGAACCTGGAGAGCGAGACCCCCTGCTTCTTCTGCGCAGTGTCCGCCCCCGTGGCCGCCGGCGTGATCACCGAAATGGAAACCCCCGACAAGAACGCCACCGGCACCTCCAACGCCATCCCCGTGGGCGACATCTTCGCGCTGGCCGACGTCCTCACGCCGGGCCTGCAGAAGTACGGCCTGATCTACTCCACCAGCGAGACCAACGCCGTCACCACCGTGGAGGCCTGCGAGGCCTATCTGGATTCCGTCGGCGTCGAGTACGTCGCCAAGACCATCAACAGCTCCGCCGATGTCGCCACCGTCACCGAGGCCCTGATCGCCGACGGCGTGGACGCCATCTTCGTGCCCAACGACTCCAACGTCCAGGCGGGCGTGACTGCGCTGGCCGAGCTGTGCGCCGAGTATTCCATCCCCACCTATTGCTCCTCCGCCACCACCGTCGCCTCCGGCTGCTTCGCCACCATCGCCATCGACGACACCGGCATCGGCGAGAAGACCGCTGAGCTCGCGCTGGAGTACCTCAACGGCACCGCCATCGGGGAGATTCCCGCCATCGTCGTCGCCGCCGACTACGTCAGCGTCAACACCAACGCCCGCGACGCCCTCGGCCTCACCCTCGAGGACGATACCCTCCAGGTCGGCGACGCGACCTACGCCGTCAACTACCTGGCCGACTGATCCCCGAACACCGGACAGCGCCCGGCCCGCCGGAGGCACCCCTCGAACGCAGAACAAAGTTTCCGCTACCAAAAGCGCGGCAGCAACTGAGGAGTCCAGAGGGGATCATCCCCTCTGGCGGGGTCCAGGGGCAGCGCCCCGGCCCGCCGGAGGCGCCCCTCGAACGCAGAACAAAGTTTCCGCTACCAAAAGCGCGGCAGCAACTGAGGA
>JBJEUD010000157.1:0-1914 GCA_051883655.1 Candidatus Faecivicinus sp. | reverse complement strand
AAACCTCCGCACGATGCGGAGGCTTTTTTCATGTCCCGGCCGGCAGGCCGCTATGCTTCGAAGCAGATCTCGCAATAGCCGCACCTGTGAACCGCGCCGCGATATTCGATCTCCTCGGTTCTGCCGCTCGGCCGCATGCCGCACTTCTCCATGACCCTGCGGCTGGCGGTGTTTTCCACAAAGTACCCCGCGACGACCTTCCGAAATCCCATCCCGCGAAGCTCCTGCAGCACCGCGCCGACGGCTTCCGTCGCATAGCCCTTCCCGTGAAAATCCGGATGCACCACGTAGCCGATTTCGATCTCATCGCCCTCGATGCCGCAGTCGTTGACGAACCCGATCAGACGGCCGTCGAGATAGATGCCGTATTCCAGGTGCGCGGTATCCCCGATCCGGCTGAAGCCGATGATCCTCTCCGCCAGCGCCGCCGACCGCTCCCGGTTTTCGAAGTCCGGCAGCATGAACGTCTTCGCGATTTCGGCGTTGGTGAAAAGCTCCGTCAGGCGCTCCCGGTCCGCCGGGGAATACGGCTTCAGCTCGAGCCGCTCCGTCCGGATGGACGCCTTCTTCTGAATGGGCAGTCCCATATGCGTTTCCTCCATAAAAATGATGTCATGCGCCCTGAACGGCGCTCTCCCGCTCGATTCCCCGGATCAGCCGCAGCAGCAGCGCCGTGCCGATCGCCGCCATGCACACCTCCGCGGCCAGCTGCGCGCAGGACAGGCCGTACAGCGGGAACAGCGCGTTGAGCACATACAGCGCCGGGATCTCAAAGGCCCCCTTGCGCAGCAGCGCCATCAGCAGCGACAGCGACCCGCGCCCCACCGCCTGAAACACGCCGACGGCGAGAAAATCCAGCGCCAGAAACGGCACCGACAGCGCCATGCCGTAGAGGAACTTCGCGCCGTAGGCCACCGTCTCCGCGTCCTCGATGAACGCGCCGGTGATCTGCGGGGCGAACAGGCAGCAGATCAGCGCCATCGCGCACAGCACGCTCTCGCAGAGCTTCACCGAGAACCTCAGCGCATGCTTCATTCGCTCCAGCAGCCGGGCGGCGTAGGTGTAGCCCACCAGCGGCATCACGCCCTGGGACACGCCGTTGGACACGTACCAGGGAATCATCGCGATCTTCGACGCGATGCCCATGCCCGCCAGCGCCGCCGCGCCGTAGGGCGAGACCAGGTTGTTCAGCAGCATGTGGCTGAGCACATTGAGCAGGTTCTGGATGGACGCGGGCACGCCCACCCGGCACACGCCGCCCACGATCTCCCGCCGCAGCGTGAACTCCTTCGGCGAGATGCACACGCAGGTGCTTCTGCGCCGGAGGAACAGATAGCCGAAGAAGTACAGCGTGGCCGCGCAGTTGGAGATCATCGTGGCCAGCGCCGCGCCCTCCGCGCCCAGGTTCAGCCCGGCGGGCAGGATGAACAGCGGATCCAGCGCGATGTTCAGCAGGCACCCGCTCATGGTGCCGATGCTGGCGTGCAGCGTCGCCCCCTCGGAGCGGATCAGATAGGCCAGCACCACGTTCATGATCGAGGGCGTCGCGCCGAAAAGCACCGTCCACAGCATGTACCGCGACGTGGCCTCCCGGGTGGTCGCGTCCGCGCCCAGCGCCCGCAAAAGCGGACTCAGCAGCAGCGCGCACGCGATCGAATACAGCACGCCGCTGATCAGCGCGCCGTAAAACCCGAAGGCGGAGCTCTGCCGAAGCGTCTTCATGTCGCCCCGGCCCAGCGCGCGGCTCATCATGCTGGAGCTGCCCACGCCGAAGAGGTTGTTCACCGCGTTGAACGCCAGCAGCACCGGCGCGGCCAGCGTCACCGCCGCCGTCTGCACCGGGTCGTTGAGCATGCCCACGAAATAGGTGTCCGCCAGGCTGTACAAAAGCGCCACCAGGCTGGAAATCACCGT
>JBJEUD010000156.1:0-1934 GCA_051883655.1 Candidatus Faecivicinus sp. | reverse complement strand
CGCACCGGAAAATCGACGTTTATCAAGCGGTTCATGGAGCTGCTTGTCCTGCCAAATATGCGCGGCGAGGCCAATCGCGAGCGGGCGGTGGACGAACTGCCCCAGAGCGGCGCGGGGCGCACGATCATGACCACTCAGCCGAAGTTCATCCCCAATGAAGCGGTGGAGGTCGTGCTCCGGGATTCTGCGTCGGCAAAAATCCGGCTGGTGGACTGCGTGGGCTATCTGATTCCCGGCGTGCTGGGATTAAACGAGGGAGAGGAGTCGCGCATGGTGCGAACGCCCTGGTTTGATCACGACATCCCCTTTGAAGAGGCCGCAGAGATCGGCACGCGGAAGGTCATTCAGGAGCATTCCACCATCGGCGTTGTCGTGACCACGGACGGCAGCATCGTCGATATGCCGCGGTCGGCCTACACTGAGGCGGAGGAGAGGGTCATCCGTGAGCTGAAGGCGCTGGGCAAGCCGTTCATCATTGTGTTGAACAGCAAGATGCCGGATTCACCGGAGGCGCAGCGGGCCAAAGACGTGCTTTCCGAGCGGCATGGCGTGCCGGTGCACGCGGTGGATGTGCTGGGAATGCAGCTCGACGATGTCAATGCGCTTCTGGAGAGCGTGCTGTTCGAGTTCCCGCTGAGGGAGATTCGCATTCATGCGCCATCGTGGCTGACCTCTCTGGACGAGGAGCATTGGCTGGGAAAATCGGTCGGCGATTCGGTGCAGTCCTCTGTGGAGAGCATGCACAGAGTGCGCGATCATGCAATTCTCAGGCAGGCGCTCGCCGACAACGAGTATACGGAGGATGTTCTTCCGGGAGAAATCAACCTCAACGACGGCACTGTGGAATACCGCCTGACGATGAAGGACGGCTTGTTCTATCGCATTCTCGGCGAAGCCAGCGGACAGGAGATCGAGGGTGAGGAGCACCTGTTCGAACTGATGAAGGAGCTGGTGCGGGCGAAGCGCGAATACGACCGCGTTTCGGACGCGCTGAACAGCGTTCGAACCACCGGTTACGGCATGGTGGCTCCGGAGATGGAGGAGCTGGAGCTGCAGGAGCCGGAAATCGTGAAGCAGGGCTCCCACTTCGGCGTCCGGCTGAAGGCGAGCGCTCCGTCGCTGCACATGATCCGCGTGGACATTCAGACGGAGGTCAGCCCCATCGTCGGCACGGAAAAGCAGTCGGAGGAGCTGGTGAAATACCTGCTCAGCGCGTTTGAAAACAATCGCGAGGGCATCTGGGATACCGAAATCTTCGGAAAATCCCTGAACGATCTGGTACGCGAGGGGCTCAGCAGCAAGCTCATGCGCATGCCGGAAGACGTCCGCGGAAAGATCCAGGAAGCGCTTCAGAAGATCATCAACGATGGGAACGGCGGCATGATCTGTATTCTGCTGTGATTGAGGAGAAATTTCTTGCATATTGACGGGAAGTCGTGTATAATAAGAGTGTAAACTTTTATCGAAGGGGGATCCAAGGATGAAACTGATTATTGCTATTGTTCAGGATGAAGACGCTTCCCGTTTGATCAGTAATCTTATGAGTGAAGGCTTCAGCGTGACCAAGCTGGCGACGACGGGCGGATTCCTCCGGTCCGGCAACACGACGCTTCTGCTGGGCATTGATGACGACAAGTTCGACAGTGCAATGAAGATCATTGAGCGCGTGTGCAAGAGCCGCAAGCAGCTTGCAACCTCCCCGTCGCCGATTTCCGGCACGACTGGCGTGTATGTGCCCTATCCCGTGGAGGTCATGGTTGGCGGCGCTACCGTTTTTGTGCTGAACGTGGAACAGTTCGTGAAAATCTGACGAATCGGGAGGTTCCGTCTCGCTTTGAAGCAGGTCGAATGGGTCGGACAGGATGGAAAAATGGAACGACTGATGCGTTCGGTTCAAGCCGGGCGCATTGTTCATGCCCTTCTTTTTTCCGGCC